>CAZPOK010000031.1:0-20486 GCA_964587905.1 uncultured Rhodobacterales bacterium | reverse complement strand
GGTGAAGGGCGGCAAGCGCTTCGGCTTCGCGGCGCTCGTCGTCGTGGGCGACCAGCGCGGCCGCGTGGGCTTCGGCAAGGGCAAGGCCAAGGAGGTCCCCGAGGCCATCCGCAAGGCGACCGAACAGGCCAAGCGCCAGATGATCCGCGTGGCGCTCCGCGAAGGCCGGACGCTGCACCACGACATGGAAGGACGCCACGGCGCCGGCCGCGTCGTGATGCGCACCGCCGTTCCCGGCACGGGCATCATCGCCGGCGGCCCGATGCGCGCCGTCTTCGAGATGCTCGGTGTTCAGGACGTCGTCGCGAAGTCGCTGGGATCGCAGAATCCCTACAACATGATCCGCGCCACGATCGACGGCCTCACGAAGGAGCAGTCGCCCCGCTCCGTCGCGCAGCGTCGCGGCAAGAAGGTCGCCGATATCCTGCCCAAGCGCGACGAGGCCCCCGAGACCTCGAGCCAGGTCGCGGAAGAGGCGTAAGGAGTAAACACCATGGCGAAAACAATCGTCGTCAAGCAGGTGGGCAGCCCGATCCGCCGCCCGTCCGTCCAGCGCGAGACACTGATCGGTCTGGGGCTCAACAAGATGCACCGCACCCGCGAACTCGAGGACACCCCCTCGGTCCGCGGCATGGTCGCCAAGATCCCGCATCTCGTCGAGATCGTCGAAGAGCACGGCTGAGGCGTCGGCCGAGACACTGATGCGATGGCCCCGGACATGCTCCGGGGCTTCTTCATTCGGTGGCGCCGGAGGAAAAGTGGAAGCGCTACCGTCAGTGGAATCAATGGCCTGACCCCTATCCGGACTCGGACACGACGCAAACCGACCCCCTTGATCGCGGAACGCGACAGGTCTATACGCCCCCGGTGGCCGACCGGGTCACCATCACATCACGTCATGCCGTGGCCGTCCCATTTCGCTTCGGGGGCGCGTCCGGCCGAGGAGAAGCGACCATGAAACTCAACGAACTCCACGACAATCCGGGCGCCAACAAGAAACGCATGCGCGTCGGCCGCGGCGCGGGCTCCGGCAAGGGCAAGACCGCCGGCCGCGGCATCAAGGGTCAGAAGTCCCGCTCGGGCGTGGCCATCAAGGGCTACGAAGGCGGCCAGATGCCGCTCTACCAGCGGCTGCCCAAGCGTGGCTTCAACAAGCCCAACCGCAAGCAGTACGCCGTCGTGAACCTCGGCCTGATCCAGAAGTTCATCGACGACGGCAAGCTCGGCACCGAGATCAACGAGACCGAACTCGTCGACAGCGGCCTTGTCCGCCGCAAGCTCGATGGCGTGCGCGTTCTCGCCAAGGGCGACTTTTCGGCGAAGGTGACGATCACCGTCACCGGCGCGTCGAAGTCGGCGGTGGCCGCGGTCGAGAAAGCCGGCGGGTCGATCACCACGGCGTCAGCCCCGGCGACTGAATAAGAGGTTGTGGGCGCCCCTCCGGGCGCTTACATCCGTCTCGAGTTTTCCGTAGCGCCGCCGGTGGAGACTCCGCCCGGCGGCGCGTCCACGAAAGAGACCGTGCATGGCATCTGCAGCAGAGCAAATGGCGGCGAACGTGAGCTGGGCCGCCCTCGGCAAGGCCACGGAACTCCGCAGTCGCATCCTCTTCACCATCGGTCTGCTGATCGTCTACCGGGTCGGCACCTACATTCCGGTCCCCGGAATCGACGGCAACGCGCTCCGCGACTTCATGGATCAGGCGGCGGCCGGGCTCGGCGGCGTCCTCAACATGTTCACGGGCGGTGCGATCAGCCGGATGGGCATCTTCGCCCTCGGCATCATGCCCTACATCTCGGCCTCGATCATCGTGCAGCTCCTCGCGGCGATGTGGGAACCGCTCAAGCAACTCAAGAAAGAGGGTGAGCAGGGCCGAAAGAAGATCAACCAGTACACCCGCTACGGCACAGTGCTGCTCGCGACGTTCCAGGCCTACGGTCTCGCCGTGAGTCTCGAGGCGGGCGGTCTCGTCACCGATCCGGGCTGGTTCTTCCGCGCGGCGACCGTCATCACGCTCGTCGGCGGCACGATGTTCCTGATGTGGCTCGGCGAACAGATCACCGCGCGCGGCGTCGGCAACGGCATTTCGCTCATCATCTTCGTGGGCATCATCGCCGAGATTCCGGCAGCGCTTGCGCAGTTCTTCGAGTCCGGCCGCACCGGCGCGATCTCGACGCCCGTGATCATCGGCGTTTCGATCATGCTCCTGGCGACGCTCGTCTTCGTCGTGTTCATGGAGCGATCTCTCAGGAAGATCCACATCCAGTACCCGCGTCGCCAGGTCGGCATGAAGATGTACGATGGCGGCTCGTCGCACTTGCCGGTCAAGGTGAACCCCGCGGGCGTCATTCCGGCGATCTTCGCATCCTCGCTGCTTCTGCTTCCGACGACGGTCGCGACGTTCAGCGGACAGCAGACCGGCCCGGTGATGTCGACGATCCTCGCCTACTTCGGCCCCGGCCAGCCGCTCTACCTGCTGTTCTTCGGAGCGATGATCATCTTCTTCACCTACTTCTACACCCTCAACGTCTCCTTCAAGACGGACGAGGTGGCGGAGAACCTCAAGAACCAGGGCGGGTTCATTCCCGGCATCCGACCCGGCAAGCGCACCGAGGAGTATCTCGAATACGTCGTCACCCGCATCCTGGCGGTGGGTTCCGGATACCTCGCGCTCGTCGTCATGATCCCCGAGGTGGTCCGCAACGAGCTTGCGATCACGGCCTATTTCGGCGGCACATCGATCCTGATCATCGTGTCGGTCGGCATGGACACGATCCAGCAGGTCCAGTCTCACCTCTTGGCGCATCAGTACGAAGGCCTTATCGAGAAGTCGCAGCTGCGCGGAAAACGCCGCGGCAAGGGACGGGGGCCTGCACGGCGATGAACATCATTCTTCTCGGACCGCCGGGCGCCGGCAAGGGCACGCAGGCGCGCAAACTGGTGGACGAGCGGGGCATGATCCAGCTGTCGACCGGTGACATGCTCCGCGCCGCCCGTACCAGCGGAACGGAAATGGGACAGAAGGTGGCCGAGGTCATGGATCGCGGCGACCTCGTCACCGACGAGATCGTCATCGGCCTGATCGAGGAGCAACTCGAGACCCACAAGGGGGCGAGCTTCATCTTCGACGGCTTTCCGCGGACGCTGGCTCAGGCGGATGCGCTGGGAGAATTGCTCGACCGGCACGGCGAAACCCTCGATGCCGTCATCGAGATGCGCGTCGACGACGACGCGCTCGTGGAGCGGATCACCGCCCGCTCGACCTGCGCGGAGTGCGGCGAGGTCTACAACGACATCACCAAGCCGATCCCGGATGACGGAAAGTGCGCCGTCTGCGGCGGAACCGAGTTCAAGCGCCGCGCTGACGACAACGAGGAAAGCCTTCGCCAGAGGCTCATGGAATACTACAAGAAGACGTCGCCGCTGATCGGCTACTACTATGCCAAGGGCGATCTGCGGACGGTCGACGGACTGGGCGCGATCGACGAGGTTTCCGCGGAAATCGACGGTGTTCTGGGGCAGGGCGGATAATCCCTGACCCACCCTTGACGCTCCGGTCGATACCCCCTAGTTACCTGCATCTCGCAAAGAGAATCGCTTGGTCGCGAGGATCGCACCCCGCCTCACAAGCCCCCGAAACAGAACAGAGCCCGGCGGCCTCAGCGTCCCGGGCTTCCGTTGTGAAAAAAGGTTCTGGAGCTACGGAACCGCAACGAAAGGAAGAGACCACGTGGCACGTATCGCCGGCGTAAACATCCCGACTTCAAAGCGGGTGCCGATCGCCCTCACCTACATCACCGGTATCGGCCAGTCCTCGGCCAAGACCATCTGCGACGCCGTCGGCATCGACACCGCCCGCCGGGTCAACGAGCTTTCCGACGCCGAGGTGCTCGCGCTGCGCGAACACATCGACACGAACTACATGGTCGAGGGCGACCTTCGGCGCGACGTTCAGATGAACATCAAGCGTCTGATGGACCTCGGCTGCTACCGCGGCCTCCGTCACCGCCGGAACCTCCCCGTGCGCGGTCAGCGCACGCACACCAACGCGCGCACCCGCAAGGGGCCCGCGAAGGCAATCGCCGGCAAGAAGAAGTAAGGGGAGGCACGAGACATGGCTCGCGAGAAGACACGCGTGAAGAAGAAAGAGCGCAAGAACATCGCCGCCGGCGTGGCGCATGTGAACTCTTCCTTCAACAACACGAAGATCCTGATCTCCGACGTTCAGGGCAACGCCATCGCCTGGTCGTCGGCCGGCACCATGGGCTTCAAGGGGTCGCGGAAATCCACGCCCTACGCCGCCCAGATGGCCGCCGAGGACGCCGGACGGAAGGCGCAGGAGCACGGTGTGCGCACCATCGAGGTCGAGGTGCAGGGACCGGGCTCGGGCCGCGAATCCGCGCTCCGCGCGCTCGCGGCGGCGGGATTCACGATCACGTCTATTCGCGACGTGACGCCGATCTCCCACAACGGCTGCCGTCCGCCCAAGCGCCGTCGCGTCTGACACGGATCCAGATTGCCGCGGGCCAGGGATCGTCCCTGGCCCGCGACCACCATTTTTGAACCTCGGGCGTCCGCCGCTACGGACATGGGCAGCGGACAGGAATTGAGGAGACAAGCATGATCCACAAGAACTGGCAGGAACTGATCAAGCCGACCCAGCTTGACGTCAAGCCGGGCAACGATCCCGCCCGCAATGCGACCGTGATCGCCGAACCGCTCGAGCGGGGCTTCGGCCTGACGCTCGGCAACGCCATCCGCCGCGTGCTGCTGAGCTCGCTTCAGGGCGCCGCGATCACCTCGGTCCAGATCGACAACGTCCTGCACGAGTTCTCGTCGGTCGCAGGCGTCCGAGAGGACGTGACCGACATCGTCCTCAATCTCAAGGGCGTCGCGATCCGCATGGAGGTCGAGGGCCCGAAGCGCCTGTCGGTCTCGGCCAAGGGACCGCTCGTCGTGACGGCGGGTGACATCTCGGAATCGGCCGGCATCGAGATCCTGAACAAGGATCACGTGATCTGCCACCTCGACGAGGGCGCCGAACTCTACATGGAGCTCACCGTCAATACCGGGAAGGGCTACGTCTCGGCGGACAAAAACCGGCCCGAGGATGCGCCCATCGGCCTCATGCCGATCGACGCGATCTATTCGCCGGTTCGCAAGGTGAGCTACGATGTGCAGCCGACCCGCGAGGGGCAGGTGCTCGACTACGACAAGCTCACGCTCCGGCTCGAGACAGATGGCTCGATCACGCCGGACGACGCGGTGGCCTATGCGGCGCGCATCCTACAGGACCAGCTGTCGATCTTCGTGAACTTCGACGAACCGGAAAGCGCGACGGCCGGCGGCGATGAGGAAGGGCTCGAATTCAACCCGCTCCTTCTCAAGAAGGTTGACGAGCTCGAGCTGTCGGTGCGCTCGGCGAATTGCCTCAAGAACGACAACATCGTCTACATCGGCGACCTCATCCAGAAGACCGAGGCCGAGATGCTGCGCACGCCGAACTTCGGCCGGAAGTCGCTGAACGAGATCAAGGAAGTGCTCTCGGGCATGGGTCTCCACCTCGGAATGGACGTCGAGGAGTGGCCGCCGGAGAACATCGAGGACCTGGCCAAGAAGTTCGAAGATCAGTTCTGAACGAATCGGACCTCGTAGGAGACCCGCGCGGTTTCCACACGGGGTCCATACGCTGGATACGGGCATCCCGCCCCAAGGAGAGCGGTCCTCACGCAGGGGCCGCCGGACAAAGCAAAACACTGAAAAAGGATTTGAAAAATGCGTCACGGAAGCGGCTATCGCAAGCTGAACCGCACCCACGAGCACCGCAAGGCCATGTTCGCCAACATGGCCGGCTCGCTGATCGAACACGAACAGATCAAGACGACCCTGCCGAAAGCCAAGGAACTCAAGCGGATAGCGGATAAACTCGTCACCCTCGGCAAGCGGGGAGATCTCCATGCGCGCCGTCAGGCGGCGTCCCGGCTGAAGCAGGATGCCCACGTGGCCAAGCTCTTCGACATCCTGGGCCCCCGCTACAAGGAGCGCAACGGCGGCTACGTGCGCGTCCTGAAGGCCGGCTTCCGCTACGGCGACATGGCACCCATGGCGATCGTCGAACTGGTCGACCGGGATCCCGATGCGAAGGGCGCGGGCGACCGCGAGCGCGTGGCGGCGGAAGACGCCGCGGCGGACATGGAATAGGTCTCCGCAAGTTCGGAAGACTGTGCAAGGGCCGGCATTCGCCGGCCTTTTCAATTGACGGGTGTGTCCGCGAAAAGCGCCTTCAACGCGATCGCGTCGAGAATCCTGTCCGATACTTCCGCGCCTGACCGTTGGGCGGCGCTCACGCGGAGAAACGCCGCGAGCTCGTTGATGTCGTCGTTCGACAAGTGTTCCAACTCGCGCAGGATGTTCGGTTCTGGATCGTTCAAGACTATTCTCCTCGCGTGCGCGAACTTTCCCCCAGGACGCACTTTATGGTTGCAAGCCGGGGAGACAACCTGTCTAAAAGGATATGTCTCGCTCGAACGAACTGAACGCTCTCCTGGTCGATTTGAAGAAGCGCTCTCCGCGAGGTTATGCGGTCGGACTTCACATCCGGTTCGCTGCGCCGCTCATTACCGCGCACACCTATGACGAGCGGTGGCTTCGCATCTACACCTCGCGCGCCTACGCGCTGAGAGACCCGATGGTGTTCTGGGGATTGAGCTACCAGGGAACGACCCGGTGGAGCGAGATCACCCTTCCCGATCCGTTCGAGATCTTCGGACAGGCAGCCGGGTTCGGCCTCAAGTTCGGCTGCGCCGTCGCATGCGGTCCCTTGACGTCGAGAACCATCGTCGGCTGCGCGCGCGAGGACAGAGAGTTCGAAGACGAGGAAATCGAGCACATCCAGGCCATCGTCTGGCAGATGCACGACCTCGCTCAGCCTCCTGAAGAGCTCACTAAGGCTCAGGTCGAGGCACTGAAGTGCATTGCGGACGGAGACCGGTACATTGCCGCCGCGGCAAAGCTCGGGATCTCCGAAAGCGCGCTGAAGGCAAGGCTCGCATCCGCGAGAGAGCGCCTGATGGCGCGGACAACGCCGGAGGCGATCCAGCGAGCGAAGGATTACCGGCTGCTCTGACGGTCGCCGTCCTGCAAGGCACTGAAGTCTTTCAACCTAGCAGGAGGCTACAATGCAAGTGACGACTCTTTCCTTCGGCAACATGCACAACCATGGCGAGTTGCTCTCGAACATGTTTCGTGCGAGACATGAAACGTTCATCCAGCAGCACAACTGGGATCTGCCGGAAGCGGACGGAATGGAATATGACCAGTACGACACTCCGGCGAGCCGCTGGATCGCCGTGCACGAATTCGGCCACGTCCTCGCCGGCGTCCGGTTGACGCCGACGACGGCGCGCTGCGGCATTTACTCGTACATGATCCGTGACGCGCAGCTGGGGCTGCTCGACGCGATTTCCTCCAATCTTCTCTACGACGAGGCTCCCGTGGCGAGCCACATCTGGGAGTCCTCCCGGATCTTCGTCTCGCAGCGGGTCCCGGCCCGGCTCCGGATGCGCGTTCAGATCAATCTGATCGGAGAGATGTGCCGTGCGGCGCGCGACCTCGGCGCGACCTCGGTTCTGGGCCTGATCCCCGAAAACGGTCCGCGGTGGGGGCGCCGTGTCGGACTCGATATCGACGTGGCCGGGCCGGTTCTGGAGTTCGGTGACGGCACGACGCCGAGCCGCTGCATCATGATCAACCTCGCCGGCAAGATGCACTGACGCAGACCGCGGGGCCGGCGCTTCGGCACCGGCCCCGAATCCGGCTTTTCGGCGGGCGGGCGGAGGAATAGGTTCGTCCCATGACCGATCTGTTCGACACAGCGCCCGCGTCGGAAGGCGAAGACAGCCAGCGACCGCTGGCCGACCGTCTGCGGCCAAAGCGCATCGCCGAGGTCATCGGGCAGGACAAGCTTCTCGGCCGCGACGGCCCGCTCGGCGCGATGCTGGCCGCAGGGCATCTGTCCTCGATCATCCTCTGGGGGCCGCCCGGCGTCGGCAAGACGACGATCGCGCGGTTGCTCGCCGCCGAGACGGATCTGCATTTCGTCCAGATCAGCGCGATCTTCACCGGTGTCGCCGACCTCAAGAGGGTCTTCGAGGAGGCGAAGCTGCGTCGTCGGAACGGGACGGGCACGCTTCTGTTCGTCGACGAGATCCACCGCTTCAACAAGGCGCAGCAGGACGGCTTCCTGCCGTACATGGAGGACGGAACGATCCTCCTCGTCGGCGCCACGACGGAGAACCCGTCGTTCGAGTTGAACTCCGCGCTCCTTTCCCGGTCGCAGGTGATGGTGCTCGAGCGCCTGACGCTCGCCGATCTCGAGAAGCTGGTGCAAAGGGCCGAAACAGCCTTCGGTGCGCCGCTTCCGCTGACGGGGGAGGCACGCGAGACGATGCTCGGGATGGCGGATGGCGACGGGCGCGCGCTTCTCAACATCGTTGAACAGGTGGCGGGGTGGGGGCTGACGGAGAAGATCGGTCCTGACGCGCTGGCGTCCCGGCTCCAGCGGCGGGCAGCACAGTACGACAAGTCCGGCGATGCGCATTTCAACCTGATCTCGGCGCTGCACAAGTCGGTGCGCGGCTCCGATCCGGATGCGGCCCTCTACTGGTTCGCGCGGATGCTAGCGGGCGGGGAGGATCCGCGCTACCTCGCCCGGCGGATCACCCGGATGGCGGTCGAGGACATCGGCCTCGCCGATCCGCAGGCGCAGTCGGTGTGCCTCGACAGCTGGCAGACCTACGAGAGGCTCGGCTCGCCCGAAGGCGAACTCGCGCTCGCGCAGGCGGTCGTATATCTCGCGCTCGCGCCGAAGTCGAACGCGGCGTACGGGGCCTACAAGGCCGCCGTGGCATCGGCGCGAAAGACCGGATCGAAACCTCCGCCCAAGCATATCCTGAACGCGCCCACGAAGCTGATGAAGGAACAGGGATACGGCTCGGGCTACGAATACGATCACGAGGCCGAGGACGCTTTCTCGGGCCAGCACTACTTTCCCGACGACATGAAGCGGCCGGTCTATTACACGCCGGTCGAGCGTGGTTTCGAGCGCGAGCTGAAGCGCCGGCTCGACTACTTCTCCAAGCTCCGCGCCAAGCGGTCCGGTTGACAACAGCCGCGACCAGCCCCAAGGAACGCGCATGTTTCCGGCCCTTCTCCAGGTGGCGCTCGGCGGCGCGCTCGGCGCCTCGGCGCGGTATCTGACCGGCATCTGGCTCGTTCGGATGGCGGGCCACACACCGTTCCCGTTCGCGATCCTGACCGTGAACGTCGTGGGCTCGTTCCTCATGGGCGTCTTCGTCGTGGCGGCCGCCCACAAGGGGCTGACGCATCTGTCGCCCTTCGTGGTGACCGGCCTCCTCGGCGGCTTCACGACGTTTTCGGCCTTCTCGCTCGAAGCCGTCACGCTCTATGAACGCGGCGACCTGGCCGGAGCGGCGCTCTACGTGAGCGCTTCGGTCGTTCTGTCGATCCTCGGCCTCATGGCGGGGCTCTGGATCGCGCGGGGCCTCGTCGCATGACCGGTGTCCAGACGATCGAAGTGGCGAAAGACGAAGGCGGGCAGCGCCTGGACCGCTGGTTCCGTGCGCGGTTCCCGCACGTCCCGCAGGGGCGCATCGAGAAAATGTGCCGCAAGGGCGAGATCCGCCTCGACGGCAGCCGTGCCAAGGGCAGCACCCGCATCGAGGCGGGGCAGGCGATCCGCATCCCGCCGCTTCCCAAGCCCCATGAGACGCCGCCGCGCGTGGCGGACGCGCCGACCGCCTCGGATGCCGAGATGATCCAGAACGCCGTTCTCTGGAAGGACGACCACATCATCGCGATCAACAAGCCGCCGGGGCTTCCGAGCCAGGGCGGCAGCGGGCAGGGAGCGCGGCACGTGGACGGTCTGGCCGAGGCGCTGACGTTCGGGCGGTCGGAAAAGCCGCTCCTCGTGCACCGTCTCGACAAGGACACCTCCGGCGTCCTGCTTCTCGCGCGGTCCAAGCGTATTGCGCGGCGGCTCTCCGAGGCGTTTCGCGCACATGAGACGCGCAAGATCTACTGGTCTGTCGTGGCCGGCGTGCCCCAGCCCCGCATGGGGACGATCCGTTTCGGCCTCGTGAAGGCGCCCGGACGGGGGCGCGGCGGCGAAGGCGAGAAGATGATCTGCTTGCTTCCGAAGGACGTGGACACGACGCCCGACGCCAAGCGGGCGACGACGGATTACGCCGTCCTTTCCGCGCTCGGCACGCGGGTGTCCTGGGTCGCGCTCGTCCCGGTGACGGGGCGGACGCACCAGCTTCGCGCGCACATGGCCGAGATCGGTCACCCGATCGTCGGCGACGGCAAGTACGGCGGATCGGGTCAGGAGAACCTCGGCGAGGGCTGGGGCGCGCAACTGGGTGGCGAGGTGAGCCGCAAGCTCCACCTGCACGCCCGCTCCATCCGCTTTCTGCATCCCATCACGGGGGAAACCGTAACCGTGACCGCACCGTTGCCGGAACATATGTCGCGGACCTGGGCGATGTTCGACTGGCACGCGGCCGAGGTGCCCGCCGATCCGTTCGAGGAAGACGCATGGGAAGATCTGTGAACCGGGAAGGCGGGGCGTGACCGGTTGGGCGGCAAAGCGCTTCTGGGCGACGGTGGAGGTCAGCCACGCCGAAGAGGGATTCACGGTGCTTCTGGACGGACGCTCCGTCCGGACGCCGGGGAAAGCCCTGCTCGCGGCGCCGACGCAGGCGCTCGCCGAAGCCATGGCCGATGAATGGAGGCGTCAGGACGGGGCCATCGATCCGGCCACGATGCCGATGACAAGATATACCAATACCGCGATCGACCGGGTCCGGCCCGAGTTCTCCGCGGTCGCGGACATCGTGTCAGCCTTCGGAGAGACCGATCTGCTGTGCTACCGGGCCGAATCGCCCGCGGAACTCGTCGCGCGTGAGGCCGACGCATGGGATCCGCTCCTCGATTGGGCGGCGACCCGCTTCGAGGCGCGGCTCGTCACGACCGTGGGCGTCCTGCCCGCGACGCAACCGGAAAAGAGCCTTGAACGCCTCGATGCGGCGGTCCGAGGCGCCACTCCGTTCGAACTGACCTCGCTTCACGACCTCGTCAGCCTTACCGGTTCCCTCGTGCTCGGGCTCGCGGTGTCCGAAGGCGAAAGGCAGCCCGAGGAAGCCTGGGCCCTCTCGCGAGTGGACGAGGAGTGGCAGATCGAGCAATGGGGGCGCGACGAGGAAGCGGACAGAACCGCGGAGCAGCGTCGCCACGCCCTGCTAGAGGCGGCGCAGTTCCTGCAATTGGTCAGACGCGTCGGCTAGGCGCGCAAGGCTTGTGCCGGAGCATTCGTGAACGGATGCATATTCGTGCAGTTGCTTGATTCATTGGCCTTCAGGGTTGACCTCGAAGCGGACTTCCGCCCAAAATCCCGGAGTGTAGGGTGAACCCTGCGAAATCGCCCCCGGTCGAAACGACGATCGGAAATAAGCGTCTGCCTGGCAGGCGCAATAATCAGGAAGAGGTAAACATGAAAAGAACCGCATTTATTGGCGCGCTGACGGTTGCCGGTCTGGCCGCTGGACTGTCTTCCGCGGCCACTCTGGAAGACGTGAAGGCGCGCGGGAATCTGAACTGCGGTGTGAACACGGGGTTGACCGGCTTCGCCGCGCCGGACGCAAGCGGGAACTGGGACGGCTTCGATGTCGCCTATTGCCGCGCGGTGGCCGCAGCGGTCCTCGGCGATGCGACGGCGGTCGAATTCGTGCCGTTGACGGGTCAGACCCGGTTCACGGCGCTCGCCTCGGGCGAGGTCGACGTTCTGTCCCGGAACACGACCTGGACCTTCTCGCGCGATGTGGACCTGAAGTTCGAATTCGTCGGAATCAACTACTACGACGGTCAGGGCTTCATCGCTCCGCGCGCGCTCGGCGTGACCTCGGCGAAGGATCTCGACGGCGCCACCATCTGCATCCAGACGGGCACCACCACGGAGCTGAACCTCGCCGACTACTTCCGCGCGAACAGCCTCAGCTACGAGCCGGTCCCGATCGAGACCAATGCCGAAGCGCTCCAGCAGTTGCTCGCCGGAGCCTGCGACGTCTACACGACGGATGCCTCCGGTCTCGCCGCGTCGCGCGCGACCTTCGAGGACCCCGGTGAGTGGGTCATCCTGCCCGAGATCATCTCGAAGGAGCCGCTCGGACCGCTCGTCCGGCATGGCGACAACGAATGGGGCGACATCGCCCGCTGGACGCTCAACATGCTCATCGCGTCGGAAGAACTCGGCATCACGTCCGCCAACGTTTCGGAACTTGCCCAAGGGACGAACAATCCCGAAATCAACCGGATGCTCGGCACCGAAGGCAATCTGGGCGAGATGATCGGCCTCGAGCCCGACTGGGGCGTCACCGTCATCAGCGCCGTGGGCAACTATGGCGAGATCTTCGAAAAGAACATCGGCGAGAACACTCCGATCGGCCTCGCACGCGGTCTCAACGCGCAGTGGACCGACGGCGGACTGCTGTACTCGCCTCCGTTCCGGTAAGACCATGACGAAGGGCGCGGGAGCACTCCGCGCCCTTCTTCCGAGTGCTCGAAAAGAAATTGCAGATTGGCCGCGGTGGGACATCATCTCCCGACCGAGAGAGGCCGGCATATTCGAATCAATCGGGGAAGTTCCAGATGGCCGACGTCACCCAGCCGCCTTCCGAGAGCTTTCGCCTCAGTCAGTTGATCTACGACACGCGCTACCGGTCGCTCACCATCCAGGCGGTGGCCATGGCGCTGATCGTGCTCATGCTGTCGTGGCTCGTTTCTAACACCGTTCAGAACCTCGAGGCGCTCGGCAAGGATTTCGACTTCGGGTTTCTGGGCAATCGCGCCGGTTACGACATCAATCAGCGCCTCATCGAGTACGACTCGGGGTCGACCCATGCCCGCGCCGCCCTGGTCGGAATTCTCAACACGCTGCTCGTCGCGTTTCTGGGCTGTATTCTCGCAACTGTCCTCGGGGTCATCGCCGGCGTTCTACGGCTGTCCACGAACTGGGTCGTCGCGAAGCTGATGTCGGTCTACGTGGAGGGCTTCCGGAACGTTCCGCTGCTTCTCTGGATCATCGTGATCTTCGCGATCATGAGCGAGAGCATGCCGCGCCCCAGTGATTTCCGAGCGGCGCCAGACGGCACGCCTGAGGCGTCGATGCTGCTCGACGACAGCGTCGCAATCACGAACCGCGGCGTCTACATCCCCCGGATCGTCTTTTCGAACTCGCTGGGGGGCAATCCTCCGGCAGTGGTGGAGGAAGAGGCGACAGGCACGGCGGCGACCGGAATGACCGGCTACGGCGGCAGCCGGATCGCGACGGGCGGCGCAGGCGTGTCGACCGGTCAGGACGAACCTGCGGCCGCGGCCCCGACGGTGGCCGCCCCCGACGCCGTCGAAGCCTCCGGCGCGCCTCTGCCAACATCGTCGGGGTACGACTGGCTTCTGATCCTCGGCGTCTTCGCGGCCTCGGCCTTCGGGGTCCGGACCGTGCGTTCCTGGGCGTCGGCCAAGCAGGAGGCGACCGGCCTCCGGCCCCGGACGTGGTGGATGCAGATCGCCCTGCTCGTGGTGCCCGTCGGCATCGTGTTCTGGGTACTCGGGGCGCAACTGGCGAAGCCGGAACTGACGGGCTTCAACTTCAGCGGGGGGATCCACCTCCGCAATTCGCTGATCGCGCTGTGGCTCGCTCTGTCGCTCTATACCGGCGCCTTCATAGCCGAGATCGTCCGGGGGGGCATCCTCGCCGTCTCGAGCGGACAGACGGAAGCCGCCTTCGCGCTCGGCCTCCGGCCGAACCGTACGATGAGCCTCGTGATCCTGCCGCAGGCGCTCCGGGTCATCATCCCGCCGCTGATCTCGCAGTATCTGAACCTGACGAAGAACTCGTCTCTTGCGATCGCGGTGGGCTACATGGACGTGCGCTCCACGCTCGGCGGCATCACGATCAATCAGACGGGGCGGGAACTCGAGGGAATGCTCCTGCTCGGCGCGTTCTACCTCATCACGTCGCTGGTCATCTCGGCCTTGATGAACGTCTACAACAACTCCGTGAAGCTGAGGGAGAGATAAGATGAGTGAAGTCCATGCTCATACCGTCAGCTTCGTGCGGCGCGAGATGCTGCCCGAACAGGCCCCGCCGCTGACCGAGGTCGGCGCGATCAAGTGGCTCCGCGAGAACCTGTTCTCAAGCTGGCTCAACGCGATCCTGACGATCCTGTCGATATTCTTCGTCTACTGGTCCCTGGCGCATGTCCTTCCCTGGATGCTGGGCGGTATCTGGAACGCGGAGTCGCTGCGGGATTGTCGCGAGATCCGCGACGCCCGCTATGGCGAGGGTGCCTCC
The DNA here is from genome assembly GCA_964587905.1 of uncultured Rhodobacterales bacterium. Taxonomy (GTDB): domain Bacteria; phylum Pseudomonadota; class Alphaproteobacteria; order Rhodobacterales; family Rhodobacteraceae; genus DAINOF01. The sequence goes on along the minus strand of CAZPOK010000031.1, from coordinate 6,058 downwards.
GTGGCGTGCTGGGCGGTGTTGACGGACCGGTGGAATCAGCTCCTCTTCGGCTTTTATCCGAGTGACGCTTACTGGCGTCCCATCGGCGCGTTGCTCGTATTCCTTGCCGGGATCGCGCCGATCCTCTTTTCGTCGCTTCCGCGGAAGTCGCTGTGGTTCACGGCGGTCGCGCCCTTCTTGATGTACTTTCTGCTCTGGGGCGGCACGATCTGGGGGCCCGTCGCGGTCGCGGCCGGCTTCGCGCTGGGCTGGGCCGTCTTTGTCGCCGTCTCCCGGGCCGCGGGGTCGCTCGCCGGCAGCATCGGGGCGATCGTCGCGCCGATCCTCTACTGGCTGTTTCTCGCCGGCCCGCTGGCCCGCACTCTGGGGGAGGTCGCGCCGATCGGCCTCACCTTCGTGCCGTCGGACGACTTCGGCGGGTTCATGCTGTCGTTTATCATCGGCATAGCGGCGATCGTCCTGTCCCTGCCGCTGGGCATCGCCCTCGCCCTTGGCCGGCAGTCCGACCTTCTCATCATCAACAAGAGTTGCGTGAGCTTCATCGAGGTCATCCGCGGCGTGCCGCTCATCGTCTGGCTGTTCACGGCCTCGCTGCTGCTGAACTACTTCCTGCCGCCGGGCACGAACTTTGATCTGATGCTCCGCGTGATCATCATGGTGACGTTCTTCTCGTCGGCCTATATCGCCGAGGTGATCCGTGGCGGTCTCGCGGCGCTGCCGAAGGGCCAGTACGAGGCGGCCGACGCCCTCGGCCTCGACTACTGGAAGGCGATGCGGCTCATCATCCTTCCGCAGGCGCTCAAGATTTCCATTCCCGGGATCGTCAACACCTTCATCGGGCTCTTCAAGGACACGACGCTCGTCGTCTTCATCGGCCTTCTTGACCCGATCGGGCTGTCGAACGCGATCCGGGCGACGACGGACTGGAACGGCATCTACTGGGAGCTCTTCATCTTCATCGGCGTGCTCTTCTTCATCTGCTGCTTCGCCATGGGTCAGTACTCTCTCTATCTTGAGCGCAAGCTCCGGACAGATCATCACTAGGAGATCATCGATGACCGACGCACAGGCCAGCATGGAAGCGCCGGGCGAGGCGGACCGGCCGCAAATGAAGGTTTCCGACGAGGTGGCCATCCAGATCGAGAAGATGAACAAGTGGTTCGGGTCGTTCCACGTGCTTCGCGACATCGATCTCACGGTCTACCGCGGCGAGCGGATCGTGATCTGCGGTCCTTCGGGGTCGGGAAAGTCGACGTTGATCCGCTGCATCAATGCCCTGGAAGAGCATCAGAAGGGCCGGGTCGTCGTGGACGGCACCGCGCTGTCATCGGACATCAAGAACATCGACACGATCCGCTCCGAAGTCGGAATGGTGTTCCAGCACTTCAACCTGTTTCCGCACCTCACGATTCTCGAGAACTGCACCCTCGCGCCCTTGTGGGTCCGCAAGATTCCCAAGCGGGAGGCCGAGGAAACGGCGATGCATTTCCTCGAGAAAGTGAAGATTCCCGAACAGGCGCACAAATACCCCGGCCAGTTGTCCGGGGGGCAGCAGCAGCGGGTCGCGATCGCCCGATCGCTCTGCATGCGACCGCGCATCATGCTGTTCGACGAGCCGACGTCGGCCCTCGACCCGGAAATGATCAAGGAAGTTCTTGACACGATGATCGCGCTTGCCGAGGAGGGGATGACCATGCTCGTGGTGACCCACGAGATGGGCTTCGCGCGGCAGGTCGCGAACCGCGTCATCTTCATGGATGCAGGGCAGATCGTAGAGCAGAACGAACCCGAGGAGTTTTTCAACAATCCGCAGTCGGATCGGACCAAGCTGTTCCTCAGTCAGATCCTCGGGCACTAGTCTCCGGTCAGATCCCGCGGCACGACGAAGTCGATCACATCGGCTTCTCTCCAGCCTACGTCGGCCCAATCGTCGCGAGGAAAGCGCATCACGGTCGTCGCGCAGGTTGGATAGTCGCGGAAGCGCCAGTGGTCCGGTGGCGCGACAACGACGCGGTTGGCGAAGTCTCCGAAGCCGGGATTGTGGCCGATCAGCATGACGACGGGCGCCGTCGCGCGGCGGAGCACCGCGAGGATCGCTTCGGTCGAGGCATCGTAGAGGTCTCCGTCGGCACGGACCGGCGGAGCCGGGGCAAAGGCGGCCTCGATCCCGTGCCAGGTCTCCACGGTGCGCTTCGCGCCGGACAGGACGACCTCGTCCGGCCGGTATCCCTTCTCCGCAAGCCATGCGCCGACGACCGTAGCCGACTTTCGTCCCCGCTTGTTGAGCGGCCGGTCGAAATCGCGAAGCCCTGGAGTGCTCCAATCCGACTTCGCATGCCGGGTCAGGATCAGCTTACGCGTCATCGCGGACGGCGGATCAGACTGCCGGCGCCGTGGTCCGTGTAGAGTTCCAGAAGGCAGGCGTTCGGCGCGCGCCCGTCGAGGATCACGACGGCCCTCACGCCGCCCTCGATCGCGGCGAGCGCTGTTTCCGTCTTCGGGATCATGCCGCCCGCGATCGCTCCGGCCTCGGTCATCTCGCGGATCTGCTCCGGTGTGAGTTCCGTCACCACCTCACCATCGGGGTTCTTCACGCCCGCAACGTCGGTCAGCAGGAGCAGCCGGTCGGCCTTCAGGCTGCCCGCGATGGCGCCCGCCGCCGTGTCGCCGTTGACGTTGAAGGTCTCGCCCCGCCGACCCGCGCCGATCGGTGCGATCACCGGGATGATCTCGGCCGCCGCGAGCGAGCGCAGGTAGTCGGGATTCATCTCCACCGGGGTGCCGACGAAGCCGAGATCCGGATGGGTCTGCTCGCAGATCATGAGGTTGGCGTCCTTGCCGGAGAGACCGACAGCCTTCCCGCCCTGCGTGTTGATGGCCTGCACGATCTGCTTGTTCACGAGGCCCGACAGCACCATCTCGACGACTTCGACGGTCGCCTGATCGGTTACGCGCTTGCCGCCCCTGAATTCCGACCGGATGGCGAGCCGTGCCAGGAGATCGTTGATCTGCGGACCGCCGCCGTGCACGATCACCGGGTTCACGCCGACCATCCGCATCAGCACGACATCGCGCGCGAAGCTTTCGAGCGCCTCCGCGCTGCCCATCGCGTGCCCGCCGAGCTTGATGACCACGGTGGCGTTGTCATAGCGCTGCAGGTAGGGGAGCGCGGAACTGAGCGTGCGCGCCGTTGCGATCCAGTCGCGGTCCATGTTGCGTGTCTTCATTGCTGGCCCTTGGCTGTGCTTCTGTTAGTCTTTCGACACTCTCCACTCAAGCGCGAAGGTCCCCATGAGCGACGACAGACGCAATACCCTGCTCCTCACCGGCGCGAGCCGGGGGATCGGTCATGCGACCGTCAAGCGCTTCTCGGCAGAGGGCTGGCGCGTGCTTACCTGTTCGCGGCACCCGTTCGATCCGCGCTGTCCATGGCCCGGTGGCGAGGAAAACCACGTGCAGGTCGATCTCTCCAGCCCCGACGACACGATGCGCGCGATCGAGGGCATACGGGAGAAGATCGACGGCCGGCTCGACGCGCTCGTGAACAACGCGGGGATCTCGCCGAAAGGAGAGGATGGAGAACGGCTCGATACGATCGACACGGATCTCCGGACCTGGGGCAAGGTGTTCCACGTCAACTTCTTCGCGCCGGTGGTGCTGGCCCGCGGGCTGAAGGACGAACTGGCTGCCGCGAAGGGGGCTGTCGTCAACGTCACCTCGATCGCGGGGGCGCGGGTCCATCCGTTCGCGGGCGCGGCCTACGCCACCTCGAAGGCCGCGCTTGCCGCGTTGACCCGCGAGATGGCCCACGACTTCGGACCGGCGGGGGTGCGGGTGAACGCGATCGCTCCGGGAGAGGTCGAAACCTCGATCCTTTCGCCGGGCACAGAGAAGATCGTCGAGCAGCTTCCCCTCCGCCGTCTCGGCCAGCCGGCCGAAGTCGCGGCGGCCATCTTCTTTCTCTGCTCGGGCGAGAGCGGATACATTTCGGGGACCGAGATCGAGGTCAATGGCGCGCAGCACGTCTGAGCGGACCATGGAGCATTCTTCGAAGGATCCCGGCTCTCACTCCAGCGTCGCGATAATCCCCCGAAGGGCATCGATGCCCTCCGCCTTCTCCGAGGATGTCAGGACAAGCTCCGGATAGGCCGCCGGGTGGCGACGCGCAGCGCCGCGGACCTGCTCCAGCACGGCATCGCGCTGTGCCGCCTTCACCTTGTCGGCCTTCGTCAGCACGATCTGGAACGTCACGGCGGCGGTGTCGAGAAGCTCCATGATCTCCTCGTCCACGGGCTTCACGCCGTGCCGCGTGTCGATCAGCACGAAAGCGCGGCGGAGCGTGGAGCGTCCCGAAAGGTAGGCCTTTAGGAGCCTCTGCCAGCCTTCGACGACCGGCTTCGGCGCATTCGCAAAGCCATAGCCTGGTAGATCCACGATGTAATGGCTGTCGCCGAGCGTGAAGAAGTTGATCTCTTGCGTCCGTCCCGGCGTGTTCGAAGCGCGGGCGAGCGCCTTCCGGCCGGTCAGCGCGTTTATCAGCGTCGACTTGCCGACGTTCGAGCGGCCCGCGAAGCAGACCTCGATCCGGTCCGGAGGCGGAAGACCCTCGAGCGCGACGACACCCTTCAGGAACTCCGTCCGGCCGGCGAAGAGCTTTCGGCCCGCCTCCCGCGCGGTGTCGTCCGGCTCGGCGAGTGGGAAGGGCAGGCTCATGGCTGTACGTCGACTGTGTCGCCCGGCCGGACCTCGCCGGCCTCTTCGACGACGCCATAGACGCCGAACTGCGTGTGTCCCCACCCGGTCTCGAGAACGCCGAGCGTATCGGTGTCCCGACGCCCCGTCTCCGGATCGACGGCGGTCGCGAGGCAGCGGCCGGTCGGCTCTTCGATCCGGAGAACGGCCGCTCCGATCCTGATCCTGCGTCCGACCCAGTCGAATTCCTCCCATGGGGCCAGCCCGTCGAGCCATATGTTGCCGCGGAAGCGGTGCATCGACAGGTCCCGTCCGGCCTTCTGGCCGAAGGCCCGGCGCGAGGCGTGGTTCAGGATGCTCACGGAGGGATAAGGCGTGTCGGTCATGCCCTGTCGCGCGACTCGCACGATGCCGGTCGGAGCGGGGCGGTCGGCCGGCATGATCGGCGCGATCCAGGCAAGAAACCTCTCGCTCTCATGGTCGGGACGGAAGGAGATCGCTCCAAGCCTCGGGTGCGCGAGTGAGATCGTTTCGGACGCCTCGTCGAAGGTCGCGGTTATCGCCATGAGCGAAGGGCTCTTCGCCCCGCGCGTGAAGTTCGAGCAATGCGCCCAGCCGGCGCCCTCCAGGCGCGTCCCCGCGTGGGTCACGGCCCAGGTCCGGTCATGGGGAACGGTGGACGCCTCGATCAGCCGGACGGAGGTCAGCGCCTCTCGGCCATGCGCCTTGATCGGATGCCGCCAGAGGTCGGTGACGGCCGGTGTCACTTCTTGCCCGTGGGCTTTCCGCCCTGGCCTTTCGGCTTCTCGGCAGGCGCGTCGTCCGGAGGCTTGCGCTTGAAGGTCGACATGATGTTGCCGAAGACGTCGGGCTTGTAGCCTTGGCTGCGCATGATCAGGTACTGCTGGGTGAAGGTGATCGTGTTGTTGGCGATCCAGTAGACCACCAGCCCGCTCGCGAAACTGCCCAGCATGAACATGAAGACCCAAGGCATCCAGGCGAAGATCATCGCCTGCGTCGGGTCGGTGGGCGCCGGGTTCAGTTTCTGCTGGATCCACATGGTGATGCCGAGGAAGAGCGGCAGGATGCCGATGAAGATCAGCGCCAGGATCGAACCTGGTTCCGGCGCGGCCCAGGGCAGGATGCCCCAGAGGTTCCAGAGCGAGGACGGGTCCGGCGCCGAGAGATCGCGGATCCAGCCGATCCACGGCGCGTGGCGAAGCTCGATCGTGACGAAGATCACCTTGTAGAGCGAAAAGAAGATCGGGATCTGCAGAAGGATCGGCAGACAGCCGGACGCAGGGTTGACCTTCTCGTTCTTGTAGAGCGCCATCATCTCCTGCTGGAGCTTCTGGCGGTCGTCGCC
>CAZPOK010000030.1:0-20693 GCA_964587905.1 uncultured Rhodobacterales bacterium | reverse complement strand
CCGATCATCGGCATCGCGCCGATCCTCGTGTCGTGGTTCGGCTTCGACTGGCAGTCGAAGGCGGCGGTCGTCGTGGTGATGGTCTTCTTCCCGATGCTCGTGAACACGGTGCAGGGGCTGACCGAGGCGAGCGCGATGCAGCGCGACCTGATGCGGACCTACGCCGCGGGATACTGGCAGACGCTTTTGAAGCTGCGCCTTCCCGCCGCGATGCCATTCATTTTCAACGGGCTCAAGATTGCGACCACACTTGCCCTGATCGGTGCTATCGTTGCCGAATATTTCGGCTCTCCGACGCGGGGCATGGGATTCCGCATCTCGACCGGCGTCGGCTCCTTGTCGATCGACCTGGTCTGGGCTGAAATTGCCGTGGCCGCCCTGACGGGGTCGGTGGTCTATGGCGTCGTGTCACTGGCCGAACGGGCGGTGACGTTCTGGCACCCGTCGCAGCGGACGAGAAACTGAAAAGTCCAAGGGGAGAAACGAAAATGAAAAGACTGATCGCAGGCGCAACGGCGCTGGGGCTCGGGGCCGGGATGGCCCAGGCCCAGGACGACATCACGCTTCAGCTGAAGTGGGTCACGCAGGCCCAGTTCGCAGGCTACTACGTGGCGCTCGAGGAAGGCTTCTACGAGGAAGAGGGGCTCAACGTCACGATCAAGCCGGGCGGTCCCGACATCGCGCCGCCGCAGGTCATGGCCGGCGGCGGGGCCGACGTGCTTGTCGAGTGGATGCCCGCCGCGCTCGCCGCGCGGGAGAAGGGTCTGCCGCTCGTCAACATCGCGCAGCCCTTCAAGTCATCGGGGATGATGCTGACCTGCTGGAAGGACAGCGGGATCGAGAGCACCGAGGACTTCCCCGGCAAGACGCTGGGCGTGTGGTTCTTCGGCAACGAATTCCCGTTCCTGTCGTGGATGAGCCAGGCCGGCATCGAGACGGATGGCGCCGACGAGAACGGCGTGGCGGTGCTCAAGCAGGGCTTCAACGTCGATCCGCTCCTCCAGCGGCAGGCGGACTGCATCTCGACGATGACCTACAACGAGTACTGGCAGGTGATCGACGCGGGCGTCACGCCCGAGGAACTGGTCACCTTCAAGTACGAGGACCAGGGCGTCGCGACGCTCGAGGACGGGCTCTACGTGCTCGAGGACCGTCTCGAGGATCCGGCCTTCGTGGACGCGATGGAGCGCTTCGTGCGCGCCTCCATGAAAGGCTGGAAGTGGGCCGAGGAGAACCCCGACGAGGCGGCGATGATCGTTCTCGACTACGACGAGACGGGCGCGCAGACCGAAACCCACCAGAAGCGGATGATGGAAGAGGTCGCGAAGCTGACCGCGGGATCGAACGGCACGCTGGACCCCGCCGACTACGAGCGCACGGTGCAGTCGCTCCTGTCGGGCGGCTCCGATCCGGTCATCACTGCGGAGCCGGAAGGGGCATGGACGCACGCGGTCTCGGACGCGGCGCTGAACTGATCCTTCTGACATGACGCGGCGGCGCGGGCCCGGTGGCCCGCGCCGTTCGCTTTGGTGCGCCCGCGCCGCAGTCGCGCGGAAGATCGCCGATGATTTCGCGAATCGCTTTGCCGGTCGCCGGGGCGCGGCTACCCTCCGCTTCGAGCATGGGAAAAACCCGTGCCATTCGAGGCAGAGAGCAGGATCATGAAAACGATGATGCGTATGGCCCTTGGCGGGCCGGAGCGCCGTCGCCGTGTCTTGGCGATGTGGCGTGAGTGGTGGCTGAGGGCTGTCTGAGCCGGACGCCATCTCGCAAGAAGATGGCGCGGGCCAAGGTCCGCGCCTCTCTAGGTGCGTCAGAGCGAGGCCCCGACTGATCGCGCTTCGCGGTCACAGGCCCTCGAAGAGCGAGCCGACGCCGTAGGCGATGATCGCCGCGGCCCCGCCGATCGCGAGCGTCTCGAACCCCGACCGCCACCAGGACGAAAGCGACCAGCGGCTCTTGAGCGTGCCGATTGCGAAGAAGACGGCGGCGGTCATGGCCATCGATACCGTGAAGGCATCGGCGAGGCCGATGAGAAACGGCATGAGCGGCACCATCCCGGCCGCGAGGAAGGCCGCGAAGGTCAGGACCGCGGCGCGAAGCGGGCGCGGGGCGACCGGCGAGAGCCCGTATTCGTCGACGAGCATGAGTTCGATCCAGCTCGTCCTGTTGCGAGCTATGGCCTCGGTCGCGTCGTCGAGCACCTGACCGCCGAGGCCCTTGGCCGCCAGGATCTGGCGTAACTCCTCGCGTTCTCCGGCGGGGTGGTCGCGGATGTGACGTTCCTCGACGGAGCGGAGGCGCCGGGCGTCGTCGAGTTCGGCCTTGGTGCCGGAGTAGTTGCCGGCCGCCATGGAGAAGCCGTCGGCCAGCACGTTGGCGATTCCGAGCGCGATGATCACCTTGGTCGACAGCCCCGCGCCCTCGACGCCCGCGACGATGGCGAACGTGGTGACCGCGCCGTCGATCCCGCCGTAGACCATGTCGCGGAGATGACCGCGCCCATTGGCGCTCGAGAGGCGGTCGGCGATCTCCGACTTGCTGTGACCGTGATCCGGCATGTGGCTGACCTTTCGGCTGGCTGCGGAAAGTGTGCGCGGTCCGGCGGTTCCGCGCCTTGAGGCGGATCAAGCGGGGCGACCAGTCCCGACGGCCGAAGCCGAGGGGCTTGACCCTGGTCAAGGTCGCCGCGATCGCGGCATCGTAGGGTTCGCGGAAATCGATGGGAGAGGTGCGCCATGACCGACAAGTCGCCCGAGGGATCGCCGTTCGAGGCATGGGCAAAGCTGACCGCGGCAAGCATGGGGCCTTTCGGACAGGTCGGCATGGCCTGGATGGAGGCGATGTCCGATCTCGGAAGCGAGTTCCTCCACTTCGTCTCGGAACGGGTGGAGCAGGATGTCGCGACGCAGCACAAGCTCTTGCACAGCAGCAGCATGGAAGAGCTTCGCCACGCTCAGGCCGAGTTCGTCCAGAAGGCGATCGACGACTACACCGCCGAGACCGGCAAGATCATCGAGATGAACGCGGAGCTCACGCGGCGGCTGGGTTTGCCGAAGATGGACTGACGCGCAAGAGGGGTTTTCGCCGCCTCCCGTCTCATGCAAGAAGGCGGCGACCCGAAGCAGGTGATCCTCGCGTCCATGGTGCCAGCGACAGACGCCCCCGAGACGAGCGACCGGCGCTGGCCGGTGCGAAGCGCGATTGTCGTCGTCGCGGTCTTTCTTCTGGCGGCGCTGCCCTTCGCGCTCTGGCAGTTCACCTCCAACTCCGACGAGGCCCGCTACACTCTCGCGGCCGCGCGGATGATGGAGACGGGCGACTACATCGTTCCCTATTCGGCCTGGGGGGAGGTGCGGCTCCTCAAGCCGCCTCTGACCTACTACTACGCCGTGGCCGGATTCTCGCTCTTCGGACAGTCGATCTTCGCGGTGAAGTCGATGTGGCTTCTGAGCGCCGCGGCGATCCTCGGGCTGACCTGGGCGCTTGCGAAGGGCATCGGGGCCACGCGGACCGGGGCTGCGGTGGCCGTGGCGGCGCTCGCGTCGAACCTGCTGTTCTACCGCGCGGCGCTGACGCACAACCCCGACATTCCGCAGGTTCTGGGCATCGCGCTGGCGCTCGTCGGCTTCGTGCGGCTTGCGGACGAGGACCGCCCGCCCGTCTGGGCTCCTTACGCGGCATGGCTCGGCATCGCCTGGGCCTTCATGGCGAAAGGTCTTCTGGCGCTGGTTCTCGTCGGGCTGGCACTGGCTCTGAGGGCGAGCTACGGCAGGCTCCGGCCGTCGCGGCACGAGATTGCGGCGATCGTTCTCGCGGTGGTGTCGGTCGGCTGGTGGTACCTGGCGGTGGCGCTCCGGCAGCCGGATGCGCTCGTCCGGCAGTTCCTTGGCGACCAGGTGACCGAGAAGGCGATGCTCGGGGTGGAAAACATCGGCGCGCTGGGATATTTCGCGGGCTTCCTCGCGCTGGGTTTCCTCCCGATCCTCATCGCAGCGGTGCCGTTCCGCCCGAAAGGCATCCACCGGCCCTCGCCGGGCGTGCTCCTGCTCATGCTCTGGGCGCTCGTCATCGTCGTGATCTTCTCGTTCTCGAACTATCGGGTCGCGCGCTACCTGCTCCCGGCGCTCCCCGGCGTTGCGGCGCTGATCGGGCTGTGGATGGGCGGTCTTGGCGGCGAAGACCTCGCCCGGCGGGTCCGGCGCGCGGTGCGGCTCCTTCTCGCTCTCTCGCTCGTCGTCGTGGGTCTGACGGCGATGATCGTCTACGCCGGCAGCACGATCCTTGCCGCTGTGGCCGGTGTCGTGGCCGGTCTCGCGATGATCGCGGCGCTCTGGTGGCTCGCCGGCACGGGGCGTCCGACCGCGGCGCTCGCGCTCCTGACGGTCACCCTGCCGCTCACCGTCATCCTGTTCCTGCCCGCCTACCGGGTAGCGGGCTACCCCGCGGCGGCGGATCACGGCGTGCAGGCCATCGAGGAGGCGGGCCTTTCGACAGACAGGGTCTATGTTTTGCGGCGCTGGCATCTGATGGAGCGCATCGGCCTCCAGGTGCCGCCGGTGGAGGGTTTCCTCTATTCCAGCGACATCGATCCCGACCTCCTCGCCCAAGCCGGCATGACGCTCACGATCTACCCCGAGATCGCGGACGAGCTGAGAGCGCGCGGCTGGACCGTGCGAGAGGAGCGGGGCGCGCCGGAAGGGTTTTCCGCCGATGCGTTCTGGCGCGCGATCCGCGAGCGCGACATCGCCGGGCTCAGAGCCGCCTACGGCGAACCCCTGTATATCGCCACGCCGCCCGAGTCAGGCTCAGATCGCCCTTTTCTCCCGATGGATCAGGTAGAGATTCCGGCTGTAGATGAAAACGCCGAGGGACTGGCCGAGGATGAAGACCGGGTCGGCCCGGTAGACGGCATAGGTGAACAGCACGATCCCGCCTCCGAGTGAGAAGTACCAGAAGGCCAGCGGGATGGTGGACCGCCCCGCGCGTTCGGATGCGATCCACTGCACGAGGAACCTCGCGGTGAACAGGAGCTGCCCGCCGAGACCGAAGACGACCCACCAGAACTCTGTCCAGTTGTCGACGCGCAGCCAGGAGAAGATGGTTTCTATCACGGGGCACTCATTCTTCGGAGGGTTCGGCCTTCTTTCGACGCCGGATGAGCCACATCACGCCGAGAAGGTCAACGACGCCCACGAGGCCGCGCTGGAAATTCGAATAGTTCGACCGGCCGCCGCCGCGCGCCCGGTGGCTCACGTCGACGAGCGCGATCTCCCAGCCGTCCCGCTTGAAGAGCGCGGGCAGGTAGCGGTGCATGTGGTCGAAATAGGGAAGCGTCAGAAAGACGTCGCGACGGAACGCCTTGAGACCGCAGCCGGTGTCGCGCGTCCCGTCCTTCAGGAGCCGGCCGCGCAGCGCGTTCGCGAATTTCGAGGCGGCCTTCTTCGACCAGGTGTCCTGCCGCCCCACGCGCTGGCCCGCCACGAGCGCGAGGCGCGGGGGCGCGTCGGGGTCGAAGAGAGGCTCTATCAGCTTGGGAAGCTCGCCGGGCGGGTTCTGCCCGTCGCCGTCGAGCGTGCCGACGATGCGGCCGGTGGCGCTGCGAACACCGGAATGCACCGCCGCGCTCTGCCCGGCGGGACTCGGGTGCGTCAGGAGCCGGATGCGCGGGTCGTCGGCCGCGGCCGCCCGCACGGCGGCGCCGGTCGCGTCGGTCGAGCCATCGTCGACGACGATGATCTCGAAGGCCGGCGCAGTCTTGAGAGCCGCGACGATCCCGTCGAGGAGCGTGCGGATGTTCTCGGCCTCGTTCCGGGCCGGAATGACGATGCTGAGGTCCGTCATCGAACCCGCCTCCGTTCGGGCGACCCATCGCGCCCTTGACGCGCGACCTGCGTGCCAAACCCGTCGCCCTCCTGCACCGAAAGCGGCGCGGACGCCACCCCCGGACCCCGTGCCGCTGCGTCAGCGCCGCGGTCCGGCGGATTTCTGCAACAGGCGGCTACTCGAGAACCCCGCGGATCACGTCGCGCAGGCTGAGCGTGGGGTCGAACCGGCCGGTTTCGAGGAATTCGATGGTCTCGGCGATGACCACCGGATCGTTCATCATGAAGGTATGGGTGACGGGAAGGACGATGTGGTCGGCCAGGCCCGCGACCCGCGTGCTCTCGACCGAGACCTTGCCGTCGTCCGGCCCTTCGATGATCTGCGAATAGAGCGGGTTCAGCGACCGGTTTCCCGCGATCACGCCTACTTCGAAGCCGGGAAAGAGGAGGCGGCTCGGGACGCTGTCGGGCCCCGTCCCGAGTTGCAGCCCGGCGGGTCCGTTGATCCAGGCGAAGGCTTCCAGGTCACCGAACTCGTCCACCAGTTCGGAGCCGCGGTTCGGCGGAGCGAGCATCACGACGCGGCCCATGTCGGCCGGCCGGTGCGTCTCGAGCCAGAGCCGGGCGATGATGCCCCCCATCGAGTGGGTGACGAAATGGGTCCGCGCGTCGCCGCATTCGGCCACCGAGGCTGTGACGGCGACGTCCACGAGATCACCCAGCGGCATCTGCGTCGAGGGATAGGTGCGGTTCACCGTCGTGTAGCCGCTCGCCTCCAGTGCCCGTTCCATGATCGCGAGGGACGCCGAGCTGCGCGCAAGGCCGTGAAGCAGCACGACGCATTCGCCCTTCTCCTCCGCCGCAGGGGCGCAGGCCGGGAGAAGCAAGACGAAGGCGCCGAAAATCAGGGTTCGCATCGGGGAAATCTAATCCTTTTGCAGAACCGTTGCGAGAGCGTGTCAGGAAACGGTCGACGCGACGTCGCGGCACGCTAGGATGGGCAACGGGAACTGACGGGAGACCTGATGATTGAACGTATCGCGGTCATCGGCGCGGGGCTCGCTGGTCTCGTTGTCGCGGCGCGGCTGCACGCGGCGGGCCGGACGGTCACCGTCTTCGACAAGAGCCGGGGGCTCGGTGGGCGTCTCGCGACGCGGAGGACCGACTTCGGGGCTTTCGATCACGGGGCGCCGGTGGCGCACTGCGAGCGCGCGCCGATCCAGTTTCTCGAGACCGAGAGTGCCTGTGTCCGGTGGGGCGATCTGGGGCATGTCGGCCTTCCCGGCATGTCGGGCTTCGTGGGTCCGCTGGCCCGTGGTCTCGACATCCGCACCACGGTCGAGATCGCCACGGTGCGGGTCGACGGCGCGCATGTGGTGGTGGAGGATGCCGCCGGCGACTCCCAGGGGTCTTTCGAGCGCGCGGTGCTCGCGATCCCGGCCATGCAGGCGCGGCGGGTGAGCGGTGATCTGTCCGGGGCGGAGGCGCTCGACCATGTCGTCATGAAACCGGTCTGGACGCTGATGGCGGCCTTCGGACGCCGTCCGGACCTTCCCGATGTCGTCCGGCCCGGCGGGGCCCTGAAGATCGTCGTGCGCAACGGCGCGAAGCCCGGACGCAGCGGCGAGACCTGGGTCGCGCATGCCAGCAGCGACTGGACGCGCGACCGGCTGGAGCAGCCGCACGAGGCAGTCCTGCCGAAGCTCCTCGCGGAGTTCTCCGATATCGCACTCGGACGCCTTCCACGGCCGGTCCACGTCGAGGCGCATCGCTGGCGCTACGGGCTGGCTGACCGCCCGCTCGGTGTCCCCTTCCTGCGCCTCGCCGGCGGGCGGGTGCTGGCCGGCGGCGACTGGGCGCTGGGCAGCCGGGCCGAGCACGCGTGGCTTTCGGGGCAGGGGATGGCGGACGAGATCCTGGGCTGAGCCGGCCGTTTCATCCTCCCGCAAATCCGCGGTGCCCGCCCTTCCAGCCGCCGCGGCTCCGGGGTAGACGGTCGCATGGCCTATCGCATCGCTTCGCTCGCGGACCTCGCGCGGCACGGGTTCGACACCGTGATCGACGTGCGGTCTCCTGCGGAATACGCCGAGGACCACCTGCCGGGCGCGATCAATCTGCCAGCGCTCTGCGACGCGGAGCGGGCGCGGGTCGGCACGATCTACAAGCGCGAGAGCCCGTTCACCGCGCGCAAGCTCGGCGCCGCGCTGGTGGCGCGGAACGTGGCGGCGCATCTCGAAGGGCCGCTCGCGGAGAGGCCGGGCGGCTGGCGGCCGCTCGTCTACTGCTGGCGGGGCGGGCAGCGGTCGGGGTCGGTTGCGACGATCCTGCGCGGGATCGGCTGGCGCGTGGAGACGCTCGAGGGCGGCTACCGAAGCTTCCGGCGCGCGGTGGTGCAGGCGCTCTACGAGGCGGAATTCCCGGCGCGTGTCGTATTGCTCGACGGGAACACCGGCACGGCCAAGACCGATGTCCTGAAGCGGCTCCGCGAGAAAGGCTCGCAGGTGATCGACCTCGAGGGCCTCGCGCGGCATCGGGGCTCGCTCCTTGGCCGCGTCGCGGGCGGACAGCCCACGCAAAAGGCGTTCGAGACGGCGCTGGCGATGGAGATCGCCGCGCTCGATCCCGCCAGGCCGGTCGTCGTCGAGGCGGAGTCGTCGAAGGTCGGTGAGCTCAGCGTGCCGCCGGCGGTCTGGAAGGCGATGACGGCCGCCGAGCGGATCGAGATCGCGGCACCGCTGGCCGCGCGGGCCGCGTATCTTTCCCGGGCGTACGGGGATCTGACGGCGGATCGCGAAGCGCTCATCGAGACGCTCGGGACGCTCGCTCGGCTGCAAGGGGCAGAGCGCGTCGCGGGCTGGCAGGCCATGGCGCGCGGCGGGCTGTTCGAGGATCTCGCGGCGGAGCTCTGCGGCCTGCACTACGATCCGCGCTATGCGAAGAGCCGGGCGCGCTGGGCCCGCCGGCCCCTCGCCCGGATCGAAGCGGAGCGGCTCGACGAGTCGGGGGTAGACCGGCTGGCGGAGGTGGTCCTCAACGCAGCCGGATGACCGGCGGTCCTTCCGTGACCTCGCCGATCCGGGCCGCCGGATAGCCCGCCTTTTCAAGCGCCTCGAGGGTAACCTTCACCTCTTCGGGCGCGACCGCCGCCAAGAGACCGCCCGAGGTCTGCGGATCGAACAACAGCGCCTCGCGCGCTGTCTCGCCGACCGGCGCCGCCATCGCGGCGGCGGCGCGGTTCGCCTCCCAGATTGTCGACCGGACGCCGGCTGCGGCGAGATCCTCCGCGCCCTCGTAGAAGGGGATCGCGCCGAGATCGAGGGTGGCGCCGACGCCGCTTTCCGACAGGATGTTGAGAAGGTGCCCGGCCAGGCCGAAACCGGTGGCGTCCGTCATCGCGCGGGCGCGAGAGAGGATCGCGGCGGCTTCGCCCTGCGGCCGGGCCATCCCGGCAAGGCAGGCCGCGACCCAGGGACCGCGTGCTTTCAGCCGCATCTCCGCGGCGAGGATCGTGCCCGATCCGATGGGCCGCGTGAGGATCAGAGCGTCGCCCGGCCTGGCGCCCGAGAGGGTGATCGGATCGCTCTCGACAAGTCCCGTCACGGTGAAGCCGAGGGTGAGGTCCGGGCCCGTCGTGGTGTGGCCGCCGACGATCTCCGCCCCTTCGGCTGCGAAGATTTCCGAAGCGGCGTCAAGGAGTTCCGCGAGGGTTCTCTCCTGCAGCTCGTCCGACATCGGCGGCAGGATGATCTGCGCGAGCGCGGCCTGTGGTTTCGCGCCCATCGCCCATACGTCACCGAGCGCGTGGACCGCCGTGATCCGCCCCATGAGCCAGGGATCGGATGTGAAGGCGCGCAGGTGGTCGGTGGTGAGAACCTGCCGGATCCCGCCGATCCCGAGGACAGCCGCGTCATCTCCGGGACGGCTGAGCACGTCCGTGCGCGTGCTCTTCGGGAGCCGGTCGAGGGCGCGGGAGAGCGTCGCGCCGCCGACCTTGGACCCGCAGCCGCCGCAGAGCGGTTCGCCGCCGTGGAGGGCGTCGCGGATGCCTTTCGCGACGTCGCGCGGGAGCTCGGGCGGCGGCATCGAGGGAAGCTCGGCGAGGCCGGTCATGAAGCTGTGGTCGATCCGGTCCTTGAGGCGCCAGACCCAATGGCCTTCGAGGGTGATGCCGTTCCGCTCGCCCACCGCCCTCTTTTCGCCGAGAGAGATCAGTTTCAGGTAATCTCCCTGCGGTTCGAACGGCTTGCGGGGCGAGCCCGAGAGATCGGCGCGGAGGTTGGCGTAGATCGAGGGCGCGGCGCGCACCGCGTAGACGCCGGCCTTCGGGCGCGGTGCGTGAGCGATGTGCGCGGCGTCGCCGCAGGCGTAGATCGACGGGTCGGAGGTGCGCAGGTAGCGGTCGACGCGGAGGAAGCCGTCCACGAGATCGAGGCCGGTTTCCCGGAGCCAGTCATGGGGCCGGGCGCCCGCCGCGCCGACAGTGAAGGTCGAGGGGATCTCGCGGCCGTCCGAGAGGCGGACCGAGGTCGCCGTCACTTCAGAAACGGTGGCGTTCTCGATGACATCGATGCCGAAGCGTCGCATGTTGTCCCGCAGGCGCCGGGCGGCTGCAGGGGCTGTGCCGGGCAGGATCGCGCTCCGATCGATGACGGTGATCGCGGACGCCCGGTGGCGATCCCTCAGCGCGTGCGCCATGGCCATGGAAAGCTCGACGCCGCCGACGCCGCCGCCGATGATGGCGATGGAAGCGGGGCCGTTCCCGTCGCGGTGCGCGGCCCATGCGGCGGCGTAGCGATCAAGGGGCTTGGCTGGAATGCCATGGTCGGAAAATCCCTTGAGATCAGGAAGATCCGAAGTGATTCCGATGTCGATGGAGGCGATGTCGTAGGCGATCTTCCTGCGACCGTCGATCGTGATGATCCGTTCCTCGCGATCGATCGCCGTGGCCCAGCCGAGGATGATGCGCGCGCCTGCGAAGCGGGCGAGGCGGACGAGGTCGATCTCGAGCTCCTCGCGGCCGTAGTGGCCGGCGACGTAGCCCGGGAGCATGCCGGTGTAGGGCGCCGTGGGATAGGGGTTGATCACCGTGAGACGGGTGCCGGGGAGGGGATTCATGCCCCAGCGTTTCAAAACCAGAGCATGGGTGTGGCCGCCGCCGATCAGGACGACGTCGCGGACGAGGGGAAGGGGCATCGGCGTCATGGGCCGGACGCTAGCCGAGCGGCGGGGCGGAGGGAAGCAGGGCGGATCGGCGCAGGCGAAGGGGCGGGAAGAAAGACGGTTGGCCTCCGTCTGCCGTCCGGGGGTGCCGGGGCCAGGGCATTTCGAAATTCCCCGGGCAGTTCCTTGGAAGGAGTTCTCCGCTCAGGGAGCGATCCAGGCGCCGGCGAAGCCGTCGGCCCGGGAGAAGCGGGCGCGCTCGTGCGGGTTGGCGAGGCGCAGCGTCTCGATCTCGGCGATTCGC
Organism: uncultured Rhodobacterales bacterium; assembly: GCA_964587905.1. Taxonomy (GTDB): domain Bacteria; phylum Pseudomonadota; class Alphaproteobacteria; order Rhodobacterales; family Rhodobacteraceae; genus DAINOF01. The sequence continues at coordinate 9,404 of CAZPOK010000030.1, read as the reverse complement.
GCCTCAAGGACGGTGAAGCGGGTGGCGTCCGCATCCGGCGCGTGCCGATCGGGGGAGGGGATCGGGTGGCCGGGCGGCGGGTCGCCGCCGTAGGCGGCGCGCGCGGCTCCGGACAGCGCCTCCCACTCCTCGGCCGTGCCGGGCCGCGCGTCGACGTGGACGCGCAGGCGGATCTGGAGGCGTGCGGCGGGATCCCAGACGAGGAGCGTCGCGCGGGGCTCGTGCGCGAGATCAGTGATCTTCGCGGTCGCGGCATCGGTGTAAAGGGAGACGGTGCCGCCCTCGCGGTCGGCCCGGCGGAGGACCAGAATGCGCGCCTCCGCGCCGTTGGGGCCCGCCGTCGCAAGCACGGGGTGGCGGGCCGGAGCGTCGCGGTCGGTCGTCCCGGTCTCGAGCATCGCCCAGAGGGTGTCGAACGTGCGGGCGAGGTCAGTCATAGCCGGTCATCTCGAGATAGCCGATCCCTTCGTGACTGCCGGTGACGGTGACGGGACCCTCCCAGTAGGGGAAGGCGGTGTCCATCCATGACTGCGGGTTGATCGCCCCGACCGTGACGTCCACACCCCGGTCGGGAAGCGTGACCTGCCAGCGCGTCGGAACCTCCCGGCCCGCCACCTGCGTCTCGGTAAGGGGGTCTGCGGAAAAGGCGCCCGGCGGGTAGGGTGTGGGCGTGCCGTCCTGCGCGATCCAGGTGGAGACGGCATAGAGCGGCGCGGCCTCGTCGCGCAGGCGGTAGCCCATGAGTTTCTCCCCTGTGTCGAAGGTGAGCGAGAACCAGTCCCACCCTGTCTGGGTTTCGGTCAGGGGTTGCGAGGACCATTCCCGGTCGAGCCAGGCGTTTCCGGTGACGGGGATCTCGCCGGAGGGTAACGTGAGGGTGCCGGTCACCTCGTAGAAGGGCTGCGAGTAGTAGTGGCTGGCCTGTCCGGCCTCGGATTTCACCGAATAGCCCTGATCGCCCTGCGGCACGAAGGGTTTGTCGGTGTCGAGGAACAGCTCGTAGGCGAAGTCCTCGCCCTGCGCGGTGAGCGTGACGTCGGAGATCGTGGGGCCGCGCATCGCCCACTCGTCGATCCAGGCGTCGAAGGGTTGGGCCGTGACCCCCGCCTGCCCGATGCCGCCGCGGGCGAAGCGTTCGGCGACGAAGTGGCTTTCGGGCGTGGTGAGGCCGGCGTGGCCGAACCAGATCTGCGGGCTTTCCCAATCGTCGGTCTCCTCGGGCGCTAGGGCGGTGCGGAAGAGCGTCCACTGGATGCCGTAGGGCGTGCCGTCGGGCGCTTCGAGGTTGGCGGTGACGTACCACCACTCGATCCGGAAGTCGGGGTGCGGGCCGTGATCGCCCGGGAATTCGAAGCGGTAGGCGGGGTCGGGAAGGGTGAAGCCGTCCGCCTCGGCGGCCATCCCGTAGAGGCCCTGGGCGATCGAGGGCTGCCCAAGGGCAAGGAGCGCGGTGATCGCGACGAGCATGGTCATCACCGCCCGTGCGCAACCACGGGCAGCGCCCGCACCGCCCCATGGGCGGGCGCTTTCGGCGCCCCCCCCGGTGCGGGCGCCGCCCGTGCTCCCGAGGTGGTCTCTTCTCCTAACGCTCACTGGCGAACACCCTCAGAAGCGTCGACGGCGGGATCCGGGCGAGGCGGAGCGCGGGCCAGAGGCTCGCCGCCGCCGCGGCGACGAGCGCGAGCGCGCCGAGCACGGCCCACTGGGCGGGGAAGAGGTGCATCGGCAGCCGCCAGCCGAACGCTTCGACATTGATGACGGCAAGGAGCACCCAGGCGAGGACGAGGCCCACGGGCACCGCGAGGACCATCGTCAGCGTCGCCAGCAGCAGCGCGCGGAGAAGCTCCAGCCGGGCGAGCCCGCGCCGGGTCAGACCGAGTGCCCACACGGGGGCGAGCTGCGGCAGGCGCATCGTGGCCAGCGTCAGGAGCGAAGTCAGGATCGCGAAGCCCGCGACGGCGAGGGTCATCACGTTGAGCGCGCCGGTGACGGCGAAGGTCCGCTCGAAGACCTGCAGCGAGAACGCCTTGAGCGAGGACTGGTCGATGAGGTTGCCCGGATCGAGGCCGAAGTCGTCGACCAGCGCGTCGGCCAGCGCGGGAGCGTCATCCGGCGCGACGCGGAGGCCGTAGTTCAGCCGCTCGACCTGCGGGAACTCGGCGGTGAGACGGTCGGGCGAGACGAGCACCTGCGCGAGCGGATTGCCGTAGTCGGAATAGACGCCCGCGACGGTGGCCTCCCAGCCGGGAAGCGGGATCGGGTCACCGGGGACGAGGCCCTCGCGGCGGGCGAGTTGCTCGTTGATCATCGCAGCCTCGCCCGCGGCCACGCGGTCCCATGCGTCCGGCAGCGCCGACAGGAGCGGCCAGTTCTCGCGGTAGGTCGGGTGGTCGGCCACCGAGAAGATTTCGGCCGGCGCACCGAGGACGTCGGCCTCGACGTTCCAGATCGGCAGGATCGCGTCGGTGCGGGGTTCGAGGAAGGCGAGCATCTCCCGGACCTGCGCCTGATCGTCGGCGGTGACGTAGAGTTCCGAGGCCAGACGCTGGTCGAGCCAGCCGGTGAAGGTGAGCCGGAAGGAGGACACCATCGTGCCCACGCCGATGTTGGTGGCGAGCGCGAGGAGAAGGGCCATGAGCGCGAGCGAGAGGCCGGGAAGCTGCTGGCGCGTGTCGGCCCAGAACCACTGGGCGAGGGGGCCTTTTCCGAGGCGGGAGAGGGCCGCGAGGGCGAGCCATAGGGCGGTCGGCAGGAGGAGGGCCGCGGCGATGAGGAGGGCGCCCAGCATGACGAAGCCCGCGACGAGACCCGAGCCGAGGGTGGCGAGGGCGAAGGCGGCGAGGACGAGGGCGAGCGCCGCTGCGGATTGCAGCCAGAGCGTGCGCTCGGAGGCGCGGGCCCAGGCGCGGGGCTGGGCGGGGGCGAGAGGAGGCAGGCGGGAGACTTTCCAGAGCGAGCCCGCGGCGGCGACGGCGGTGCCGGCGAGGGCAAGGCCGATGCCGGCCGCCCACCAGACGGGGCGCAGCGAGAGGGTGCCTTCGACCGCCGCGCCGTAGAGACCGCGGAGCGTGGCCGCGACATCGGGCAGGAGGGCGGATGCGATCAGGTAGCCCAGGGCGATGCCGACGAGGGCGGCGAGGCTCGCGAGGATCAGGAGTTCGAGGGAGAGGAGGGCGACGAGCGTGCGCGCGGGGACGCCAAGGGCGCGAAGGGTGCGGAAGACCGGGCGGCGCTGCTCGAAGGCGAGGCCGATCGCGCCGTGGACGATGAAGAGGCCGACCGCGAAGGACAGAAGGCCGAAGGCGGTGAGGTTGAGATGGAAGCTGTCGGTCAGCCGCGCAAGATCCTCGGCGCGTTCCGGCGGACGTTCCTCGAGCCCGGGGGCAACGTCCCCGAGGTCGGGGCGGGACAGCGGCTGGTTGGGAAGGAGGACGAGGCGGGAAAGCGCGCCGTCCATTCCGAGGAGCCGCTGGGCCGTGCCGATATCGGTGAAGGCGAGCCCGGGGGCCAGGCCTTCGGCGGGGGTGACGGGGGGCAGGCCGGAGCCGGTGAGGCGCTTCGCGGTCGCGGGGGCCGCGATGAGGACGCCGGGGGGCATGAGAAAGTCTGCGGGTTCGTCGAGGGCCACCGCGGCCGCGGCCGTGCCGGGGGGGGCGGTGAGCGGGTCGATGCCCAGAAGGCGGACGCGGCCGCCTTCGGTCATGAGCGAGCCTTCGACGATGGGAGAGACGAGCCAGCCGGCGCGGCGGAGCGTGACATAGGTCTCCTCCGCAACCACGCCGGTGCGGTCGACAAGGCTGGGAAGGCCACCGCCGCCGATCGCCTCGGCCGCGCGGCCGTAGGAGGCGCGGGCTTCGGCGTTGATCGCCTGGACGCCCGACCAGAGCGCGGTTGCGAGCGCGAGACCGAGGACCAGCGTCAGGAGCTGGAGCGGCCGGCGGCGCCAGTGGGACAGGAGCGCGAGGAGGGCCGTACGGGTCATCGGGCGGGACCGCGGACCCCGGACGGCGCGCGGGCGACCGGGCCGGGGCAATGAGTATTTGAGCCGAGATGAAGCGGGAGCGGCGCGCTCGGGGACGCCACAGGACCCTTGGCCGGGGCCGTCCGGCCGCGTGGCGGCTCGGCATCGTGGCGCGTCGGGGTCATGCGATCCTCCCGTGGGCGAGATGCAGCCGCCGGGACATGCGCGCGGCCAGCCGCTCGGAATGCGTGACCATCAGAAGACCCGCGCCGGTCTCGGCGACGAGCGTCAGCATCAGGTCGAGCACGCGGTCGCCGGTCGCCTCGTCGAGATTGCCGGTGGGTTCGTCGGCGAGGACGAGGGCGGGGCGGGCGGCGAGCGCGCGGCCGATGGCGACGCGCTGCTGCTGGCCGCCGGAGAGCTGTTCGGGGTATTTGCGCGCGTGATCCCCGAGGCCGAGGCGGGAGATCAGGTCGCGGGTCCACGCGGGATCCTCGCGTCCCGCGAGGCGGGCCTGAAAGGCGACGTTGGCGCCCGCGTCCAGCGAGGGAATGAGGTTGAACTGCTGGAAGACGATGCCGACGGAGTTGCGGCGCAGCGCGGCGCGGGCGGTGTCGTCCATCGTCGTCGTCTCGGCCCCGTTGACCGCGATCCGGCCGCAGTCGGGCGTCTCGAGGGCGGCGACGAGGTGGAGGAGGGTGGACTTGCCCGAGCCGCTCTCGCCGGTCAGCGCCAGCGTCTCGCCGGCCTCGAGCGTGAGGCTCACGCCGTCGAGTACGCGGGCCGGCCCCGCGTCTCCGGGGAAGGTCTTGGCGATGTCCTCGACCTCGAGAAGCATCAGAACGGCCGGAAGCCGCCGTAGCCGCCGCCCGAAAAGATCAGCGGGGTGCCGTGGCCGATGAGGCAGTCTGTCACTTCGCCGACCACGATCGCGTGGTCGCCGCCGTCGTGGACGGCCGTCTGGCGGCACTCGAACCGCGCGAGCGTGTCGTCGAGGAGCGGCACGCCGTCGGGCGAGACGTGCCACGCGACGCCCTCCCAGGCCTGACCGTGGTGGGTGAAGGCGCCGGCGAGGTCGAGCTGGTCGTCGCGGAGGATGTGGATCGCATAGTGCGCCGTGGCGGTGAAGGCGGCGAAGCGGCGGGAACTCTTCGCGGGCGACCAGAGCACGAGCGGTGGATCGAGCGAGAGGCTTGCGAAGCTGTTCGCCGTGATCCCGACCGGGCCGATCTCGCTCGAGCAGGTGACAAGCGTCACGCCGGTCGCGAAGCGTCCCAGCGCGTCCCGGAAGTCGCGTTCGGTTCCGGGTCCGGGGGTGATGCGGGTCATGCGGGCTTCCGGTCCTCCGTCGGCCATCAGAGCACCTCGTGTCCGGTCGCGGCCGTGAGAAGCTCGAACCACGTCTGCCTGTCCATGTCCACCGTGAGCGCGTCGGAAAGCTCGCGGATCCGTTCGGGGCTGTTGGTCCCGACGACGGGCATGATCTTCGCCGGATGGGCAAGGAGCCAGGCCACCGCGACCGCGGCGCGGCCGGTGCCGTGGCGCGCCGCGATGTCGTCGAGAAGCTCCGAGAGCGCGCTGTTCTCGTTCGAGAAAAGGGCGCCGCCGCCAAGCGGGGACCACGCCATGGGCGCGATGCGGCGCTCCTGCAGGAAGGCCAGTTCGTCGTTTAGGAACGGGTCGGGCCGCAGCAGGCTCATCTCGATCTGGTTGGTGACGAGTCCGGTGCCGAGGAAGGCCTGCAGTAGCCGCCAGTCCTGCGGGCGGAAATTCGACACGCCAAGCGCGCGGACCTTGCCTTCGGTCACCAGTTCGTCGAGCGCGCGGGCGGTCTCCCCGGGGTCCATGAATGGGTCGGGGCGGTGGAGAAGGAGGAGGTCGATCCGCTCGATCCGCATCTTGGCGAGAGACGCCTCGACGGCGGTGCGGATGTGGCGGCGCGAGGTGTCGTAGTGCTTCACGCGGGCGCGGATCGGGCCTCCGGGCAGGACGATCCCGCATTTCGTGACGATCTCGACCTTGTCGCGGAGGTGCGGCGCCACGCGGAACATGCCGCCCAGAACCGACTCCGCGAGGTAGTGGCCGTAGATGTCGGCCTGATCGAGCGTGGTGATCCCCTGTTCGAGGCAGGCCTCGATCTTGGCCTGCACGCGCGCGGGATCGGACACGTCGTCGATGACGCGCCACATGCCGTAGACGATTCGGCTGAGCTCCAGCCCGTCGGTGAGTGCCACGCGGTCCATGCCGCCCCATCCTTCACGTTCGATCTGCCAGATAACCCAAAGCGCGCGACGGGCAACAGGGTCCGGGGCCGAATGCCGCTTCCGGGCGTCCGGCGGTCGCGGGGAAGCTATTCGTGCCGGCCGGGCAGGTCCAGAATACGCCATTCCCCGTCCGCGGGGCGTTCTCTGGAGGGAGGGCCTCGGATGACCATGCACGACGATCTCGACGCGGTTCTGAAGCCGGTGGAGCAGGCGCGGGGCTTGCCCAACGCGCATTACGTCTCCGACGAGATGTTCGCGGAGGAGCGCGAGGCGGTCCTGTTCTCGAGTTGGGCCGGGCTGACCTTCGGCAAGGAGATCCCGGTCCCGGGCGACGCGCTGCCGATCGATTTCATGGGCATGCCATTGCTCGCGCTGCGCGACCGGAAGGGACAGGTCCGAGTCTTCCAGAACACCTGCCGCCACCGGGGCATGATCCTCGTCGAGAAAAAGCGCAACATCGGAGGCGTGATCCGCTGCCCCTATCATTCGTGGTGCTATGCGCTGACGGGCGAGCTGAAGGCCACGCCGCATGTGGGCGGACCGGGGCAGAACGTGCACGAGACCATCCGGCGCGCGGAGTTGGGCCTGATCGAGATCGCCTCCCACGTCTGGCGCGACGTGGTCTTCGTGAACGTCTCGGGGACTGCCCCGCCGTTCGAGGACTACGCCGCGGAGGCGATACGGCTCTGGGGCGATTACGAGGGGCGCCCGGTGGTGGCCGGCGGGCCGGAATCCGCCTTCACCTTCGACGTGGCCTGCAACTGGAAGCTGGCCGTGGAGAACTACTGCGAGAGCTACCACCTGCCGTGGGTGCATCCGGGGCTGAACAGCTATTCGCGGCTCGAGGATCATTACAACATCGAGGCGCCGGGGGCGTTCTCGGGGCAGGGGACGCTGGTCTACCGGCCGATGATCGCCGCGGACGGGCGGCGGTTCCCGGACTACGAGGGGCTGCCGGAGAAGTGGCGGGAAGGGGCGGAGTATATCGCGCTCTACCCGAACGTGCTTCTCGGCGTGCATCGCGACCAGTCCTTCGCGATCATCCTCGAGCCCAGGGGGAAGGAACGGACGGTGGAGCATGTACAGCTCTACTATGCCGACGACTCCGTCGCCGGGGACGACTGGGCGGACATGCGGGCCGAGAATGCGCGGCTCTGGCACACGGTCTTCGCCGAGGACGTCTTCGTGGTGGAGGGGATGCAGAAGGGGCGGCACGGTGTCCATTTCGACGGCGGCAAGTTCAGCCCGGTGATGGACGGGCCGACACACTGCTTCCACCGCTGGGTGGCGGAGCGGGTCTCCGCGGCCTCGTAGCAGCATTGCGACGGATCGTGTCGGTTTCGGGCGATTGAGCGCCATGCCCCGCCACTAGACAAGTCAAGTGACCGCCGGACGTGAACTTCATGCCAGATGGCCTCGCGACGCTCGACCGGGAGCTTCTCGCCGCCCATGCGGCAGGGGACATGCCCGCGCTCGTCCGCCTCTACGCGGAGGCGGCCGAAGCCTGCGAGGCCGAGGGGCAAAGCGACGCGGCGGGATTCTACCGGACGCACGCCTATGTCTTCGCGCTCGCGCTTGGCGATGCGCGGGCCGGCGCGCTTCACGCGAAGCTGAAGGCCGACGGGCGCGAGCAATGACGGGGAGAGGGACATGAGGACATCGGCGCAGGTCGTCGTGATCGGGGGCGGGGTCGTGGGATGCTCTGTCCTCTACCACCTGACGAAGCTCGGCTGGTCGGACGTGATGCTGGTGGAGCGCTCGGATCTGACGAGCGGGTCGACGTGGCATGCCGCGGGGGGCTTCCACACGATCAACGGCGACACCAACATGGCGGCGCTGCAGGGCTACACGATCCGGCTCTACAAGGAGCTCGAGGAGATCACGGGGATGTCCTGCGGTCTGCACCACGTGGGCGGCATCACGCTGGCCGACACGCCCGAGCGCTGGGACATGCTGAAGGCCGAGCGGGCGAAACATCGGCACATGGGTCTCGACACCCATCTCGTGACGCCGGAGGAAGTGCGCGAGATGACGGACGGGATCGTCAATGTCGAGGGCGTGCTGGGCGCGCTCTACGACCCGCTCGACGGGCATCTCGACCCCTCGGGGACGACGCACGCCTATGCCAGGGCCGCGCGGATGGGCGGGGCCGAGATCGTTCAGCACACCCGGGTGCTGGAGACCAACCCGCGCCGCGACGGAACCTGGGACGTGGTGACGGAGAAGGGCACGATCCACGCCGGGCACGTGGTGAACGCGGGCGGGCTCTGGGCCCGGGAGGTGGGCGCGATGGCGGGCGTCTACCTGCCGCTCCTGCCGATGGCGCACCAGTATCTCGTGACCGACGAGATCCCCGAGATCTACAATCGTGACAAGGAGTTCCCCCACGTCATGGATCCGGGCGGGGAGAGCTATCTGCGCCAGGAGGGCAGGGGTCTCTGCATCGGCTTCTACGAGCAGCCCTGCGAGCCATGGGCGGTCGATGGCACGCCTTGGACCTTCGGCCACGAGCTCCTGCCCGATGCCTTCGACAAGATCGAGGACTCCGTCGCCTTCGCCTACCGCCGCTTCCCCGTGCTGGAACGTGCAGGCGTCAAGTCCGTGATCCACGGCCCCTTCACCTTCGCGCCCGACGGTAACCCCCTCATGGGTCCGGTGCCGGGCCTCCGCAACTACTGGGCCGCCTGCGCGGTCATGGCCGGCTTCAGCCAGGGCGGCGGCATGGGCCTCGCGCTCGCGCAGTGGATGATCGAGGGCGAGGTGGAGCGCGATACCGCGGGTTTCGACGTCGCGCGCTTCGGGCGCTGGACGACGCCGGGCTACACCGTGCCCAAGGTGATGGAGAACTACCGGATGCGGTTCTCTGTCTCCTATCCGAACGAGGAGCGCCCGGCGGCGCGGCCGTTCCGCACCACGATGATGCACGACATCTGGGAGCGAATGGGCGCGGTCTGGGGTCAGCAGTACGGACTCGAGGTGCCGAACTGGTTCGCGGAAGGCGGCGAGCCGCGTTACGAGACGCCGACCTTTCGCCGGTCGAACGCCTGGGAGGCGACGAGGCGCGAGGTGCAGGCGGTCCGCGGCGGCGTAGGAATCAACGAGGTGCAGAACTTCGGCAAGTTCCGCGTCACGGGCCCGGGCGCGCGGGCCTGGCTCGACCGGATCATGGCGGGGCGCAT
>CAZPOK010000029.1:0-20994 GCA_964587905.1 uncultured Rhodobacterales bacterium | reverse complement strand
CGACCGAGAAGTGCCTCCAGATCGGCGTGCCCCTCGTCAGCGTCGTGATCGGCGAGGGTGGGTCGGGCGGCGCCGTGGCCTTCGCCACGGCGAACCGTGTCGCGATGCTGGAACACTCGGTCTACTCGGTGATCTCGCCCGAAGGCTGCGCCTCGATCCTGTGGAAGGACGCCGAGAAGATGCGCGAGGCAGCGGAGGCGCTCAGGCTGACGGCACAGGATCTGAAGACCCTGGGCGTGATCGACCGGATCATCCCCGAACCCACCGGAGGCGCGCAGCGCAACCGGAACGCGGCAATCGCGGCCGTGGGCAAGGCGATCGGGGAGATGCTGAAGGAACTCGACGGACGCTCGCCCGGTCAGCTGGTCAAGGACCGGCGTCAGAAGTTCCTCGGCATGGGATCGAAAGGCCTTGCCGCCTAGGCGCCCGCAAAGGCTCCGCGACCATTACCACATGCTTTTCATGGCGTGACCGGGATAGCTGGCGTCGTAGCCGTCCGCATCGAAGGCCTCGTCCCTCTCGCGGAGGAACTGACCGGCGGTGGGCACCTCGCCGGCCGCGCCGGGGCGCCGTCCGTGCCGTCGCGTCCGACTGTCGGAAGGACGCAGAACCGCGCGGCCTCGATCCACTGACGGTAGAGCGGCGTGATCTTCGTGGCGGCTTTCGTCAGCGGCGCGGGAACCGGCGCATCGTACAAGGCTTCGAGAGCGGAGATATCCCTGATTGTGCGCATCGTTCAACCCTCCGCCTCGAAGCCCGCATCCGCCATCAGCGCCTCCGACCGCGTCTCCACCGCGCTCTCGAGCCTCGCCATGAACTCCTCCTTCGAAAGTCCGACGGGAATTCTCGGCAGAAACTCCACGACCGCGGTTCCCGGCTTGCGGGTCACTCCGCGTTTCGGCCAGAATACCCCGATGTTCGTCGCGACCGGCACGCAATCCTGTCCGAGCTGCTTGTAGAGAACCGCTGTCCCGATCTTGTAGGGCATCTTGCGGCCGGGCGGCACGCGGGTGCCCTGCGGATAGATGATGAGCTGTCCGGGCTCCCTCTGCCCTTTCGCCACGTCTGCGGTCATTTTCTGGATCGCCTGCCCGCGCTTGCCGCGGTTCACCGGAACGCAGCCGATCCGCCACGCGTACTGACCGAGGATCGGCGCGAAGAGCAGTTCGCGCTTCATGATGAACTTGCCGCGCGGGACGGCGTGGAAGATCACGAGGATGTCGAAGAAGGACTGGTGTTTGGCGGCGATCATCACCGGGTCGGACGGCGGCTCTCCCCGCACATCGACCTTGAGCCCGACCATCCAGCGCGCGGTCCAGATCACCCAGCGGCAGAACGCGTGGCATGCCCCGTAGGCGCCCTCGCGGGAGACGAGCGCATAGGGCAGGAACACGATCGCGATGACGAACATCCCCAGGTACATGGAGATGTTGAAGATCAGCGACCGCACCCACTGAACCGCCTGTCCCATCAGCGCAGTTCCCGCAGGGCCCGGAACGCCGCCGCGCGCGTCGCGACGAAGGCCAGCAGTCCGATGATCGCCGGCAGGACGAGCGGCGCCGCCCACTCCGCGCCCTGCAGGCCGAGGCCGGTAAGGAACCCGCCGGCCTCCTGGGTCGCGGGCAGCACCGCGACCGCGGCCATGCCCGCCGCCGTCCCGATGAGCGCCCCCAGCATGGCGCGCAGGGTGAAGCGCCGGACGAAGGCCCGGGCAATGTAGGTATCGGTCGCGCCGATCAGCCGCAGCACCTCGATCACCTGTCGGTTCGACGCGAGCGCCGCCGACGCCGCCAGGGTGATGAGCGCGGCGACGACGATCCCGATGATGCCGACCGAGAGGACGCCAAGGGTCCGGAGCCTCTCGGCCGCCGGCACGAGCGGCGCGCGCCACCGCGTGTGATCGTCGAGCACCGCACCCGGCGCTTCCGCTTCGAGCCTCAGCCGCAGACCGGTGGCGTCGAAACCGGGCGCGACCTCACGGAACTCGATCAGTCTGGGCAGCGGCAGCGCGTCCACGGGCAGATCGGGGCCGAACCAGGGCTCCAGAAGCCCGCGTTGTTCCTCGTCCGTCAGCGCCCGCGCATCCGTCACGCCCGGCGTCTGCCCGAGCGCGCGGAGCGCGGCCTGTGTCTGCGCCTCGATCTGTCCGGCCGGCGCCGAGACGCGCACGGTCGCGGTCCCCGCAAGCTCGGCCTCCCAGCGGTCGGCGAGCCGGTTCACGGCGAACGACAGCGCGATCGCGAACACGGCGAGAAACGCCATGGCGGCCGAGGCCAGAACCGTCAGATGGGCCGTGTGCCCCGTGGGCGGCACCACCTTGTCGGCGCGGACGTCCGACTTGATGAGGGCGATCTCCGATGCGGGCGACGTCACAGATCGGCCCCCCCGGCTTCCAGCCGCCCGGCCCGGAGCCTGAGCACGCGGGCGGAGACGTGCGACTTCGCCTGACGGATCAGATTGAGATCGTGAGTCGCGATCAGGATCGCCTTTCCGAGCCTGTTCAGTTCGACAAGAAGCTGCAGCAGTCTGAGCGACATCTCCCAGTCGATGTTGCCGGTCGGCTCGTCGGCGAGGATCACGTCCGGCGACACGACGACGGCGCGGGCGAGCGCGGCCCGCTGCCGCTCCCCGCCCGAAAGCTCGGGCGGCCGCGCCTCGGCGCGCTCTGTGAGACCGGTCCAGGCAAGCAGGTCGACCACATCCTTCCGTCTTGCCGCATCGTCCCGGCCGCTGACAGTGAGCGGCAGGGCGATATTGTCGGCGACCGACAGGTGATCGAGGAACTGGCAATCCTGATGCACGACGCCGATCTTCTGCCGCGCGAGTGCGATCCCGGTCCGGTCGAGGCGGCGCGCGTCCTGCCCGAAGACGGTGACGTGTCCCGCCGTCGCCATCAATTCGAGATAGCAGAGCTTGAGCAGAGTGGTCTTGCCGGCGCCCGACGGGCCGGTCAGAAAGTGGAAAGACCCCGCGGGAAGCGTGAGGGAGACGTCGCGCAGAAGCGTGCCGCTGCCGTACCCGTACTCCACAGCTTGCAGCTCGATCACGCCCGACCCCGTTCTTGTTTTTCGCAACACTTTTGCCTCACCCGTGCCATGCTTTCAATGAAGACCCGAGGCAATCTTTCTTTAACGGTTAGCCGCTGGTAGAACTTTCGATGACGAGACAAATACCGGCGGGACCCGCCACGGACAGGTAAAGTTATGCGTATCACATGCCCGAACTGCGGGGCCCAGTACGAAGTCGACGACGCGCTGATCCCCGAGAGCGGCCGCGACGTGCAATGCTCGAACTGCGGCAGGGGCTGGTTTCAGAAGAAGCAAGACGACGTGCCGGAAGAAGCGGCGGTGGCGGCATCCGCCGAAGGGGTCCGGCCCGATCCGGATTTCGACGCGACGGAGCCCGAGAACGAGCCTCCGGTGACGGACAACACCTTCGGCGAAGCCGACCGCGGCGAAAATTCTGCCGAGGAGGAGGCGGACGCCGAAGAGCGTGTTGCCGAGAAGGACACCGCGGCGTCAGAGCAGGACCGACATCCGGAACCCGCGGCTCACGTCGCGGAAGCGGGTGGCGAAGCCGCCCCCGCCGAGCACCGCGAGGCCGAAGCGGCCGAAGCGGCTTCCGACGTGCGGCCCCGCGCGGCAGAGACGGGCGAACGCGTGGAACCGGACCCTGTCGCAACAGAACCGGAACCCGGGACAACCTCGGTCGGGGAACCTCATGTCGCGGAAGACGAAGGCGAGCCAGCGCCGGCCGCGGCGGAGCCGCAGGCGCCGCGCCAGACCGACGAGAACGTTCTCGCCGTCCTTCGCGAAGAGGCCGAGCGGGAAATCACCGCGCGTCGGACCGAAGAGGCGCCGGACCTCGAGACGCAACCCGATCTGGGCCTGGAGGAGACACCCGAGCGCGGCGGAACGCCTGCCACCGAGGCCGCGCAGGCCGCCGCCGTCGCCTCCGGCGCGCGCCGGGATCTTCTTCCCGATATCGATGAGATCAACTCGTCGCTGCGTTCCGACTCCGATCGCGCGGCGGAAGGGGAGGCGGACGACGCCGCTACCGTCGTCGGGGAGCGCAGACGCGGCTTCCGTCTGGGGTTCGGCCTGATGATCCTGATCGCGGCCGCCATGATCGCGCTCTACGTCACTTCGGACTGGCTCGTCGTCGCCGTTCCGTCGCTTGAACCGTTCGTCATCGACTATGTCGACTGGGTCAACGGCGTCCGCGACTGGTTCGATGGCGTGCTCGAGGCGGGCGTCGCTCAACTCTCGCAGTAATGCGGACACTCAGAACCGGTCGAGCAGCCGCCTGAGGTAGTCGAGTTCCTCGTCGGGCCGCGACTGGTCTCCGGAGCGGCGCCGGATCTCGTCGAGCAGATCCTGCGCGCGCCGATAGACGTCCTCGCCCGGCAGCAGATTCTGGTCCGTGCCGATGCGCCCGTTCTGACCGGTCTCCCGGCCGAGCGGGTCGCGCCGCCCGTCGGGGTTGGCCTGCCCGAAAGCCTCGCCTTGCTGACCCGGCTGCCCCTGCTCCTGCGCCATCTGCTCGCCAAGCTCCCGCATCCCCTCGCGGAGCGCTTCCATCGCGTCGGACTGGTTGTCGAGCGCGCCCGCGAGATCGTCCTGCCGCAGCGCCTCCTCGGCGTCTTCCATCGCGCGGCCGGCGCGGTCCAGGGACTCGCGCGCCGCATCCCCTTCCGGCGTTCCGGCTCCCGGAACCTGCCCCTGCTGACGGCGCAATTCGTCACGAAGCGCCTGCTGGCGCTCGGCGAGGCTCTGACGCGAGCCCTCTCCCGGCCGCTGGTCGCTGCCCGGGCCACCCTCCTGCCCCTGCTGGCCCTCGCCGGGCTGCCCGGGCACCTGGCCCTGCTGGTCGCCGGGGCTGAACTGGTCCTGAAGGTCTCCGAACGTCTCGTCCGACAGACCCTGCTGCTGGCGGAGTGTCTCGGCGAGACCCTCCATCGCCTGCTGGCCCGGGCTCTGCTGGCCCTCGCCCTGCTGGCCCTGAGCGATCTGCATGTTCTCCATCATCTGGCGGAGCTGCTCGAGAAGCTGCTGCGCCTCCGCCATCCGGCCCTGTTCCATGAGTTCCTGGAGCCGCTGGAGCATCTGTTCGAGCTGGTCGCCCGTGATCTCCTGCATGTCCTGGTTCTCGGCCATCTGGTTCTGCTCGCCCTCCGGCGTCTGTTCGGCGAGTTGGCGCATGTAGTCCTGCATCGCCTCGCGGAGCTCCTGCATGAGCTCGGCGATCTCTTCGTCCGTCGCGCCGTTCCGCATCGCCTCGGAGAGCTGCTCCTGCGCCCGGCGCAGCCGTTCGAGCGCGTCCGCGAGATCACCCTCCTCGATCTCCAGCGCGATCTCCCAGAGGACCTCCGCGGTCTCGTCGCGAAGGTCGGAGGTGAGCCGATCGTAGCGCACGGCCGCCTCCATCCGGCGCAGTGCGACGCGGAGCTTCAGAAAGGCCGTTTCCGACCGGAAGATGTCGTCCGGCCGGTGACTGACCGCGCGCAGGATCTGGGACACGCGCTCCGCATTTCCAAGGTTCCAGAGGAGGTCGCGCCGCTGTTCGACGATCGCGGCTGCAAGCGGGTCGAAGAACCGCCGTCCGGGCATCGTCACCTCTTCGGACTCGCTTGCACCGACGTTCCCCTGCGCGTCCTCCACCGTCAGAGTGATCCGCACCGGAAGCCCCGCCCAAGGGTGCTTCGCGACGTCCTCGACCAGAACCTCGCGGAAATCCGCGCGGTCACCGGTGATCGTCATCGGCAGATCGAACCGCAGCGGGTCGCTCTGCTCGGGCTCGCGCGTGAGACCGTAGCGCCGGTCCACCCGATCGAGATCAAGCTCCACGACGGCCTGTCCGGCAGTCACTCCGTAGTCATCCGTGGCGTGGAACGGCTGGCGCATCTCGCCACCCGCAGTGCGCTCGATCGGGCCGTCGAAGGTGATCCGGGGCGCCTCGTCCGAGATCACCCGCACCTCCCACGCGCGCCCGCCGTCGCCCTCGATGGCAAGCTGCCCGCCCTGACGGATTTCGAAGGACCGGGCCGCATCGGTCGCAGCCGGCATGTCGCCTGTCCGGCCGGACACGGTTTCATCGACCGTCAGCGCCCCCACTTCGCCGTAAAGCCGCAACGTGACCTGACTGCCCACCGGCACGGCCAGAACCCGACGGTCGATATCGTTCAGGTAGAGGCTTGGACGCCCGGTGTAGCCGGGCGGTTCCACCCAGCCTTCCCAGACCGGCCCGCTCGCAAGCGCCGCGCCTCCGCCAGGCGTCATGTCCGCGACGCTCGACACACGCCAGACCGACCCGAAGAGGAGCGCCATCACGAAAGCCACAAGCGCGACGTACCGCAGGGCGTAGGGATCCCGCGACGCGATCCTCAAGTCGGGACGGACCGCCTTCGCGTCCTTCACCCGCTGGGCCATGCGCCTGACGTGGGCGGTCCAGACCGCCTCCGAGGCCGCGTCACCCGCTCCGATCGCCTGAACGTCGCCCAATGCCGCGAGCGGTCGGCCCGGCAACGTCCGGTCGAGCCGGTCGGCCGCGTCATGCTGCGTTGGCCACCGGAACCTCCGCGCGCCGCGCCAGAGTGCCCAGAGCGATCCGGCCACGGCCAGGACGCCAGCCCCCCAGACGATCTCGACGGGCAGCATATCGTGAAGCCCCAGCATCAGCGCGGCGATGACGGCAAGGAGAAGCGACCAGAGCGGCCAGAAGGCGCGAGTCGCGCGTTCGGCCACCATGCCGGCCCGCGTCAGTCTCAGCGGCCCGTTCAGCCGTTTGGCGGCGTCGCCGGGAAGGATCTCAGTATCTGCCATGCACCTGCGCTGTCGGTCTGACTCGCGACATAGTCCGTCAGAGCCACGAAGGAATGGTATCGCGCTTTATGATCTCGTCAAAGGACGGCCGCGGGCGGATGACCGCAAAGTGATCGTCCTTCACCAGAACCTCCGGAATCAGCGGTCGGGTATTGTATTCCGACGACATGACCGCGCCGTAGGCGCCGGCCGAGCGGAAGGCGACCAGATCGCCTTCGGCCACCGCGGGCATAGGCCGATTTCGTGCAAATGTATCGCCGGTCTCGCAGACCGGGCCGACGATGTCGAAGGGATGCACCTCCGCACCTGCTTCGGGCTCGCGCACCGGCACGATGTCGTGCCAGGCGCCGTACATCGCGGGACGAATCAGGTCGTTCATCGCCGCGTCGAGGATCAGGAAATCCCGTCCCTCGCCATGCTTGGTGTAGATCACCTGCGACACCAGAAGTCCCGCATTCCCGGATATCAGCCGCCCCGGCTCGATCTCGATCTCGCAACCGAGATCACCCACCGTTCGCCGGATCACCTGGCCGTATTCGATCGGCAGGGGCGGCGCCGCATTCGAGCGCTCGTAGGGGATGCCGAGCCCGCCTCCGAGGTCCAGCCGGCGGATGTCGTGTCCGTCGCCCCGAAGCTGCCGGGTCAGTTCGGCGACCTTGAGATATGCCGCCTCGAAGGGGGCAAGGTCGGTCAGTTGACTGCCGATGTGGACGTCGATGCCGACGACCTCGATTCCGGGAAGGCTCGCGGCCATCCTGTAGACATCCCGTGCGCGGCTGATCGGAATCCCGAACTTGTTGTCGTACTTGCCGGTCGCGATCTTCTCGTGCGTCTTCGCGTCGACGTCAGGGTTCACCCGCACAGTGATCGGGGCGACCGCGCCCATTCCGGCGGCGACGCGCGACAGACGCGCGAGTTCCGGCTCGCTCTCCACGTTGAATTGCCGGATGCCGCCCTCGAGCGCCAGCCGCATCTCCCCGGCGGTCTTGCCGACGCCGGAAAAGACGATGCGGTTACCCGGCACGCCGGCCGCTTTCGCCCGCATGTACTCGCCACCCGAGACCACGTCGACGCCCGCGCCGAGCGATGCCATGAGGCGGATCACCGCCTGGTTCGAGTTCGACTTCATCGCGTAGCAGACGAGATGAGGCCCCCAGGAGAGCGCCTCCTCGAAGAGCCGGACGTGCCGGGTCAGCGTGGCGGTCGAATAGACGTAGAACGGCGTCCCCACCGCCGCCGCGATCTCGGGGATCGGCACGTCCTCGGCATGGAGAATGCCGTCACGATAGAGAAAGTGATCCATTGCCCGCGCCCCGGAAAGGTCCGGCGCCTCTTAGCAGATTTCCCGTCCCTTGCAATTCAGGTGACCGGCCGCGTCCGCAGGAAGAGGTAGAGCGGCAGACCGCAACTGACCCCGATCCCGAAGGTCGCCGGAATCGCGACAAGCGCGATCCAGTTCTTCCGCACCCATGTCTCCGCGACGATCCAGATCGTCAGCGTCACCGCGGCGATTGTCAGGTCCCAGGTGAGGCCGGTCGTCGACGCGTTGACGTACCAGGCGTCGATCAGCCCGGAGAGGCCGGTCCCCGTCTCGTTCATGTAGGAGACGAACCAGTACATTGGATGGATCGCGCCCCAGACGGCGAGCGCGAGGTAGATCAGGCGTAGCGGCGACATGGCGTCTCCCCGAAGCATTCTGAGGGCGAAGGTATCCCGTAATGCGGCGCGGACAAGCCGCCGCCGCGTCCGTCGTCTCGCGGCGAAGCCGCTCCGCCAGGGCCGATCAGAGAGACCCGCGCACCCCGATCTTCGCGCTGCCGCTTATCGATATTCCGCCCGATACGGGTTCCGGGGGCCCCTCCACGCCGCATGCTGCCAGACCCAGGAGCGCGGCCGTCACGATTGCGAGTCTCATGGGCTCACCCTCACGTTCAATCCGCCGAGGTTGCCGCTCATGACCGGGGAGACACTGGCGCCCCTCGGCCCCGCCTCGATCGTCACGGCCGCTCTAGGCTGGGCGCAGGCGGCGAGAAGGACGAAGAGGAGGAGGGCGGCGGCCCGTGTCATCCCAGCGCGTCCTTCCAGCGTGCGATCTGCGCGCGGACCTGTTCCGGCGCGGTTCCGCCGTAGCTTGACCGGCTGGCGACGGAGTTGTCCACCCCCAACACCGTGAAGACCTCGTCCCGGATGCCGCCGTGGACCGACCGCATGTCGTCGAGCGTCAGATCAGGCAGGTCGTACCCCTTCGTCTCTGCCAGCGCGACCAGCGCGCCGGTCACGTGATGCGCCTCGCGGAACGGCAGGCCGAGATCCCTTACCAGCCAGTCCGCGAGATCGGTCGCGGTGGAGAAGCCCGACGAGGCGGCCGCGCGGAGCGCCTCCGCATTCGCCGTCATGTCCCGCACCATCCCCTCCATCGCGGCGATGGCCAGCATCAGGTTGTCGGCCGCGTCGAAGACCTGCTCCTTGTCCTCCTGCATGTCCTTCGAATAGGCGAGCGGCAGCCCCTTCATCACGGTGAAGAGCGCCACGGTCGCCCCGAGGATCCGTCCGATCTTCGCGCGGATCAGTTCGGCCGCATCGGGGTTCTTCTTCTGCGGCATGATCGACGATCCGGTCGAGAACCGGTCCGACAGCGCCACGAACCGGAACTGCGCCGACGACCAGATCACCAGCTCCTCGGCAAAGCGCGAAAGATGCATCGCGCAG
Organism: uncultured Rhodobacterales bacterium; assembly: GCA_964587905.1. Classification (GTDB taxonomy): domain Bacteria; phylum Pseudomonadota; class Alphaproteobacteria; order Rhodobacterales; family Rhodobacteraceae; genus DAINOF01. Next base: position 11,464 of record CAZPOK010000029.1, on the reverse strand, counting down.
ATCGACGCCGCCGACAGGAACTCGAGCGCGAAATCGCGGTCGCTGACCGCGTCGAGCGAATTCGCCGCCGGCCGGTCGAAGTCCAGCGCCGCCGCCGTCGAGTGGCGGTCGATCGGGAACGACGTGCCGGCGAGCGCGGCCGCGCCGAGCGGACATTCGTTCATCCGCGCCCGCGCGTCGCGGAACCGCCCGGCGTCGCGACCGAACATTTCCACATAGGCCATCATGTGATGCCCCCAGGTGACCGGCTGCGCGGTCTGCAGATGCGTGAAGCCAGGCATCACCCAGTCGGCCCCCGCCTCCGCCTGCGCCAGAAGCGCGCGTTGCAGAGCTTCGAGCCCGCCAACCGCCGCGTCGATCTGCTCGCGCACCCAGAGCCGGAAATCCGTGGCCACCTGGTCGTTCCGGCTCCGCGCCGTGTGGAGCCGCCCCGCCGGCTCGCCGATGAGTTCCTGCAGCCGCGCCTCGACGTTCATGTGGATGTCCTCGAGAGCGGTCCGGAACTCGAACGTCCCGGTCCCGATCTCTGACAAGACCGTGAGAAGAGCTTCCTCGATCTTTGCCGCGTCCGCCTCGGCGACTATACCGGTTGACGAAAGCATGCGGACGTGCGCCACCGAGCCACGGATGTCCTGCGAGGCGAGACGCCTGTCGAAACCGATCGACGCGTTGATCGCCTCCATGATCGCATCCGGGCCCGCGGCGAAGCGGCCGCCCCACATCGCATTCGAGGTCTTGTCGGTCATGGTCCAGCTCTCGCGGAAACTCAGGTCCGCCGTCCTCTACACGGCGCTCGCGCTTGGCGCAAACGCCGCCGTGGCCGATACCGCAGCGCTAGAGGCGCTGCGCGACGGTGATATGAAAAAGCTCGTGTTCCACGCCGAACCGCAGGATGTGAGCGACGTCCCGTTCACCGACCCGGACGGCGGCGAGCACCGCCTTTCCGACTGGCAGGGCAAGCATGTCGTCCTGAACTTCTGGGCCACGTGGTGCGCGCCCTGCCGCAAGGAGATGCCGATGCTCGATGCGCTCCAGGCCGAATTCGGCGGCGAAAGCTTCGAGGTCGTCACCGTCGCGGCGGGCCGGAACTCGGTCCAGGGCATCCGGCGGTTCTTCGATGAAGTCGGCGTCGAGAGACTGCCGATCCTGCTTGACCCGCAGCAGGAGTTGTCGCGCGAGATGGGGGTCTTCGGTCTCCCGATCACCGTGATACTGAATTCCGAGGGTCAGGAAATCGCCCGGCTGAGGGGCGAGGCCGACTGGGAGAGCGAGAGCGCGAAGGCGATCATCTCGGCGCTCGTTTCTGGAAGCTGAGAACGAAGCGGGCGCCCGCGACACGGGCGCCCGGACCGGTCACTGGCAGAGTACGCTGGTTCCGGCGAGCGCGCCCGCCGCACCGCCGGCCGCCGTGGCGACATCCCGCCCGGTGCCCTGGCCGAGTTCGCGGCCGAGAAGGACACCGACGGCGGCACCGCCCGCGGCGCCCGCGATGCACTGGGCATCCTGGCTCTGAGTCGTCGGGGCGCATGCCGACAAGGCGGCGGCTCCGAAGGCGATGACGAGCGTGATTCGTTTCATTTGGTGGCCTTTCCCTGAATGTCCCGGCAATCCGGTCAGGGCGCACCTTATCCAGAGGCCGTTGTCAGGCAATAACAACCCGCTTTCGGGCCCTACATTCGGGCGCCGTCATGCGATCCCCGCAACGGCGGCGTGGCGCGGGCATCCGGTAAGGTGGTCGTTCACCATGCCCGTGGCCTGCATGAAGGCATAGACGATCGTCGGCCCACAGAACCGGAAGCCCTCGCGCCTGAGATCCCGCGAGATGCGCCGCGACAGGTCCGTCTCCGACGGCACCTCGTCGAGCGACCGGAAGGCGTTCTGGAGAGGCCTCCCGTCGACGTGCTTCCAGAGGAACGTGTCGAAGCCGTCACGCTCCCGGATCGCGAGATATGCCTGCGCGTTGCCGATCGTCGCTTCGATCTTGCCGCGGTGCCTGACGATTTCCGGATTGCCGAGAAGGCGCGCGACCTCGGGCTCTCCCCACCGGGCGATCAGATCGGGATCGAAGCCGTCGAACGCCGCCCGGAACGCCTCGCGCTTTCTGAGGATCGTGATCCAGGCAAGCCCGGCCTGGAACCCGTCGAGGATCAGCTTCTCCCAGAGCGCACGCGGGTCGCGCTCGGGTACGCCCCATTCCTCGTCGTGATAGGCGACATATAGAGGATCGGTCCCGCACCAGCCGCATCGTCCGTCCATGTCGACCTCCCAAAACCGCCGTTAACCCGCTGTTAGGGCCCAGGCCTCAGAGATGGAAGCGCCAATGGAGCGCCGTCATGAGTCACGCCCTGTCCGAGGCCGATCCGGCAGACTGGTCCGATCCGCTCTCGATCACCGTGGCGCAACGCGACCGCCATATCCTCCGGATGGTTGAGGAGGCTTTGCGGTCGCGAAATGTCCGCCTTGCCTATCAGCCGGTGTTTCCCTCCGGCAATCCGGCCCGACCGGCGTTCTACGAGGGTCTTTCCCGCATTCTCGACAGGACCGGACGGGTCATTCCGGCGCGCGAGTTCGTCAGCGCCGTGGAGTCGCGTGAGACGGGCCGGATCCTCGACTGCGTCACGCTTGAACTCGGCCTTCAGGCGCTTGCCGCAAACCCCTGCCTCCGCCTGTCTATCAACATGTCCGCCCGGTCGATCGGCTATCCCCGCTGGTCGACGACGCTGGAGGCCGGCCTCGCCGCCGACCGCGGGATTGCCCGACGCCTGATCCTTGAGATCACCGAATCGTCGGCGATGCTGATCCCCGACATCGTGACCGTCTTCATGGACGGTCTTCAGAAGCGGGGCGTTTCCTTCGCTCTGGACGATTTCGGCGCCGGTTTCACGTCTTTTCGCTACCTCCGTGATTTCTGCTTCGACATCCTGAAGATCGACGGGCAGTTCGTCCGTGGCATCGCGGAGAGCCCGGACGACCAGGTTCTCACCCGGGCCCTCGTTTCCATCGCGGGTCACTTCGGAATGCTCTCGGTTGCCGAGAGCGTGGAGACTGCCGCCGACGCCGGATGGCTTGCCCGGGCGGGCGTCGATTGTCTCCAAGGCTACCACCTCGCCGCACCCTCGCTCCGCCCGGCACGGCTTGACTGTGACGCACCGTGACACCCTGTCTGTTGCCCATGGCGCGTTGACCGCCTAGGACTGCTCCGAACCGGTCGGGACGGTCGGCGCCTTCTCGGTGCCGTGAAGATCCCGGCCTTACGGATACGAGTCTCCGGGAGAGGACACATAATGACAAACGTCGTCATCGCATCGGCCGCACGCACGCCGGTCGGCAGCTTCAACGGTTCCTTCGCGAACACGCCCGCCCACGATCTGGGAACGGCGATGCTAGAAGCCCTGATCGACCGCGCGGGCGTCGACGCATCCGACGTGTCCGAGACGATCCTCGGCCAGGTCCTCACCGCCGGCCAGGGACAGAACCCGGCCCGCCAGGCGCATATCAACGCGGGGCTCCCGCAGGAAAGCGCCGCCTGGAGCATCAACCAGGTCTGCGGCTCGGGACTTCGCGCCGTGGCGCTCGGCGCGCAGCACATCATGCTCGGAGACGCCTCGATCATCGCCGCCGGCGGGCAGGAGAACATGTCGATGAGCCCGCATGTCGCGAACCTGCGCCAAGGCCACAAGATGGGCGACATGAAGTTCATCGACTCGATGATCAAGGACGGCCTCTGGGACGCGTTCAACGGCTACCACATGGGCCAGACCGCGGAGAACGTGGCCGAAAAGTGGCAGATCTCCCGCGATCAGCAGGACGAATTCGCCGTCGCCTCGCAGAACAAGGCCGAGGCCGCCCAGAAGGAAGGCAAGTTCAGGGACGAGATCGTCCCCTTCACGATCAAGACCCGCAAGGGCGACATCGTCGTCGGGGATGACGAATATGTCCGCCACGGCGCGAGCCTGGAATCGATGCAGAAGCTCCGCCCGGCCTTCGCCAAGGACGGCTCGGTCACCGCGGGCAACGCGTCCGGCATCAACGACGGCGCGGCGGGCGTCCTTCTCATGACGGCCGAAGAGGCCGAGAAGCGCGGCATCGAACCGCTCGCCCGCATCGCAGCCTACGCGACGGCCGGACTCGACCCGTCGATCATGGGCGCGGGCCCGATCCACGCCTCCCGCAAGGCGCTCGAGAAGGCCGGCTGGAAGGTCGACGACCTCGACCTCGTGGAAGCGAACGAGGCCTTCGCCGCGCAAGCCTGCGCCGTGAACAAGGACATGGGCTGGGATCCGTCGATCGTGAACGTCAACGGCGGCGCCATCGCCATCGGCCACCCGATCGGCGCCTCGGGCGCGCGCGTGCTCAACACGCTGCTCTTCGAGATGAAGCGCCGTGGCGCCAAGAAGGGCATCGCCACGCTCTGCATCGGCGGCGGGATGGGCGTCGCCCTTTGCGTCGAACGGCCCTGAGGAACCGGCGGGCGCGGACGATCGCGCTCGCGTCTCCGATGACGGCCGCCCTTTCCTACGACCAGCTCGTTTTCTCCGGCGGCGGCACCCGGTGCTTCTGGCACGGCGGCTTTCTCGACATCGTGCGCGATGCCATCGGTCTTGCCCCGAAACGGATCGCTGCGGTGAGCGGCGGCGCATTGTCCGCCACGACCTTCATTTCAGGTCGGGGCCGGCGGCTCCTGAAGGAGACGACCGACACCTTCGCCGGGCAGGACCACAACATCGCATGGCACGACCTCGTCGAGGGCGAGGGGATCACGCCGCACCAGCGTCTCTACCGGCAGATCGTTGAGGAGACGATCGATGCGGAGGCGCAGAAGACCGTCGCGGAAGGCCCATCTTGCGAGGTGCTGATCGGCCATCCGCCGGGAGACGACCCGGACCGCTGGACGGCGATGGCTGCGACGGGGGCTTACGAGGCGGAACTCCATGTCGTGAACTCTCCGCATTTCCATTGGGCAAAGAAAACGGGGCTCGGGTGGAGCCTTGTCGACGCGCGCCGCGCGGCGGCGGAGGGCAAGCTCGCCGATCTGGTATGTGCGGCGGCGACGATCCCGCCGCTCTTCGATCTTGCCCAGTGGAACGGCCGGCCGGTGATCGACGGCGGCATGGCCGATCAGGCGCCGCTCCCGTCCCGGGACGAGGGGCGGACGCTCATCCTTCTGACGCGCCGCTATCGGAATCTGCCGGACGACGATAGGCTCGACTACGTTGCACCCGAGGAGGAGACCCCGGCGGACAAGATCGACTTCACCGACCCGGAGAAAATCCGGGCGACGTGGGACTGCGGCCAAAGAGACGGCCGCCGATTTCTGGAACGAAACGGACTGACCTGAAGGAGGAAACGGATCATGGGACGTGTTGCACTGGTCACCGGTGGAAGCCGTGGCATCGGCGAAGCCATATCGAAGGCATTGAAGGCCGAAGGCTACGAGGTCGCCGCGACCTACGCCGGCAATGACGAAAAGGCTGCGAAATTCACTGAGGAAACCGGCATAAAGACCTACAAGTGGAACGTGGCCGACTACGAGGAGTCGAAGGCGGGCATCGCCAATGTCGAGTCCGATCTCGGCCCGATCGAGGTGGTCGTCGCGAACGCCGGAATCACCCGGGACGCGCCCTTCCACAAGATAACGCCCGATCAGTGGAAGGAGGTCATCGACACCAACCTCACGGGCGTCTTCAACACGATCCACCCGATCTGGCCCGGCATGCGCGAGCGCAAGTTCGGCCGCGTCATCGTGATTTCCTCGATCAACGGCCAGAAGGGCCAGTTCGCCCAGGTGAACTATGCCGCTACGAAGGCCGGCGATCTCGGCATCGTCAAGTCCCTGGCACAGGAGGGTGCTCGGGCCGGCATCACCGCGAACGCCGTCTGCCCGGGCTACATCGCGACCGAGATGGTGATGGCCGTGCCCGAGAAGGTGCGCGAGAGCATCGTCGCCCAGATCCCCGCCGGCCGCCTCGGCGAACCCGATGAAATCGCGCGTTGCGTCGTCTTCCTCGCATCCGACGACGCGGGCTTCGTCAATGGATCGACGATCTCGGCGAACGGCGCGCAGTTCTTCGTCTGACGCGGGAGCGCCTCGCCAAAGTGAGACGCCGCCTTGTTGTGCGGCGTCTTATCCGTTGCGTCGCGGACAGGTCGGATCAGGGAAGTCCAGCATGACAAATCCCCTTTGAGCGGCTGACGGTATCGTAAGCCGCATCTTTCCTGCCGTGGGACGACGGCCAGTGGGCGCGGCGTGTCAGCCGCTGGAAAGTCGCTCTATTTCCTCTTTGAGCCTGAGCTTCTGCTTCTTCAATTGGGTGATCGTGAGATCGTCGGTCGATGGGCTTCGTTGCGCCGCTTCGACCGCTTCCGAGAGATTTTGATGCTTTTTCCGGAGTTCCTGAAGATGCGAACTCATTGTCATTGGGGTCCTCCTCTACGGATCACTTCATCAGTCCAGCACAGAATCCGAGTCGTGTCACGTCCACGCACCGTCGCGGACACCCTGAGCCTCGCCACAAACCGTTGACGAACCGTCAAGGGATGGCGGGCAGCGCCGCTCCCTCCCGCAGAACCGCGGAGATCCCCGGAGAATAGTCGTCTCCGTCTCGGACATGACGCTCTCCCTGGTGCAGGACGAGAGGCGCGTGCAGCCGGAACGGCGACTTTCCGCCCTTCGTCGCGCTCACGATGACGAGCGTCGCGTCGCGCATCGCCCGCGGCGCGATCGGAAGGACCGAGAGGCTCGCCGCGAAGCCGTCGAAGGCCGTCACGACGTCGACGAGGCGGTCCGTGCGCTGGATCATCGTGTAGCGGCCCCCGGGCTTCAGGCGGCGCAGGCCGGCCTCCACCCATGCGCGGAGCGGCACCGCCTCTGCAAGCGCGGTCTCTCGCCCGGCGTCCGTCGCAGGTGTTCCGGCCCCGCGCCGGAGATACGGCGGGTTGGCGACGACATGATCGAAGCTCTGGGCCCGCAGCGCCGCGGGCATGTCGCGCAGATCGCCCGTCACCATCTCGGCGGCGATGCCGTTCGCCTGCGCGTTCCGTCGGGCGAGTTCGGAATAATCCGGCTGGATCTCCAGCCCCGTCAGCCGGAGGCGTGGCACCCGGCGTCCGAGGCACAGGAGCGCCGTTCCCACGCCGCATCCGAGTTCCAGAACGCTTTCGCCCGGCTCGGCGGCAACGGCCGCCGCCAGAAGCACCGGATCGATCCCGGCCCTGTACCCGCTGGTGGGTTGCAGAATGGCAAGCCGCCCGCCGAGAAAGGCGTCCGTCGTCAAGCCGTCCCGCGCGAACGCCACCGCCTCAGCCCGAGGTCTCGATGTCGTTGTCGCGCAGGACCGCCGCAGCCCGAAAATGGTCGGCGTCGCGCACCATCAGCCGCCGCGGCAAAACGCCGATCGATCCTTCGAGGACGCTCATGTGGACGTCCATCTGAAACACGTCTATACCCTCGCCGTCGAGAAGGGCCGTGGCGTAGGCGATCACCGTGGGATCGTTGGTGCGCAGAAGTTCTCTCATATCCCGGAGATAAGGGCACCCGGCCGGGTTTGTCGAGGCGACTGACGAGGATAGCATGGGTCTGGACGAGGCGCGGGCCAAACCGCACGAACTGCTGGCAGAGGAAGTCTCCGCCGAAATGACCGCCGTGAACGCGCTGATCCGCGACAGGATGGCGTCGGAACACGCGCCCCGGATCCCCGAAGTGACGGCGCATCTCGTCGAAGCCGGCGGCAAGCGGCTTCGCCCGATGCTGACGCTCGCGACCGCGAAGATGTGCGGCCACGACGGCGACCACCACCTCCGTCTCGCCGCGACGGTGGAGTTCATCCACACCGCCACCCTCCTCCACGACGACGTCGTGGACGAGAGCCACCAGCGGCGCGGACGCCCCACGGCCAATCTCCTGTGGGACAACAAGTCCTCGGTTCTCGTGGGCGATTACCTCTTCGCGCGGGCGTTCCAGCTCATGGTCGAGACCGGCTCGCTCCGCGTCCTCGACATCCTTTCGAATGCCGCGGCGACCATCGCCGAAGGCGAAGTGCTTCAGCTCACCGCCGCCCGGAATCTCGCCACGACCGAGGAAGTCTATCTCAAGGTTGTCCGCGGCAAGACGGCCGCCCTCTTCGCGGCCGCGACCGAGGTGGGCGGCGTGATCGCGGGACGCGACGAGGAGACGGTCCGCGCCCTTTTCACCTATGGCGACGCGCTCGGCATCTCGTTCCAGATCGTCGACGACCTCCTCGACTACGGCGGCACCGAGGCGACGGGAAAGAACATCGGCGACGACTTCCGCGAAAGGAAGCTGACCCTTCCGGTCATCAAGGCGGTCGCCGCCGCCGATGACGTGGAACGGGCGTTCTGGACCCGGACCATCGAGAAAGGCGACCAGCGGGAGGGCGACCTCGAGGAGGCGCTGCGGCTTCTGGCCCGGCATGGCGCGCTCGAAGCGACGCGGACCGAGGCGCTGGGATGGTCGGAGACGGCGAAGGCGGCCCTTTCGGGCCTCCCGGACCATCCGATCCGGGACATGCTGACCGACCTCGCGGACTATGTGGTGGCGCGCGTCAACTGACTGTCCGAGACCGGACGGGGGTCATCTCCCTGATCTCAATGACCTTAGCGCTAGAATGTCCGCCTCCATCTGTCCGGAAATATCCTCGGGGGAGCGCGAGGGGGCAGACGGCCCCCTCGTTCCGGTCGCTCAGCCGAGCCGCGGCACGGCCCGTGCGGACTGGTCGCCGAGCGTCGCCTCGACGACCCACCAGTCCGGCCGCTCGGCCTTCAGGCGGGCCGCACCCGCGGCCGCGGCACCCGCATCGGCGTAGAGCCCGAAGCAGGTCGCGCCCGATCCCGACATGCGCGAAAGGAGACAGGCACTGGTGCCGCGCACCGCCGCCAGAACGGTCGCGACGAGCGGATCGATCCGGATCGCCGCGCGCTCGAGATCGTTGCGCTGCTCCGCCAGCCAGTCGATCAGCGCGACGGAGTCGACGAACGTCGGCAACTGCTCCGGCATCGGCGGATTCTCCCGGCGGCCCAGGGTGCCGAAGACCTCGGGCGTCGCGATCGGCACCCGGGGATTGACCAGCACCGCGGCGAGCGCGGGAAGCTCGACGGCGTCGAGCCTGTCGCCGATCCCTCGCGCGCGCACCGTGCGGGGAAAGAGGCACATCGGAACATCCGCGCCGAGCGCGGCGATCTCGCCCGCGCGTTCGCGCAGGTCGGTGTCTCCCGATTGCGCGCGGCGTTCGAGTTCGCTGCGCCCGAGGCCCCGCAGCGCCATCATCGCCCTGAGCGCCGCCGCCGCGTCCGCCGACCCGCCGCCGAGACCGGAGGACGCGGGCAGGGTTTTCGTCAGCTCCAGCGCCGCCCCCTGATCCTCGGCCAGGATCGCCGCCGCGCGCAGCGCGAGGTTCCCCGATCCGCGCGGCACGCCCGCCGCCTCCGGCCCCTCGACCCGGAGCGTCAGATCGTCTGCTTCGGAAACGACGAGTTCGTCGCCCACGTCGGCGAAGGCCACGAGACTGTCCAGGGTATGATAGCCGTCCTCGCGACGTCCCGTCACATGCAGCGTGAGATTGACCTTCGCCGGGGCGAAGACCCTAACCGTTGTCATCCGCGACCCTGAGCGGAGGCGCGCCCTCTTCCTCCAGAACGGTATCGAGCCCGACCTCGAGCTTCCGGCGGATGCGTTCGGGATCGGCGTCGGTCGACTCCCCTTCGTCGATGAACGACAGCGCCCGATGCCACTGGAACTCGGCCTCACGCTGTCGGCCGACCGCCCAGTAGACATCGCCCAGATGATCGTTCACGACGGGATCGACGGGCAGAAGCTCGACCGCGCGCTCCATCTGGACGAGTGCCTCGTCATAGCGGCCGAGGCGGTACAGAACCCAGCCGAGGCTGTCGGTGATATAGCCCGACTCGGGCTGAGCCGCGACGGCACGTTCGATCATGTCGAGCGCCTCGTCGAGATTCGTGTCCATCTCGACAAAGGAGTAACCGAGGTAGTTCAGCACCTGCGGCTGCTCGGGACGAAGCTCCAGCGCCTTGCGGAAATCGGCCTCGGCTGCCTCCCAGTCGTCGGTCCGCTCGTGGGCGATTCCACGGGCGAAGTAGACGATCCACTGGCTCTCCTGATCATCCTCGAACAGGGCGATGGCGTCGCTGTAGGCGGCCTTCGCCTCGGCGAAGCGTTCATCCCGCCTCAGGACGTCGCCGAGCGTCGTGTGAACGATCGCTAAGTCCGGGTGGGTCTCGGACAGCTGCTTCAGGACCTCGACCGCACGGTCGACCTTGCCCGCCCGGCGCAGCACTTCGGCCCGGCCCAGTTCGGCGGCGTGGAACGACGGATCGTCGCGTGGCACCTTGTCGAAGGCTTCCGTGGCGAGATCGTATTGCCCCAGGTCGTCAAGCAGCGACGCGACGAGAAGCACGGCATCGACCTGGTCGGGATCGAGATACTCCGCCGCCCGGGCATAGATGAGCGTGTAGGCGTCCGCCGCCTCGCCGTTCAGCGCCCCCGCGACGGAATAGGCGACCTCGGCCACGCCTTCGACGGGCGAGGTGATGCCCGTGAAGGGCACCGGGGCCCCGGCCTCGAGCTGGCGGCGGAGATCGGCCAGAGCCGGGTCCAGATCGTCGCCGTAGGCCTGATCGATCATGTCCACCGCGTCCGCGCCCCGGTCGAGTTGCGACAGAACTTCGGAATAGGCGATGACCCCGCGGCGCGTCAGCCTGAGCTGCGGCCCCGCGGCGCCCGAAAAGAGCTCTGCGGCACTTTCGAGATCGCCGACCGACGCCAGCGCCACCGCTTTGTGATAAAGCCCGAACGCCTCTACCCCGCCGCTTTCCGCAACATCGTCGAAGGCGTCGACCGCCTCGCTCATCCGGCCCGCGCCGATCAGCGCCCAGGCCTCGACGAGACCGTCGAACAGCGGCCCGACAGACTGGCCGGCGTCGAGATTGTTCAGAAGATCCTCCCAATCCTCGCTCTTCGCGTCGCGCACGAGGAGGACGAGGTTGGCGAGCTGGCTCGACGGCGTCGACTGGATGATCCGCGTGGCGATCGGCGCCGCCCGGGTGAAATCGCCGAGCCCGAGATAAGCGGCGAGGGCGTCTTCCATGAGCCGCACGTTCGACGGGTCGCGGACGAGCGCCCGGGTGAAGTATTCCGCGGCCGCGCCGTAATCGTTCTGCACCGCCGCCTGACGTCCTGCGAGATAAGCGCCGGCGTTCTCTTCGGCCACGGCCGGGGTGACGGCGAAGAGTATCGCGGACGCAAGCGCGGCGGCGGATGTCCTGATCGGCATCGGTCGGCCTTTCGTGCCGTTTCGGTTGGTGATTAACCTAGAGCGCCGGTCCCGCCCGCGCAATGCGCCGCGCGGCCGTTCACGAAACCTCTACATGCCCGGATAGTTCGGCCCGTCGCCGCCCTGCGGCACCGTCCAGACGATGTTCTGGCTGG
>CAZPOK010000028.1:0-21081 GCA_964587905.1 uncultured Rhodobacterales bacterium | reverse complement strand
GCGGCGATGAAGATCGACACCCGGCATCCCGCGTCGCGCAGCGGCGCGATGAAGTGAGCCAGGCGGTTTTCGTCCTTCGCAACCTCGAGACCGCCCTCCGTCGTCCGCTCCTCGCGGCGTTCGGGAACGATGCAGACCGCGTGCGGCCGATGGCGGAGCGCGATCGCCTGCATCTCGTCGGTCGCGGCCATCTCGAAATTGAGCGGCAGCGCGAGCGCCTCTGTCAGGCCCTCGATATCCGCGTCGGAGATGTGGCGGCGGTCTTCGCGCAGATGCGCGGTGATCCCGTCCGCGCCCGCGCTCTCGGCGATCTTCGCCGCGCGGATCGGGTCGGGATAGGCGCTGCCGCGCGCATTCCGGACAGTGGCGACATGGTCGATGTTGACGCCAAGCCTAAGCTTGCCGACTGGATCCTTCACGGTCATCGGGCCTCCCGAGGTGTCTGACGCTTGCGCGCGACCTTAGCGGCTTTGCCGGCGGCGTCAGCCCCCTCATCCGTCGCACGGGACTGCGCGCGCTCTTCCCGCGCGGCCTCGGCCACCCTGCGGCGCTTTTCGAGCCGCTCCTTGAGCGCACGAATGCGGCCGCGCTGGTAGGAGAGGATGATCGGGTAAGAGGCGTAGTAGGCGATCACCCCGGCGAGAATGCCGGGAAACAGTCCGCCGACGAGGTAGGGGAGGAAGATGTATCTGAAGAACTCGGCGAGATGCGACCAGTCGGCCGTCGCGGAGGTGAAGACCGCCGTCAGGTTGGACCAGAGCTCCACCGAGGCGAGGCTGAACGCGTTGAGAACCTTCGGCAGCGGCACCGGCGGCAGTCCGAGCAGATACGAGCCGAGTTCGACCGAGAGCGTCGCGATGATCGGAAACGTGATCGGGTTTCCGAAGAACGTCGCCAGAAGCGCGGCGAGGATGTTTCCGCGCATGAGCCATGCGATCAATCCCGCGCAGAGGAAATGCAGCCCGTAGAACGGCGTGAAGGAGACGAAGACGCCCGCCGCGATTCCCCGGCTGATCCGGTGCGCGGGGTCGGGCAGACGGCGTAGACGATGCGCCACATAGACCCCGGCGCGACGCCACCCGCCGCGCGGATAGAAGAACTCCCCCACGATCTGGACGTATGTGCGTGGCTTTCGGCGCTTGAAGACCACTCTCGCAGAACTCCGTTCCTATGGCCGCCTCTCCAGATCGAGATGGCGGGCGATGTCCGCCACGTCGCTGTCGGCCTCCAGCGCAAGCATTGCAGCGTGCAGATGCTCCGTATCGCGAAGATCCACGTCTACAATTAGGCGATAAAAGTCCGGTTTCCTGTCGAGAAAACGCAAATCCGATATGTTCGCCTTCTGCTCGCCGATGAGCGTGCAGATCCGACCCAGAACACCGGCATCGTTGACGATGGTCAGCTCGAGACTGACGGTGTGGACCGGCTGGTGCTGGCCCGAGTGCCAGCGGAGATCGACCCAGCGCTGCGGCTGGTCCTCGAACTCCTCCAGAGCCGGACAGTCGATCGCATGCACGACGACCCCTTGCCCACGGTAGGTTATGCCGACGATGCGCTGGCCGGGGATCGGCTGACAGCAGCCGGCGCGGCGGAAGCTCTCGTCGGACGACAGCCCGACGACCGCCCGGTTCGGGTCGATCGTGTCGCCGGGCTTCGGCGTGAGCCCGGGATAGAGGGTGTCGATCACCTGCCGGGCCGTCAGATCGGCGGAGCCGAGCCGCGCCAGGAGGTCCTCGGCATCCACGAGGCCGAGCTGCTTCGCCGCCGTCGCGAGCGCCTTGTCGGTGGCCTTCTTGCCGATGTGCTCGAACGCCACGCGGGCGAGTTCCCGTCCGAGCTTCACGAAGCGCCCCCGATCTTCCTCGCGCAGGCTTCGCCGGATCGCCGACTTGGCGCGCCCCGTCGCGACGAGATCGATCCAGGTCGCCTGCGGGCGCTGCCCTTCGGCGGTGATGATCTCGACGGACTGGCCGTTCTTCAGCCGGGTCCAGAGCGGCACGCGGATGCCGTCGACCTTCGCGCCGACGCAGCTGTCGCCGATCCGTGTGTGGATGGCATAGGCGAAATCGAGCGGGGTGGCGCCGCGCGGCAGCTTCACCACCTCGCCCTTGGGCGTGAAGCAGAACACCTGGTCGGTATACATCTCGAGCTTCACATGCTCGAGGAACTCGTCGTTGTCCTCGGTCGTCTCGAAGCGTTCGGTCAGCGAGGAGATCCACTTGGCCGGATCCACGGCGAACCGGTTTTCGGCGCGCTCGCCGTCGCGGTAGGCCCAGTGGGCGGCGACGCCCGCCTCGGCCACTTCGTGCATCTCGCGGGTGCGGATCTGCACCTCGACCCGCTTGCCGTCACGGCCGGAGACGGTGGTGTGGATCGAGCGGTAGCCGTTCGACTTCGGCTGGCTGATGTAGTCCTTGAACCGCCCCGGCACGGCCCGCCAGCGCTGGTGGATCGCTCCGAGGACGCGGTAGCAGTCGGCCTCGGAGCGGGTGATGACGCGAAAGCCGTAGATGTCGGAGAGGCGGGAGAAGGCCTGTTCCTTCTCCTGGAGCTTGCGCCAGATGGAATAGGGCTTCTTGGCGCGGCCGAAGACGTCGGCCTCGATCCCGGCCTTCTCCAGTTCGAGCCGGATATCGGAGGTGATCTTCTGGATGACGTCGCCCGCCTCGCGCTGGAGCGTGATGAAGCGGCGCATGATCGAGGACCGGCCCTCGGGGTTGAGCACGCGGAAGGCGAGATCCTCGAGTTCCTCGCGCATCCACTGCATGCCCATCCGGCCCGCGAGCGGCGCGAAGATGTCCATCGTCTCGCGCGCCTTCTGCACCTGCTTGTCGGACCGCATCGACTTGATCGTGCGCATGTTGTGAAGCCGGTCGGCGAGCTTGACGAGAATGACCCTGAGATCCTTCGACATCGCCATGAAAAGCTTGCGGAAATTCTCCGCCTGTTTCGATTCGAGCGACGACAGCTGCAGGTTGGTGAGTTTGGTCACGCCGTCGACCAACTCGGCGATCTCTTCGCCGAAGGTCGCCCGCACATCGGAGTAGGTCGACCGGGTGTCCTCTATCGCGTCGTGTAGAAGCGCTGTGACGATGGTCGCGTCGTCGAGCTTCATTTCCGTCAGAATGGCGGCGACCGCGACCGGATGCGTGAAATAGGGTTCGCCCGAATGGCGCACCTGGCCCTCATGCATGCGATCGCCGTAGGCGTACGCCTTGCGGATCAACGCTTCGTTCGTCTTCGGGTTGTAGTTGCGGACCAGATCGATCAGGTCATCGACGTCGATATGCATCCGGTCCGCCCTGGGATCAGGCCCGGTCAGCCGCGCTCCTGGGCTTCCATCAGCGCGCGGAGCAGCTTCTCCTCGGACATGTCGTCCTCGGCCGGCTTGTCGTGATCCGCACCCATGAGAAGCGACATCGCATCCTCTTCGGGCTCGTCGACTTCGATCTGGGTCTGGTAGCTCTCGATCATCCGCTCGCGGAGATCTTCGGCCGACTGGGTTTCCTCGGCGACTTCGCGGAGGGAGACGACCGGGTTCTTGTCGTTGTCGCGATCGATGGTCAGCGGCGCGCCGGCGGTTATCTCGCGCGCACGATGGGCGGCGAGCATTACCAACTCGAAGCGGTTCGGGACCTTGTCAACGCAATCTTCGACCGTCACACGGGCCATGCTGTCGCTCCATTTCTTGCACGGGAGGTATGAGCGCCAGTATGTATAGTGGTCACTGGCGATTGACAAGGCCCCGGCCGCGGCATTGGGAGGGCCTCGGCTGACGCAAAGATCGATGACACCGCGGTCCGGAAAGTCGGGTTGAACTCGCGGGTCATATAGATAAATAAGGCTTGTTCCGCTCCGAGCAGAAGGCTCGCAACACTCACGGACCACCCGAGCGGGGCCTCATTTTGAAAGGGACGACTATGTTCTATCGCGACGAACGGCTTGCGCTGTTCATCGATGGCTCGAATCTCTATGCGGCGGCGAAGGCGCTCGGGTTCGACATTGACTATAAACTCCTTCGTCAGGAGTTCATGCGTCGGGGAAAGCTGCTGAGGGCGTTCTACTACACCGCGCTTCTCGAGAGCGAAGAGTATTCGCCGATCAGACCGCTGGTCGACTGGCTCCACTACAACGGCTTCGCCATGGTGACGAAACCGGCGAAGGAGTACACCGACAACCAGGGCAGGCGTAAGGTCAAGGGGAACATGGACATCGAACTCACCGTCGATGCCATGGAACTTGCGCCGCGGATCGACCACATCGTGTTGTTCTCGGGCGATGGCGATTTCAAGCCGCTCGTCGAGAGCCTTCAGCGGCAGGGCGTCAGGGTTTCGATCTGCTCCACCATCAGGTCGCAGCCGCCGATGATCGCCGACGAGCTCCGCCGTCAGGCGGACAACTTCATCGAGCTTGACGAGCTGCGCGAAGTGATCGGACGTCCGCCGCGCGAACCGCGCGAGCAGGAATCGAACCGCGAGCTGGCGGAAGAATAATGCCCCGAGGCCCGGTGTCCGCGCCGGGCTTTCTCGCGGGATCACTCGCCGGACGCTGCGGCGTTCGCGTTGATCTCGTTATGGATGTCGATGATGCGCGGCGGCCATGTGCTCTTGATGTAGGCGAGCACCGCGAGGATCTCCTCATCGCCGAGCATGTCGCCGAAACCCGTCATGTTGCTGCGATAGTCGCCGCCGACGATCGCCTCCGTACCCTCTTTCGTGATGGCGAACAGGAGCCTGTCGGGATGATGCCAGGTGTGGCCACTGTCGTCGTGCGGCGGCGCGGGCAGGTAGCCGGCCGCGTCGCGCTCTCGCCAGTCGGGCTCTCCCTCGAGGGACGCGCCATGGCACGAGGCGCAGTATGCCGCGTAGAGCGCCGCGCCCCGGGCGACCGCCGCCTCGTCGCGGTAAGGCAGGAGGCCGGGATCCCCCGAGGCGGACAAGGAATACACCACCCCGCCCGCCAGGATGGCGAAACCGGCCGCGACCAGCGTCTTCTTCATACCGAGCGTCTCCCGCGAACGTCTTCACCGGGCATCGACGGCCCTCCCGCGCTGGAACGTCAAGTCGCGGTTGCGTGATGGGCCATGGCGTCTATCTTGCACCCGAAGGCCCCAAAGGATGAAGTCCGTGTCGAAACCGCCGCTCACACTCTACCTTGCCGCGCCGCGCGGATTCTGCGCCGGCGTGGACCGGGCGATCAAGATCGTCGAGATGGCGCTCGAGAAGTGGGGGCCGCCCGTCTACGTCCGTCACGAGATCGTTCACAACAGGTATGTCGTCGACGGCCTGCGGGAGAAGGGTGCGGTATTCGTCGAGGAGCTCGACGACTGTCCGGACGACCGTCCGGTGATCTTCTCTGCCCATGGCGTGCCCAGGGCCGTTCCGGCCGAGGCGGCCCGGCGCGAGATGATCTACGTCGACGCCACCTGTCCGCTCGTCTCGAAAGTGCATATCGAGGCGGCGCGGCATTCGGAGAACGGGCTCCAGATGGTCATGATCGGCCATGCCGGCCATCCCGAGACGCTCGGGACGATGGGTCAGCTGCCCGAGGGCGAGGTGATCCTCGTCGAAACCGTGGAGGATGTCGCACGCATCGAGCCGCGCGATCCCGAAAAGCTGGCCTTCATCACGCAGACGACGCTTTCGGTAGACGATACCGCCGATATCGTGGCCGCGCTCGAGGCGCGGTTTCCCGCGATCATCGGGCCGCACAAGGAAGATATCTGCTATGCGACGACGAACCGGCAGGCGGCCGTCAAGGCGATGGCGCCCAAGGCCGACGCGATGCTGGTGATCGGCGCCCCCAATTCGTCGAATTCGCAGCGGTTGGTAGAGGTGGGCCGCACGGCCGGCTGCCGATACGCGCAACTGGTGCAGCGCGCCGCGGAGGTCAACTGGCGCGCGCTCGAAGGCATCCGGTCGGTCGGGATCACGGCGGGCGCCTCGGCGCCGGAAGACCTCGTGAATGAGGTGATCGCGGCGTTCCGCGACAGGTTCGACGTGACCGTCGAGCAGGTCGAGACGGCTGTCGAGACCGTGGAGTTCAAGGTGCCGAGGGTGCTTCGCGTTCCCGCATGACGAGCATTCCCCGCGCTCCGCTAGCTCTCGGTCTTGCCGGGCTTCTCCCGTTCCTCTGGGGAGTCGCGACGCTCTTGTCCGATCCGCTCGCCGAATTCGCGCTTGCGCTGACCGGTCCGCGCTTCGTCGGCCCGTACGTCTTGCTGTCCTATGGCACCGTGATCCTTGCCTTCATGTCGGGCGTGCTCTGGGGCTTTGCGACCAGGGCCGAGGGCGCAGTGGCCGCCAGCGGGTACACGCTTTCGGTGCTGCCCGCGCTCTGGGCGTTCTTCTTCGTCGGCGGCGGCCCGACCTCGGCCGCGATCTACCTGATCTTCGGGTTTCTCGGGGTTCTCGGGCTTGACTGGATGTTCTGGCGGCAGGGCCTCGCGCCGCCGTGGTGGATGACGTTGCGGATCGGGCTGACGGCGGTCGTCTGTCTCTGCCTTCTGAGCGTGGTCTTCTGATGCCCGAACTTTTCGCCTTCACCGACGGCGCCTGTTCGGGAAACCCGGGCCCCGGCGGCTGGGGCGTCCTGCTTCAGGCGAAGGAGGGCGAGACCGTGGTGAAGGAGCGCGAACTGAGGGGAGGCGAGGCCGCGACGACGAACAACCGGATGGAACTGCTCGCCGCGATTTCCGCGCTCGAGGCGCTGGAGCGACCGTCAGGGATCACCATCGTCACCGACAGCGCGTACGTGAAGAACGGCATACAGGGCTGGATCGACGGCTGGAAGCGCAACGGATGGAAGACCGCCGCGAAGAAGCCGGTGAAGAACGTCGACCTCTGGGAGCGGCTCGACGAGGCGCGGCGGCGCCACCGCGTCAACTGGGAATGGATCAAGGGCCATGCCGGCCATCCCGAAAACGAGCGCGCCGACGAACTGGCCCGCGCGGGCATGAAACCGTTCAAGCCGAAGAAGTCCGCGGAGGCCTGATCATTTGCGCCGGGTGCGGCGACGGTGCGCCGCTTCGGTCGGGATGAGCACGAGCGCCCCGGCCGCGCCGACGATGGCGTCCACGCCCGGCGCCCCGAAGGACAGCCCGAACATCACCCGCACCATGAAGAGCAGCACCACCCCGCCCAGCGCGATGACGATGGACGGCAGAACACCGTTGTGGGTGAGATCCCATTTTTCGCCGAGATATCCCACGATCCCGCCGATCATCAGCGACCCGAAGAACGCGAAGAAGCCCATCAGCCGTCTCCCAGTTTGGTGCCCGGCTCGACCGGGGTTCCGCGAAGGAACTCGATCACATCCTGCCGCGACCGTCCCTCGGCCTGCACCTCCAGAACATCCACCGCGCCGCCGCCGCAGGCAACGGTGAAGCCCGAAAGAACCGTGCCGGGCGGGCCTTCGGCCGGGCTCACCCGCGAGCGCAGAAGCTTCAGCCGGCGTCCGTGCAGCGTGGTCCATGCGCCGGGGAACGGGGACAGGCCGCGTATCTGCCGGTCGATCTCCGCGGCGGGTCGGGTCCAGTCGATCCCGGCCTCCGCCTTGTCGATCTTGCGCGCGTAGCTGACGCCGTCCTCCGGCTGGGGGACCGGCGTCAGCTCGTCAAGCCGCCCCAGCGTCGTCCCGAGAAGATCGGCCCCCATCCGCGCGAGCCGGTCGTGCAACTCGCCCGTGGTCTCCTGCGGACCGATGGGCGTGGAAGCCGACATCAGGACCGGCCCGGTATCCAGCCCGGCCTCCATCCGCATGATGCAGACGCCGGTCTCGTCATCGCCCGCCATGACCGCGCGGTGGATGGGCGCCGCGCCGCGCCAGCGTGGAAGCAGGGATGCGTGGATATTGAGGCATCCCTGCTTCGGTGCATCGAGGATCGCCTGCGGAAGGATCAGGCCGTAGGCGACCACGACGCCCACCTCGGCGCGCAACTCGGCGAACGCCCGCTGTTCGTCCGGGGTCTTGAGCGACATCGGGTGCCGCACGGGGACGCCCATCGTCATGGCCGCCCGGTGCACGGGCGAGACCCTCTCCCGCTTGCCCCGCCCGGCGGGACGTGGCGGCCGGGTGTAGGCGCAGACGACCTCGTGCCCGACCGCGACGAGTTTCTCCAGCGCCGGGACGGAGAACTCCGGCGTGCCCATGAAGGCGACCCTCATGCCCGCACCTTCCGCGCCCGCTTGAGTAGCATGTCCCGCTTCATCCGGCTGAGGGTGTCGAAGTACATCCGCCCGTTCAGGTGGTCGATCTGGTGCTGGACGCTGGTTGCCCAGAGCCCCTCGAATTCGCGCGTCACGCGGTGACCGAGGCGGTCCAAGAAGGCGACGGTGACCCTCGCCGGTCGGTCGACCCTCGCGGAGACGCCCGGCAGGTTCGGGCTCGCTTCCTCGTGCGTGCGCGTCTCCTGCGAGGCGTCGATGACCTCGGGGTTCGCCATGCGGATCGCCTGCCCGCGCTCATCGGAGGCATCGACGACCGCCAGCCGCAGCATCACGCCGATCTGCGGCGCCGCAAGCCCGACGCCCGGCATCGCCTCCATGGTCTCGACCATGTCCTCCCAGATGGCGCGGATCTCGTCGGTTATATCCGCGACGGGCCGAGCGGCGGTGCGAAGCCGCTTGTCGGGCCAGGACACGAAAGGGCGGACCGTCACGCGAGCACCGCCGAATACGCCGCTTCGAGCCTCTGCCGCTCTTCGGGAGAGACGCGATCGAAGGTCACGAGACCCTCGAGATGGTCGTATTCGTGCTGTATGCAGATTGCGGCGAAGCCATCGAAGCGGTGGCGCTGCGGGCGGTCGTCGAGGCCGCGCCATGTGGCCTCGATTTCGGTGTTGCGGGCGACCTCGGCGGCAATACCGGGCATAGAGAGGCACCCTTCGATCCCCGTCGCGATCTCGTCGGAGCGCCAGGTGATCGCGGGATCGACCATGACGACCGGCTCGGGCGCGCCATCCTTCCAGGCCACGTCCATCACGAAGAGGCGCTTCGTCACGCAGACCTGGGGCGCGGCAAGCCCCCGGCCCGGCGCGGCGTACATCGTCTCGAGCATGTCGGCCGCAAGGCGCCGGACCTCCTCGTCGATCCCGCCGACGGGGATGCACGGTGTCGAAAGCCGCGGATCAGGCCACTTGAGGATTTCCAGAACGCTCACGCCCGCGCCTTCTCGCGCTTCAGTTTCACCATCCTGCGGGTGATGAGCTGTCGCTTGAGCGCGGTCAGGTAGTCGATGAAGAGCTTTCCGTCGAGGTGGTCGATCTCGTGCTGGACGCAGGTCGCCCAGAGGCCACCGAACTTTTCCGAATGCGTCTCCCCGTCGAGGCCGAGCCAGCCTACCTCGACCTCCGCCGGACGTGTGACGTCGGCGTACTGGTCGGGGATGGAAAGACATCCTTCCTCGTAGGTGTTCGTTTCCTCGGATGTCCAAGTGACCACGGGATTGAGCAACACCATCGGACGCGGGGCCGCGCCTTCCTCCTTCACGCAGTCCATTACCAGAAGCCGCTTGGGCACGCCAAGTTGCGGGGCGGCAAGGCCGATGCCGGGGGCGTCGTACATGGTCTCGAGCATGTCGTCGGAGAGCCGTCGAAGATCGTCGGTGATATCCGTGACCGCCTCCGCCTTCTTCTTCAGGCGGGGGTCGGGATGAATGATGATGTCGCGCAGTGCCATGACCCCGATTTAGGCGAGCGGCCCGCCCTCTGCAATCGCCTTGCGCTCGCCGGTGTCACGGGTAGTTTCCCGGGAATTCAGAAAGAGAGTCCGGATGACATTCGACTTCGAGACCTCGGCAGGCGGACCGGGGCAACACTGCTCCAAATGGGAGACCTCCGTGCCGGAGGGCGCCACCCCCGGTGACATGATCCAGATGTGGGTCGCCGACATGGACTTCCGCGCGGCGCCCTGCGTCATCGAGGCCCTGCAGAGAGAAGTCGACCGCGGCTTCATGGGCTACTTCGGCGACATGACGCCGGTCCGGGAGGCCGTCGCAGGCTGGATGAGCGCGCGACACGGCTGGTCGTTCGATCCAAGCATAGTTCGGTTCACGCATGGGGTCATCGCCGGCTACGCCAACGTGATCGACGCGTTCTCGGAACCGGGCGACGGCGTCATCCTGTTTTCACCGGTCTACCACGCCTTTTACGGCAAGATCGCGGCGATGGGGCGCAAGGCGGTCGAGAGCCGGCTTGTCCTCGGGGATGGCCGCTACGAGATGGATCTCGACACGCTCGCGGCCAGTCTGACGGGGCGCGAGCGGATTGTGACCCTCTGCTCGCCGCACAACCCGGGGGGTCGGCGCTGGAGCGTCGAGGAAATCCGGCGGCTGGCGGATTTCTGCGCCGCCCACGACCTGATCCTTCTCTCCGACGAGATCCACATGGACCTGACGTTTCCGAGCGTCGCGCATGTGCCGACGGCGGTCGCGGCACCGGAGGCGAAGCCGCATCTCATCACCATCACGGCGGCCTCCAAGGGCTTCAACCTCGCCGGCGGCGAGACCGGATTCGCGGTCATCGAGGACGAGCGGCTCCTGGCGCGCTTCGACAAGTCGAACAAGGACAGGGGCGGCACGCCGAACCGGTTCGGCATGATCATGACCAAGGCGGCGCTGACCGACGGGGGCGACTGGAGCGAGGCGGCGCGCGCCCATATCGCGGGTAACTACGCGGTGTGGAAGGACCGGATCGGCAGCATTCCCGGCCTGCAGGTCATGGAGATGGACTCGACATATCTCTCGTGGGTCGATTTCACCGGCACCGGCATGAACTCGGAAGAGATCGACCGCCGCGTCTTCGACGAGGCGCGGATCGTCAAGAGCCCGGGTGCTCAGTTCGGGACAGGCGGAGAGAGCTGGAATCGTTTCAATCTCGCGCTGCCCCGAACCCGCCTCGAAGAGGCGATCGGGAGACTCGAATCCGCCTTCTCCGATCTCCAGTGACTACTTCTCGATGAGAGCGACCGGCGCGTTCTCTTCCCGGGAGTAGTCGAGCGGTGCGCTATCCTTGGCGGCCGTTGACCACTTGAATTCGTAGACCATCTCGCCCTCTTCCTCGGACGAGGCCACGATCAGGCATTGCGACAGGTGACGCGCGCCGTCGTAGACATCGACGAGGCCCCGCAGATGCGGCGCGTCCTCTTTGTCGAGCGCGAAGCCCTCTTCCCAGTGCCGCAGGATCGTGAAGGTCTGATCCCCGACCTTGACCCTCAAACGACTTCTCTTCTTCCGGTCCGACTTGCGTGCAAGTTCCAGACCGGCCCGTACTTCCTTGGGCAAATACTCGGACATGGCAGCCTCCAACCCCGTGCGAGCATGATGCGCGGGATTCGTCTCCGGTCAAGAAAAGTCACGACCGTATCGGGAGACAGCGAAACAATTCACGCGCGTGTCATGCTTTGGAAGCGCCCCGGAACCGCATTCTGGCGGAAAGATGGCCGGCCGTTCCCGTCGGACCTGTTCGTTGGCGCACGCCCCTTATGCCATCTTCGCAGTTTTTCACACTCCCGCCGCGTCCTATTTCGCTGGGAGAACGGAAGGAGACTGACATGGGCAAGCTGGTTGACGGCGTCTGGCGCGATGCGTGGTACGATACGGGAAAGACCGGTGGACGCTTCGTGCGGTCGACGGCGGGCTTTCGGAACTGGATCACACCGGACGGCGCGCCCGGCCCCTCGGGGGAAGGTGGCTTCGCGGCCGCCAAGGGGCGGTATCATCTCTATGTCGCCTACGCCTGCCCGTGGGCGCACCGGACCCTTATCTTCCGCAAGCTGAAGGGGCTCGAGGACTACATCGGAGTTTCCGTCGTGCACCCTGACATGCTCGGCGACGGCTGGACGTTCGACACCTCTTTCGACGGGGCGACCGGTGACCGGCTTCATGGTTTCGAGTTCATGCGCGACGTCTACATCAAGGCTGATCCGAAGATTTCCGGCCGGGTCACGGTGCCGGTGCTCTGGGACACGGAACGCGAAACGATCGTTTCGAACGAAAGCTCCGAGATCATCCGTATGTTCAACTCGGCCTTCGATCATCTGACCGGAAACACAGACGATTATTGGCCGGAGGAGCTTCGGGACGAGATCGAAGAGGTGAACGGGCGCATCTACGAAACCGTCAACAACGGCGTCTACCGATCTGGCTTCGCCACCACGCAGGAGGCCTACGACGAGGCCGTTACGTCCCTGTTCGAGTCGCTCGACTGGCTCGAAGACCGGCTGTCGGGGAACCGCTACCTGATGGGCGACCGGATCACGGAAGCCGACTGGCGGCTGGTGACGACGCTGTTCCGGTTCGATCCTGTCTACCACCTGCATTTCAAGTGCAACCGACGCCGGCTGATCGACTATCCGAACCTCTGGGCTTACACGCGCGAGCTTTACCAGTGGCCGGGCGTGGCGGAAACTGTGCGGCTCGACCACATCGTGCGGCACTACCACTTCAGCCACGAGACCATCAATCCCAACAGGATCATTCCGATCAACCCGATCCTCGATTGGAACGCACCGCACGACCGCGACGCGCTCGGCACTCCGGCCCTGCGAGCCACCGGCAGCTGATCTAGGCGCCGTAATGCGCGACGATCGCCGCCAGATCCTCCGGCGGCGTCTGGACCGGAAAGAAGCCGCAGGCGTTCGGGACGAGGTTGAAGATCGACCCGTCGGAGAAGAATGTCGAGCGCGTGACGAAGACGACGCGCGCGCCGGGTTGGCGGTAGCTGGCGAAATCGGCGACCGCGAAGGCGCTGCCGGCTTCCAGCAACAGGTTAAGCACGATCACGTCGATCCGAGCCTTCTGGAGAACGCACACCGCGTTTTCCTGGCTCGCCGCCACCTGAACCGTGCAGCCATGTCGTTCGAGGTGCCGCTTCCAGACCTCCGATAGGTCCGGATTCGCCTCGACTATCAGTATGTTCATCGCTCCTCCGGGTGCAAGATCCCGGTAAGTCGTCCCCCGCTGCGGACTATGTTGCCGGTTCCCTAACAAGTGGTTAACGGGCGGGTAATCATCGTTAACCAGATCCGGCTGCGCGCGGATTGCCGCCGACGCCGGAAACCGCGGAGGGTTGAAGGCACCGCCGTGCCTGCTACCGTCCAAGTTGAGGTTTCGACGAGGAGCTCCGATGCGTCGGTTGGTCACCACCCTCGCCCTGTGTGCATCGGTGGCCACAGCCGCCGAGGCGGGCGTAGCCTGCGGCGGAGACTTTCGGGACTTCGTCGCCCGGATGAAGACCGAAGCCGTCAGCCAGGGCTTCGACCGCGGCCTGGCCGACCGGTTCTTCTCTTCGGTCCGGCAGGACCCCGCCGTGATCCGGGCGGACAGGGCGCAGGGCATTTTCCAGCGTCCGTTCACCGACTTCTCACGCCGCCTGATCAGCCAGAACCGCATCGATAACGGACGCCGGAACGCGCAGAGATGGGACGCCGTGTTCGATCGGGTCGAGCGGGACTACGGTGTGAACCGGGGGGTTCTGCTCGCCTTCTGGGCCTTCGAGACGGACTACGGCGCGGTGCAGGGCGACTTCAATACGGTAAATGCCCTGATGACGCTCAGCCATGACTGCCGGCGCCCCGATCTCTTCCGGCCGCATGTGTTCTCGGCGCTGGAGCTCTACCGCCGGGGCGACATCGATCCGGCCCGGACGACCGGCGCGTGGGCAGGCGAAATCGGCATGGTGCAGATGCTGCCGGGCGACATCATCGAGAACGGCGTCGACGGAGATGGCGACGGACGGGTGACGCTCAAGACCTCCGCCCCCGACGCGCTGATGTCGGGCGGGAAGATGCTGCGTTCGCTCGGCTGGCGGCCGAACCAACCATGGTTGCAGGAGATCGTCGTTCCCGGAGGGCTCGACTGGAGCCAGACCGGCGTCGATATCTGGAAGCCCGTCGCCGATTGGGAACGGATGGGCGTCAGAGCCCGCAGCGGGAGCCTCGCGCAGGGGCTCGACGGGGCGATCATCCTGCCGGAGGGCCGGAACGGTCCGGCCTTCATCGCCTATCCGAATTTCGAGGTCTACTTCGAGTGGAACAGAAGCTTCGTCTACGTTCTCACGGCGGCCTACTTCGCGACGAGGCTCGAAGGCGCGCCGGTCTTGGACGCGGGGGCTCCGTCGCCGGCGCTGTCGGGGGACGAGATGCGGCTCCTGCAGCAGAAGCTCGCCGCGCGCGGGCACGACGTGGGCGGGATCGACGGCATTCTGGGCGCGATGACGCGGATCGCCGTGCGCAAGGAGCAGCAGCGTCTTGGCCTGCCCGCCGATTCCTGGCCGACACGGGATCTGCTCGGCCGGTTGTGATCACCGCGTCGCGACGTAATCCGGACCCGCCGCAATCGCCGCGTCCGTCGGGCCCCGATCATCGCCGAGACCGCCCGCGACGGCCAGAATGATCAGGACAGTGGCGATGCCGATGTGTTCGGACATGAGACGCTCCGCTTGTTCACGGCGTATTTCGATCCGTCACGCGGCGCTCCATCACGCCACCAGTTGCTCGGCCTTCCGGAGGTCGACGGACACGAGCTGGCTCACCCCCTGCTCCACCATCGTCACACCGAAGAGCCGGTCCATCCGGGCCATGGTGACCGCATGGTGCGTGATGATGAGGAATCGGGTCTCGGTGCGGCGGGCCATCTCGTCGAGCATGTCGCAGAAGCGCGTGACGTTGGCATCGTCGAGCGGCGCGTCCACCTCGTCGAGCACGCAGATCGGCGCCGGGTTGGCGAGAAAGACCGCGAAGATGAGCGCGAGCGCGGTCAGCGTCTGCTCACCGCCAGACAGGAGCGACAGGGTCGACAGCTTCTTGCCCGGCGGCTGGCACATGATTTCGAGTCCCGCCTCGAGCGGGTCGTCGCTCTCGACCATGACGAGCTTGGCCTCGCCACCGCCGAAGAGGTGCGTGAAGAGCATCGAGAAGTTCGAGTTCACCTGCTCGAAGGCGGTGAGCAGCCGCTCCCGGCCCTCGCGGTTGAGGTTCGCGATCCCCGTACGGAGCGCGCGGATCGCGTCCTCGAGGTCAGCCTTCTCGGCGACGAGCGTGTCATGCTCCGTCTGGACGTCGCGGGCGTCCTCTTCCGCGCGAAGGTTCACCGCGCCCAGCGCGTCGCGCTGGCGCTTCAGCCGGTGCACGTCGGCCTCTATCGCGTCCGACGACGGCATCCGCTCTGGATCGCTCCCGAGTTTCGAGAGAAGCTCCTGCGGCGTCGTCTCGAGTTCCTCCCCGATCCGTTCGACCGCCGCCTCGACGGCTTCGCGCGCCGCTTCGGCCCGCGCCTCCACCCGTGCCCGTGCCTCGCGCGCATCCGAGGCGCGGCGCTCCGCGTCGCGCTCGGCGGCGACGGCGTCGCGCTGCGCGGTCTCCGCTTCGGAGAGCCTGTCCGACGCGGTGCGGTTGCGCGCTTCGGCATCGGCCTTCGCATCCTCGACCTTCACCCGTTTCGCCGCGATCTCGTCGGGCTGCGCCGAGGCGATGGAGAGCTCGCGCCGGGCCGCCTCGCGCCGTTCTTCGAGTTCGGCAATTCGTTCGCCCGCGGTCTCGAGCCGGTTCCGCCATGTCTCCAGTTCGCGGGTGAGATCCTTGCGCCGCCGCTCTCTCGCTTCGCCGTCGCGACGAAGCTCGTCATGCGCAGAGCGGCGGGCGATCATCGTCAGGCGCGCGGCCTCGACGGTGGTCTTGACGTCTTCCGCTTCCGCCCGGGCGGCGTCGAGATCGTCCAGATCGGCGACGGCACGCTCGGCGTCCCGCAGTGCCTGACGCGCCTCGGAGGCGGCCTCGTCGTGCCGCGATACGGCAAGGCGCAGGCTCTCGAGGCGCCCACCAGAAATGTCGCGCTCGGCTTCGGCACGGGACAGCGCGCGACTGGCCTCGGTCACCGCCTGGTCGGCCGCCCGGCGCGCGTCTCGGGCCGCTGCGTCGGCGGCCGTCGCCTCGGCGAGACGGGCCTTGAGCAGGTCGTGCGCCCGCGCGGCGCCATCGGCGCGCGCCGTGGCTTCCTCGATATCCTGCTTGAGCTCCTGAAGCCGGTTGAGCTGCTGAAGACGGAGCGCGGCCGCCGACGGCGCGTCCTCCGCGCTCGCGCGCAGCCCGTCCCAGCGCCAGAGATCTCCCTCGACGCTGACGAGTCTCTGGCCGGGCTTCAGATCCGCCTGAAGCCGCGGCCCTTCGGATCGGGCCACGAGGCCCACCTGCCCCATGCGCCGGACCAGAACCGCGGGCACCGAGACATAGTTCGTCAGTGCCTTGACGCCCTCGGGCAACATTTGCGGAGACGCGTAGCCGGGAAGCTGAGCCCAGCCCGACCCGCCCTCTTCGTCGATCGCCGGGGCGCGAAGGTCGTCCGACAGGGCGGCGCCGAGGGCCTTTTCGTAGCCCGACTGGACGCGCAGCAGGTCGAGAACCTGCCCGCCCTCCGCGGTATCCCGGTCGACGAGACGCGCGAGAGCCCCGGCTTCGGCCCGAAGCGCCGACACCTCGCCCTCGGCCTCGGAGCGTTGTGCCCGGGCCTCCGCTTCGCGCGCCTGCGCATCGCCGCGCGCATCGTCGGCCGCCACCAGCGCCGCCTCGGCCTCGGCCGCCGCCGTCACCGCCGCCTCCTGCGCTTCGGTCGACTTCGCGACCTCCGCTTCGGCACGTCTCATGGCCTCAGCGGACTCGACCACCTTGCCCTTCGCATTCGCGGCTTCGGCTTCGCTCTTCTCGAGCGTCGTCTTTGCATCCTCGCGAAGCCTGTGCGCCGCGTGGTGACGCGCCGAAAGCCGCGCCACGTCCTCGGTCAGCTCATCCAGAGCCTCTTCGCGCCTGGACAGCACCTGACCCGCCTGCCGCGCCGCCTCGGCGGCCGCTTCGAGCGCCGTCTCGTGGCCGGCGCCGGCCTCGTCGAGTTGGGCCGCTTCGGCCTCGAGCCGCGCGATCGTCTCCCCTGCGTCGTTGTTGAGAGCGGATTCGCGTTCGAGGTCGCGGCTCATCTGTTCGATCCGTCCCGACAGCGCCCGGACCGCGGCCTGCGCCCGGGTCTCCTGATCGTCGAGCGACTGGCGCTCAAGCTCCAGGCGCTGCAGGACCGCGGCGGCGATCGCCGCCTCCTCGCGCACGGCCGGAAGCGCCTCGTCCCGCGCGGCACGCTCGGCCGTCGCGGACCGGGCCAGACGCTCTGCCTCGGACGCGGCGCGCAGCTGGTCGCGAAGCGCGTCCTCGGCCAGGGCACGCGCCTCGTCGGCCTCCCGCCAGCGCCGGTAGAGCAGAAGCCCCTCCGCCTGCCTCAGCTGGGCACCGATCTCGCGGTAACGCGCCGCCTGCCGCGCCTGTCGCGCGAGGCTCTGGAGCTGCTGTGCCAGTTGGTCGATCACGTCGTCGACCCGCGCGAGGTTCGTCTCGGCGCCCTTCAGCTTCAGCTCCGCCTCGTGGCGGCGCTGGTAGAGGCCCGAAATGCCCGCGGCCTCCTCGAGGATGCGGCGCCGGGACTTCGGCTTGGCGTTGATGAGTTCGGCGATCTGCCCCTGCCGCACGAGTGCCGGCGAATGCGCCCCGGTCGAGGCATCGGCGAACAGCATCTGCACGTCACGCGCCCGGACATCCTTCGCATTCGCCTTGTAGGCCGACCCCGCGTCGCGGGTGATCCGGCGGACGATATCGAGGATGTCGCTGTCGTTGAAGCCGGCGGGCGCCAGTCGTTCGGAGTTGTCGATCCCGAGTGCGACCTCGGCGAAGTTGCGGGCGGGACGGCGGGAGGTCCCCGCGAAAATCACGTCCTCCATCCCGTCGCCGCGCATCGCGGTCGGCCGGTTTTCCCCCATGACCCAGCGCAGCGCCTCGAGAAGGTTCGACTTTCCGCACCCGTTCGGCCCGACGATTCCCGTGAGCCCGTCGGCGATGACCATTTCGGTCGGATCGACGAAGCTCTTGAAGCCGTTCAGTCGCAGTCGCGTGAAACGCATCAGGCGGGTGCCCCGAATGATTCCCTAGGTCTGGCGACTCTGAGGCCGGTGCGGGCCACAAGTCAACGAGGACCGCATCATCTTTGGCGATCTGCCGCCTTATCCACAAGATGTTGACGGCCTCCTGTGCGGAAAGACCAAGATCGTCAGGCCGGCCACGAATCGCCTTGACCGGCAGCAGGTCGGGAAAGCTTAATCTCCCCGCGTTGAGTCGGGGGACGGCGCTTGGGACACGACAAAGGGTGGGACGACATGCTGCCATTCACACCAGTATCGGCGCCGGCAAGATGAGCCTGGATGCGCCGACCATAGAGATCCGCACGGAGAGCCCGGTCGCTGCGGGGTCCAGAAGACTGATCGCGGCGAGCCAGACCGAAATCGAGAAGGTGTATCCGCCGGATCAGATCTTCAGCCTTTCGGCCGAAGACCTCGCCACGCCGAACACGCAGTTCATTGTGGCGCGCCTCGACGATGTGCCGATCGGATGCATCGCCCTCGTCGACATGCTGCGTTACGGTGAGATGAAACGTCTCTTCGTGACGAAATCGGCCCGGGGGCACGGGCTCGGACGTGCCCTGGTCGAGGAGGTCGAGAACGCGGCGCGGGACATCGGACTGAGGGTCCTCCGTCTGGAAACGGGGCCGAAACTGGAACCCGCGGTGGCGCTCTACAAGCGTCTTGGCTACCGGGAGCGCGGGCGGTTCGGGGGCTATGAGGATCTGCCGTGCAGCCTCTTCATGGAGAAGTCGCTGGGCTGACGAGCCATCCGCAACGCCGAGAATTTGTCCAGACGCGATCCGGCGCGTGCCGCGCGCCGTATCGGTCCGCGACACCGTTGGCCTCCCGATCCTGCTTTCTTGACCGCGTCCCGGCCAGGGGATACGCGGAGCCGGACCATCAAGACGAAGGACCCAGCGACAATGAGCACGCCCTCCATCCTCATCCTGCCCGGAGACGGCATCGGCCCCGAGGTCATGGCGGAAGTCCGAAAGATCATCGGATGGTACGGCAAGACGCGCGGGCTCCACTTCGACGTGAGCGAGGATCTCGTCGGCGGCGCGGCCTACGACGCGCATGGCGCTCCGCTCACCGATGAGACGATGGCGAAGGCGCAAGCCGCCGACGCGGTGCTGCTGGGGGCGGTCGGCGGGCCCAAGTACGACGATCTCGACTTCTCAGTGAAGCCCGAGCGGGGGCTTCTCCGGCTCCGGAAGGAGATGGACCTCTATGCCAACCTGCGCCCCGCGCAATGCTTCGATGCGCTCGCCGACTTCTCGTCGCTCAAGCGCGACGTGGTCGCGGGCCTCGACATCATGATCGTGCGGGAACTGACGTCCGGCGTCTACTTCGGCGAACCGCGCGGTATCATCAAGGAAGGTAACGAGCGCGTCGGCATCAACACGCAGCGATACACCGAAAGCGAGATCGAGCGCGTCGCGCGGTCCGCCTTCGAGCTGGCGCGTCGCCGGTCGAACAAGGTCTGCTCGATGGAGAAGGCCAACGTCATGGAATCGGGCGTGCTGTGGCGCGAGGTCGTGCAGCGCGTGGCCGATGCCGAGTATCCGGATGTCGAGCTTTCCCACATGTACGCCGACGCGGGCGCGATGCAGCTCACCCGCTGGCCCAAGCAGTTCGACGTGATCGTGACGGACAACCTCTTCGGCGACCTGCTGTCGGACCTCGCGGCGATGCTGACCGGCTCTCTCGGCATGCTCCCGTCCGCCTCCCTTGGCGCACCGATGGCGAACGGGCGGCCGAAGGCGCTCTACGAGCCCGTGCACGGCTCGGCCCCCGACATCGCCGGCCAGGGCAAGGCGAACCCGATCGCCTGCATTCTCTCCTTCGCGATGGCGCTGCGGTATTCCTTCGATCAGGGCGCCGAGGCCGACCGGCTGGAGAAGGCGGTCGAGACGGTGCTGGCGGACGGTCTGCGCACGGCGGACCTCATGGGCCCTGAAGGCGGCGCGCCCGTCTCGACACGCCAGATGGGCGATGCCGTGGTTGCGGCGCTCGACGCGAGTCTGTGAGACGCCCTTGACCTCTGGCGGCATCGCGGCTTGGGTGCCCGTGGTCCCGCCGAAAGACCTCAATGCACGCAGCCGCGAAATCCAATCTGCGAGGCGCCTTGCTGGCGCTCACTGCGTTCGGGCTCTACGCGACCCACGACGTCTTCGTGAAAACGCTCGGCGCCAGCTACTCTCCGTTCCAGATCGTGTTCTTCAGCGTGCTTCTCTCGTTTCCGCTCGTCACGCTGATGCTGATGCGGGACAAGACGAAAGGCACGCTGATCCCGGTGCATCCGTGGTGGACGGCGCTGCGCACGGCTTCGGCGGTGGTCACCGGCGGTTCGGCCTTCTACGCCTTCTCGGTCCTGCCCCTGGCTCAGGTCTACGCGATCCTTTTCGCCGCACCGCTGATCATCACGGTGCTGTCGATCCCGATCCTCGGCGAGCGGGTCGGCCTGCACCGATGGGCGGCGGTCGTCGTCGGCCTGATCGGCGTGATGATCGTCCTCAGGCCCGCCACCGAACCTCTCGGCCTCGGTCATGCGGCGGCTCTGACGGCCTCGGTGGGAAGCTCGCTCACCGCCGTGATCATCAGAAAGATCGGAAAGGACGAACGGAGCGCCGTACTGCTGGTCTACCCGATGATGGCGAACGCCGCCGTCATGGGCGCGCTGCTGCCCTTCGTCTTCGTGCCCGTGGGCGGTGTCGAGTTCGCGATGTTCGCGGCGATGGCGGCCTTCGGGTTCACCGCCGGGCTCCTGATCATCGCGGCCTACAAGGCGGGCGACGCGGCGATCGTGGCGCCGATGCAGTATTCGCAGATCCTCTGGGCGGCGGTCTACGGCGTCGCGTATTTCGAGGAGTTTCCCGATCTCTGGACATGGATCGGCGCCGGCGTGATCATCGCCAGCGGCATCTACATCGTCCTCCGGGAGAGCCTTCGCGGCATCTCCCTGACGACTCCCGTTCTGAGGACCCGCTCTCGGCCCGAGACGGGCACCCAGCCGCGCGTCAGCGCGCTGGAGAGACTGACCCGCGCGGCCGAATGAAGGGCTTGCAAATGGGCACGGCAGGCGCTAGTCCGCACGCCACGGTCGGAGTGTAGCTCAGCCTGGTAGAGCACTGTCTTCGGGAGGCAGGGGT
>CAZPOK010000027.1:0-21584 GCA_964587905.1 uncultured Rhodobacterales bacterium | reverse complement strand
TGCGGATGGAGGAACTTGTCTGCGACGGGGCGCTGGTGGCGACGCCTGCGGGGTCGACCGCCTACAACTATTCCGCGCACGGGCCGATCCTGCCAATCGGGTCCGACGTTCTGGCGCTGACGGCGATGTCGGCCTTCCGGCCGCGCCGCTGGCGCGGGGCGCTCCTGCCGAAGGCGGCGACGGTGCGTTTCGACGTGCTCGAGGCGGAGAAGCGCCCGGTGATGGCGGATGCCGACGGAAAATCGGTCCGCGACGTGGTGATGGTGGAAATCCGGAGCGAGCCGGAGATCCGGCACAGGCTCCTCTTCGATCCCGGTCACGGGCTCGAGGAGCGGCTGATCCGCGAACAGTTCGTCTGAGGGATGTCGCCCGGCCTGCGGCCGGGCGATCGGGCGAGGGGCTCTGCCCCTCGCGCTCCCCGGGATATTTCCAGACAGATGGAGGCGCGGCGTCAGGCCTTCGCGTAGCCGAGCGGCATCACCGCCTCGCGGATCTCGTCGAGGATGGCGGGGTCGTCGATCGTGGCCGGAGTCTTGAACGGCTGCCCGTCTGCGACCTTGACCATGGTTGCGCGCAGGATCTTGCCCGAGCGGGTCTTGGGCAGGCGGTCGACCACGACCGCGTGCTTGAACGCAGCGACCGGACCGATCTGGTCGCGCACCAGCCTGACGCATTCCCCGACGAGCTCCGCGTGCTCGCGGTTGCAGCCCTTGTTGAGGCAGAGAAAGCCCATCGGAAGCTGGCCCTTGAGGTCGTCCGCGACCCCGATGACCGCGCATTCGGCGACATCGGGGTGCGAGGCCAGAACCTCTTCCATCGCGCCGGTCGAAAGCCGATGACCCGCCACGTTGATGACGTCGTCGGTCCGCGCCATGATGTAGAGGTAGCCGTCCGCGTCCTTGTAGCCGGCATCGCCGGTCTCGTAGTAGCCGGGGAAATGCTCGAGATAGGCCTTGCGGAACCGTGGCTCCGCGTTCCAGAGCGTGGGCAGCGTTCCCGGGGGCAGGGGCAGCTTCACGGCGATCGCCCCGAGCTCGCCGTCCGGCACCTCGTGCCCGTCGTCGTCGAGGATGTGCACCTCGTAGCCCGGCATCGCCACGGCGGGCGAACCGATCTTCACCGGGAGCGGCTCGATCCCCATCGGGTTCGCCGCGATCGACCAGCCGGTTTCGGTCTGCCACCAGTGGTCGATCACCGGCACCTTCAGTTTGTCCTCGGCCCAGCGGATCGTGTCGGGGTCGGCGCGCTCGCCCGCGAGAAACAGCGCATCGAGCGAGGAGATGTCGTAGTCCTGCAGGAGTTCGCCCTTGGGGTCGTCCCGCTTGATCGCGCGGAAGGCGGTCGGCGCGGTGAACAGCACCTTCACCCGCCAATCCTGTATCACGCGCCAGAACGTGCCCGCGTCCGGGGTGCCGACAGGCTTGCCCTCGAAGACGACGGTGGTGTTGCCGTGGATCAGCGGCGCGTAGCAGATGTAGCTGTGGCCCACGACCCAGCCGACGTCCGAAGCCGCCCAGAACACGTCACCGGGATCCACCCCATAGATGTTCGTCATCGACCAGTTGAGCGCCACGAGGTGCCCGGCGGTCGCGCGGACGACGCCTTTGGGCTGGCCGGTCGTGCCGGAGGTATAGAGGATGTAGGCCGGATGGTTGCCCTCAACGGGCAGGCAGTCGGCTGGCGCGACACCGTACTGGAAGGCGTGCCAGTCGACATCGCGGTGCTCCTCCAGATGCGCCACCTCCTGCTCGCGCTGGAAGATTACGCAGAAGTCGGGCTTGTGCGCCGCCTGTTGGAGCGCCCCGTCGAGGAGCGGCTTGTAGTGAACGATCCGGCCGGGCTCGATCCCGCAGGACGCCGCGATGATGCACTTTGGCTGCGCGTCGTCGACCCGAACGGCAAGCTCGTGCGCCGCGAAGCCGCCGAACACCACGGAGTGGATCGCCCCGAGGCGGGCGCAGGCGAGCATGGCCTCCAGCGCCTCGGGCACCATCGGCATGTAGATGATGACCCGGTCGCCCTTGCCGACGCCTTTTGCCTTGAGCGCGCCTGCAAGGGTCGCGACGCGGGTTTGCAGCTCCGCATAGGTTATCGTGTGCTTGGTATGGCTCACCGGGCTGTCGTGGATGATCGCCGTCCGGTCGCCGTGCCCCGCCTCCACGTGCCGGTCTATAGCGTTCCAGCAGGTGTTCACCATGCCGTCGGAGAACCACTCGTAGATCGGCGCGCTCTCGTCGAAGAGGGCCTTCGATGGCTTTCGGTCCCAGTCGATCGCCTCCGCGGCCGCCATCCAGAACCGTTCCGGGTCCGATTTCCACGCAGCATAGACCTCGGCGTAAGTCATGAGTGTTCTCCTCCACGTCCCGGAAATGTCCTTACGCAGCGGGGTGCCGCGCGGCAAGATCATTGCCTGCGCCAAGCGGTCACGGGTCGCGCCAACTGCGCCCTTCATCTCGGACCAAGTACTCCGGGGGTCCGGGGGGCAGAGCCCCCCGGCCTCAGCCGTAGTGCGCCACCGGCGTGCCCGCGACGGCGGACATGTTGAGAAGCCCGCGCGCGGTGATCGACGGTGTCACGATGTGGGCGCGATTGCCCATCCCCATGAGGATCGGCCCGACCTCCAGCCCGCGCGCGCGGGCCTTCAGGATGTTGCGCACTCCCGAGGCGGCGTCGGTGTTCGAGAAGATCAGGATGTTCGCCGCGCCCTCCATCCGCGCGTTCGGAAAGATGCGCGCCCGAAGCTCGGGATCGAGAGCGGCGTCGACATGCATCTCGCCCTCGTAGGCGAAGTCGGGCTCCTGCGCGTCGAGAATCTCGAGAGCGCGGCGCATCTTCAGCCCCGAGGCGGTATCGAGGTTTCCGAACTGGCTGTGGGAGCAGAGCGCGACCTTGGCGGCGATTCCGAACCGGCGCGCATGGCGCGCGGCGCCCACGGCGACTTCCGCGATCTGTTCGGGCGTCGGATCGGGATGGACCTGGGTGTCGGCGATGAACAGCGGCCCGTCCTCCATGATCATCAGGCTGAGCGCGCCGACCGGATGGAGTCCGCCGACCGCCAGCACCTGCCGGACGTAATTGAGATGCCAGAGATACTGCCCGAAGGTGCCGCACAGCAGGCTGTCGGCCTCGCCGCGGTGGACCATCACCGCGGCGATCGCGGTGGTGTTGGTCCGCATGATCGCCTTGGCGAGGTCCGGCGTCACGCCACGGCGCTCCATGATGGCGTGGTAGGTTTCCCAGTATTCGCGGTAGCGCGGGTCGTTTTCGGGGTTCACCACTTCGAAATCCCGGCCCGGCCGGATCGGCAGGCCGATGCGCTCGGCTCGCGTCTCGATCACCTCCGGACGTCCGATCAGGATCGGCGCATCCGTCGTCTCCTCGATCATCGCCTGCGCGGAGCGGAGCACACGCTCGTCCTCGCCTTCGGCGAAGACGATCTTGCGCTCCGCCGTCGCCGCCGCCTCGAAGACGGGTCGCATGATGAGCGCGGACCGGAAGACCGACCCGTCGAGCTTGCGCTTGTACGCCTCGAAGTCTTCGATCGGGCGCTCGGCGACGCCGGTGGCGCAGGCGGCCTTGGCGACCGCGCCGGCGACGACGCCCATCAGGCGCGGGTCGAAGGGCTTGGGGATCAGGTAGTCTGCCCCGAAGGTCATCTGCTCGCCCTGGTAGGCCGCCGCTGCCTCCGCGGAGGTCGTCGCACGGGCCAGCGCCGCGATCCCCTCGATGCAGGCGATCTGCATGTCGTCGTTGATCTCGGTCGCGCCGACGTCGAGCGCGCCGCGGAAGATGAACGGGAAGCAGAGGACGTTGTTGACCTGGTTGGGGTAATCCGACCGCCCCGTGGCGATGATCGCGTCCGGCGAGACCGCGCGCACGTCGTCGGGCATGATCTCGGGTGTCGGATTGGCGAGCGCGAAGATCACCGGCTTCGGGGCCATCCTCGCCACCATCTCGGGCTTGAGAACGCGCGGTCCCGAGAGGCCGAGGAAGAGGTCGGCCCGCCCGATCACGTCGTCCAGGGTGCGGAGCTCGCTCTGCTGGGCATAGGCCGCCTTCTGCGGGGTCATGTCTTCGGTCCGGCCCTCGTGGACGAGGCCGTGGATGTCGCAGAGCCAGACGTTCTCGCGCTTCACGCCGAGCTTGAGCAGCATGTTCAGACAGGCGATCCCCGCCGCGCCGCCGCCCGTCGAGACGACCTTGATGTCCTCGAAGCTCTTGCCGGCGACGTGCATCGCGTTCGTCGCCGCGGCACCAACGACGATCGCCGTGCCGTGCTGGTCGTCGTGGAAGACGGGGATGTTCATGCGTTCGCGGCAGATCCTCTCGACGATGAAGCAGTCGGGCGCCTTGATGTCCTCGAGATTGATCGCGCCGAAGGTGGGTTCGAGCGCGCAGACGATTTCGGCCAGCTTCTCGGGATCGCTCTCTTCGAGTTCGATGTCGAAGCAGTCGATGTTGGCGAATTTCTTGAAGAGCACGGCCTTGCCCTCCATCACCGGCTTCGAGGCGAGACCGCCGATGTTGCCGAGGCCGAGCACCGCGGAGCCGTTCGACACCACGCCCACGAGGTTCGCGCGCGAGGTATAGAGTGACGCGGTCCGCGGATCCGCCTTGATCTCAAGGCAGGCCTCGGCGACGCCCGGAGAATAGGCGCGGGCGAGATCGCGCCCGTTCGCGAGCGGCTTGGTCGCGCGGACCTCGAGCTTTCCGGGCCGGGGCTCTCGGTGATACTGGAGCGCCTGTTGCCTGAGCGCTTCCTGCCTTGGATCGCCGGACATGATTCCTCCGCCTTGAAGATGGTTTAGCATTAAACTTGTTTGCCGGCGACCGGAAGGGCCGCTGTCTGATCGTCTTTCAGCCGAGCGCTCGCCAGCCGATGTCGCGGCGGCAGAAGCCTTCCGGCCAGTCGATAAGGTCGACCGCCGCATAAGCGCGCTCCGCCGCCTCCGAAAGGCTCGCTCCCCGGGCCGTGGCGTTCAGCACCCGCCCGCCCGCGGCTATGAACCTGCCGTCTCTTTCCGCCGTTCCGGCATGGAATACCATGGTCGTCGCGTCCTCCGGCAGGGCGTCGAGACCACGGATCACGGTTCCTTTCTGGTAGGGTCCCGGATAACCGTCCGCGGCCATCACCACCGTCAGCGCGTGATCGTCGGCCCAGTTGGCTCTGCACTCGCCCAGCCGGGCCTCGGCGCAGGCATGCATGAGGTCGAAGGCCTGCGCCCCGAGCCGCATCATCAGGACCTGGCACTCAGGATCCCCGAAGCGGACGTTGTATTCGACGAGCCGCGGTGCGCCATCCCGTATCATCAGACCTGCGTAAAGCACACCCTGGTAGGGCATATCCCGACGCGCCATCTCGGCCACGGTCGGGCGCACGATCTCGTCCATCGCGCGCCGTGTGACCTCGTCCGTCATCACCGGGGCGGGTGAGTAGGCGCCCATCCCGCCGGTATTGGGCCCCGTGTCGCCCTCGCCCACGCGCTTGTGGTCCTGCGCGGTGCCGATGGACAGAACGTCTCTGCCGTCGCATAGCACGAAGAACGACGCCTCCTCGCCCTCCATGAATTCCTCGATCACGACCTCGGCGCCGGCCGCGCCGAAGGCGCCTCCGAACATCTCGTCGATGGCGGCGGTCGCCTGGTCGACGGTCTCTGCCACGACGACGCCCTTTCCGGCGGCGAGGCCGTCGGCCTTCACGACGATCGGCGCACCCCGCGACCGCACATGTGCCTTCGCCGCCCCCGCGTCGGCGAACCGCGCCCAGGCGGCCGTCGGAACGCCCGCGGCCTCGCAGATTTCCTTGGTGAAACCTTTCGACGCCTCGAGCCGGGCGGCGGCCTCGGACGGCCCGAATACCAGAAGCCCCGAATCCCTCAGACGGTCAGAGATACCGGCGGCGAGCGGCGCCTCGGGCCCCACGATCACGAAGTCGATGGCGTTCTCCCCGGCGAAGGCCGCGACCGCGCCGCCGTCGAGGATGTCGAGATCCGCGCAGTCCGCGATCATCGCGATGCCGGCGTTTCCCGGGGCGACGATCAGCTTGTCGCATTTCGGGTTCTGGAGCACGGCCCAGGCGAGCGCGTGTTCCCGTCCGCCGCCGCCGAGGATCAGGATGTTCATGGGCCACCGTCTCCGCTGTTGTTGCTTCGGTTACAGAACGCGCTCGACCGGGGCAAGCGCCGGCGCCTGTCTGATCTCGCTCCGAATGTGCCTGTCCGCAGGATGCTGCCCTCGCATGGTCTCTGGAAGGGCGCGACGGGCCACGTTAGGATGCGCCGCATGTCTGACCTGATCGACGATCCAGTCGCCGGCGAAAACGCCCCGGAATTCACCGTCTCGGAAATATCGGGCGCGGTGAAGCGCACCATCGAGGGCGAGTTCTCCCATGTCCGGGTCCGGGGCGAGATCGGCCGCGTCTCTCGTCCCCGGTCGGGGCATGTCTACCTCGATCTCAAGGACGACCGGTCGGTTCTGTCGGGGGTGATCTGGAAGGGCGTGGCCGGACGCCTCGCCACACAGCCCGAGGAGGGGCTCGAGGTGGTGGCGACGGGCCGCCTCACGACATTTCCCGGCCAGTCGAAGTACCAGATCGTCATCGAGGATATCCGTCCGGCGGGCATGGGCGCGCTCATGGCGATGCTCGAGAAGCGCAAGAAGTCGCTCGAGGCCGAGGGGCTTTTCGCGCCCGAGCGGAAGGTTCCAATTCCTTATCTGCCGGAAATCATCGGCATCGTCACCTCGCCCTCCGGCGCGGTGATCCGCGACATCCTCCACCGTCTCCGCGACCGCTTTCCGCGCAAGGTGCTGATCTGGCCCGTGGCCGTGCAGGGCGACCGCTGCGCGCCCGAGGTCGCGAATGCGATCCGGGGCTTCAACGCGCTGGGGCCCGGCAGTTCGCTGCCCCGGCCCGACCTTCTGATCGTCGCGCGGGGCGGGGGCAGTCTCGAGGATCTCTGGGGCTTCAACGAAGAGATGGTGGTGCGCGCCGCTGCCGAAAGCGCGATCCCGCTGATCTCCGCGGTGGGCCACGAGACCGACACCACGCTCATCGACTTCGCTTCCGACCGCCGCGCTCCGACACCGACGGCCGCGGCCGAGATGGCGGTGCCGGTTCGGTTGGATCTGCTCGCCCGGACAGACCAGCAGGGCGCGCGGCTCACGGGCTGTCTCGTGCGTGGAATGGATCAGCGCCGCCAGAGGCTTCGCGACCTCTCGCGCGGGTTGCCGCGGCCCGAGCGGCTGCTCGACCAGCCGAAGCAGCGCCTCGATTACTGGGGCGAGCGTCTGCCCGGCGCGTTGACGGCGCTCGCGCAGAAGAAGCGGAACCGGCTGACGGAGGCTGCGGCGGTGCTTCGGCCGCGGACGCTCGAGACTGCGCTCCGGCAGCGGCGCGAGGCGCTTCTGAGTTGCGGGAACAGGCTCGGACCGGCATTCGCAAGAGCCATGCGGGACCATCGGCGCGAGATACGGGAGAACCATGTGAAGCTCGCCGAACACTCCCGGCGGATGAAGGCGGCATGGGCCGCGCAGTCCGAGCGCCGGTCCGCGCGGCTCGACGCCGTCGAGCGGCTGCGGCTGACGCTCGGCTACGAGCAGACGCTGCAGCGGGGCTATGCCGTGGTGCGCGGCGACGGGGCAGTCGTGACGACGGCCGAGGCGGCCGGCAAGGCCGCGGCACTCGAGATCCAGTTCCGGGATGGGCGGCTGGCCGTCAGTTCGAGTGTTCAGGCAGGGACGAAGCAAAAGGCGCCGACAAGGCCCGACAAACCGGAACAGGGAAGCCTTTTCTGATGATTGCGTCTTGCGCCACGTGTCTCTGATC
This sequence comes from uncultured Rhodobacterales bacterium, assembly GCA_964587905.1. Classification (GTDB taxonomy): domain Bacteria; phylum Pseudomonadota; class Alphaproteobacteria; order Rhodobacterales; family Rhodobacteraceae; genus DAINOF01. The sequence goes on along the minus strand of CAZPOK010000027.1, from coordinate 13,759 downwards.
AATCGCATTGTCAATTGCTCGACCTGAAACGTCTGTCTCGGATAGACAAGTTGCACGCAGCATGTTGACTGCGGTCCTGAAGGGTTTGAAGGGCAAGGCCGATGTCTGACACAGCGGGCGCCATTTCGCGAGGGGCAGAAAAGCTCCCGGTCGTTTCGACTTTCTGGCACGGCGGGCCGCTTCCGCTCTGGTCGTGTCAATGCCTCCGCAGCTTCGTCGCGGCAGGACACGAGACGCGCGTGTATACGTTCAATGACGCGCTCGACCTTCCGCCGGACGTGATCCGCTGCGATGCCTCAGAGATCATCCCGGAGAGCGCGGTCTTCTATTACAAGAGCGGACAATGGGTCGGCAGCGTATCCGGCTTCTCGAATCTCTTCCGCTACAAGATGCTGCACGACCGTGGCGGATACTGGGTGGACGCCGACGTCTTCTGCCGACGCCCGTTTCCGCGGTATCCTCGGGCGACCGTGTCGCGGGAGGATGCCAGGAAGATCAACAATGCGGTGATCTTCGCGCCGGCCGGCGATCGGATGATGATGGAAGCCTACAGGACGGCGCAGCGGATGGGCGATAACGTCATCTGGGGACAGACCGGTCCTGTCCTGACGACCAAGCTGGCGACATCGGGGCAATACGATGTCGACATTCTCGAACCGACGAGCTTCTATCCTGTTCACTGGAAGAACGCGGTCCGCAAGTTCTTGCTGCCGTCATGTGCGGACCAAGTCGAAGTGGCCTGCAAGGACAGCTTCGGCGTGCACCTCTACAACGAGATCTTCAGGCGTTTCCGCATCTCGACCGATATGCTTCCCCCGCGTGATTCCTTTCTGGACCGTCTGATGGGATTCGGGAGCGATTCGTCTTTGAACCGGATGTCCGCAGCGGAGGTGCGATGGAAGAACGCGGCATACTACGTGCGCCGTGTTCCGCCGAAGCTGGCGCAACTGGCGACCGCCGCACGGCCATGATCGGGAGGCGTTTTTCCCCGGTCAGACCCCGACCTTCGGCCCCAGGCACTGCATCGGCTCCCGGCTCTGATGCGTCTCGTAGAGTTCGGTCGCGTCCGGGTCGTTCTCGAACCGTGCCAAGAGGCCGCCATCCTCAAGGTAGAACGTCCAGCACTGGTGTTCCGGGTAGGCCTCGTAGACGAAGCAGATCATGTCGCCGGCCGGATACCATTCCCCGTCCTCGCACTGGCCGTCCAGATAGGACCAGCGCACGCGGCGGTCGGGGAGGTATTCCTCGATGCCGAAGGGAATGCCGCCCGCGGAATAGGTGAGTGTCTTTCCGGTCGTGTAGGTCTCGAACTCGGACGGCGAGAGCGGTGTTTCGGCGGCGGCCGGCAGGGCGGCCAGAAGGAGCATGGCAAGCAATCTCATGCGCGCAGGCTGCCACAGGCGCCCGCCGGCTTCCAGTCAACTTGCCGAGCGAGCCGGCGGGCTGCCGCCGACGCGCCGGGACTTCCATCGTCGCGGCGCCCGTATTAGGTGACACGCTAAAGCGACTTCGGAGACGCCATGGCATTCTTCAGAAAACTAAAGGACCGATTGTTCAAGTCCTCCTCGAAGCTCGAGGAAGGACTGGACGCCATCGTCGCGGAGGGCGGCGAGGAGGAGACGCTCGCGGCGGAGCCCGAGCCGCGGGAGGTTCCGCCCGAACCCGAGCCTTCGCCGGAACCCGCCCCCGAGCCGGTTCCGGAGCCGGAGCCGGGACCGGAGGCTCCGCCGGAGCCCGAGCCGGAGCCCGCTCCGGAACCCGTCCCGGTCCCGGAACCGCCGCCCGAGACGCCAGAGCGGCCCGAGCGTGAGCCCGAGATCCCGCCTGCGCCCGAGCCCGAGCCGCCGCGGACGCCGGAACCGCCTACGGTGCCCGAGCCTCCGGGAGAGGTGCCCTCCGCGCCACCGTCCGAAGTGCCGCAGTGGGACGATCCCGGACCCTCCTGGGGGCCCTCGGAGATCCCGCAGGAACTCGCGGCGACGGTGGCGGCCGAGCCCGCGACCGCCGAACCGGCGGTCCGGCGCGGCCTGCTCGGCCGCCTCTTCAAGCGGGAAGAGCAGAAGACGGTGGTCCGGCGTGAACTCGACGACGACATGCTCGAGCAGCTCGAGGACCTGTTGATCTCGGCCGACATGGGCGTCGATACCGCGACACGGGTGACGGCGAACATCGCCGAAGGGCGCATGGGTCGGAAGCTCTCGACCGACGAGATCAAGCAGCTTCTGGCCACCGAAGTCGGCCGGATCATGGAGCCGGTGGCGAAGCCGATGCCGCTTTACCCGAAAAAGCCGCAGGTGGTGCTCGTCGTGGGCGTCAACGGCTCGGGCAAGACGACGACCATCGGCAAGCTCGCGAGCCAGTTCCGCGCGGCGGGCAAGAAAGTCATCATCGCGGCGGGCGATACGTTCCGTGCCGCGGCGGTCGAGCAGCTCCAGGTCTGGGGCGACCGCGCTGGCGTGCCGGTCCTGACGGCGCCCGAAGGATCGGACCCGGCGAGCCTCGCCTTCGATGCGATGACGCGGGCCGAGGCGGAGGGCTACGACCTTCTGATGATCGATACGGCGGGACGGCTCCAGAACCGGCAGGATCTGATGGAGGAGCTCGCCAAGATCGTGCGTGTGATCCGCAAGAAGGACCCTGAGGCGCCGCACAACACGCTTCTGGTGCTCGATGCCACCACGGGGCAGAACGCGTTGAACCAGGTCGAGATCTTCCAGAAACTCGCCGACGTCTCGGGGCTCGTGATGACGAAGCTCGACGGGACGGCGAAGGGCGGGGTTCTGGTGGCGCTCGCCGACAGGTTCGGGCTGCCGATCCACGCGATCGGCGTGGGCGAACAGATCGACGACCTTTCGCCCTTCGATCCGGAGGACTTCGCCCGCGCGCTGACAGGCGCCGGAGCGGCGGCGTGAGGCGCGCCGCGACGCGGGGCGCCGTCTCGCTCGGCCGGCACTTCGACACACGAGGCCGCGGATAGGCGTTGAGCGACTGGCTGATCTCGCTCGAGGGGACCGAGGCCGGCGCCACCCTCGCCACCGGACTGGCGCTGCTCGCGGCGTTCCTGCACGCTCTCTTCGGCGCGCTCCAGAAGGGTCGGTACGACCCCTGGCTCAGCCGTGGCGCGATCGACCTGTCCTATGGGCTCATCGCGGCGCCCTTCGCGCTCTTCGTGGTGCCCTGGCCCGAGCCGCATATGTGGCCGATCTTCGGCGTCGTCTGGATCATCCACGTGGGCTACAAGATCGCGCAGGCCTCGGCCTATTCCTTCGGGGCCTACACCGTCGTCTATCCCGTGGTGCGCGGCACGGGTCCGTTCTTCACGGTGATCGGAGCGTGGCTTCTCTTCGGCGAGGTCTTCCGGCCGCTTCAGTGGCTCGGCGTCGCGGTGCTGATGGCGGGGATCTTCGGCCTTGCCGCCTACAACCTCCGCCACATCGTGGTCGACAGGGCGCGGCTGCCGCTCGCGCTCGGCCTCGCGGTAATGACGGGCGGGTTCGTGGCGCTCTACACGACCTACGACGCCTACGGCATCCGGGCGACGGCCGACCCCTTTACCTTCCTCGCCTGGTTCTTCTTCATCGACGGCTTCTTCATGCCGCTGGTGCAGGCGATCCGCTGGCCGCGCCTTGCGGTGAAGCCCGTGCTCGGGCCGCTGGCATTCAGAGGCGTGATCGGCGCCTTCGTCGCGTTCTTCTCGTTCGGGTCGATCATGGTGGCCACGCGTCTCGACAAGGTGGGCGAGGCGGCGGTGCTGCGCGAGACGTCCACCGTCTTCGCCGCGCTCATCGGATGGCTGATGCTGGGCGAGAGGGTCGGACCGCGGCGTCTCGGCCTCATGGCATTGATCGCGGCGGGCGCTGTGATAGTTGAGATCGGAGGATAAGGCAGGCGCGATGTCAGAGAAGAAGATCAACCCGGCACTGAAGCAGGTCCTCGAACTCGGGCCGCCGCTTCTGTTCTTCGTGGCCTATCTGTGGGTCCGCGACGACACCTTCACGATCGGCGGCGTCGACTATGACGGGTTCATCGTGGCGGCGGCGGGCTTCGTGCCGATCCTCCTGGCCTCCATCGCCGCGCTCTGGCTGCTTTCGGGCCGGGTCAGCCGGATGCAGGTTTTCACCGCGGTGCTTGTGGTTGTCTTCGGCGGGCTGACGGTCTGGTTCAACGACGAGGCGTTCTTCAAGATGAAGACCACCATCGTCTACGGGATCTTCGCGGCGATCCTCGGGATCGGGCTCTTGCAGGGGCGGTCGTACCTCGCCTGGGTGATGAGCGAGTTCCTCCCCATGACAGAGGAGGGATGGATGATCCTGACGCGGCGGCTCACGCTGTGCTTTACGGCGCTCGCGGTCGGCAACGAAGTTGTCTGGCGGACGATGTCGACCGACGCATGGGTGAAGATCGAGACCTTCGGCTTTCCGCTGGTGCTGTTCCTGTTTCTCTGGGCGCAGATCTTCGCGCTGCAGAAGCATCTGATCGACACCGGAAAGGAGTAGGGCCAAGTCCCACCGTGACGGGTCCGTCTTCCGGCGGTTTGGCCGGGGGACTATGCGCTTGGCTGGCGGCGGCAGGACGGATGCCGGCTCGCCCGGATCGGACACCGCCTGGAGCCCGCCCGCGAAGATCTGCCTGAGCCGTGTCGGAGCGACCGTCACATGCCCGGTGTCCGGCACCGCGGCGGCGGCGGTCTCGGGCCGAAGCGCGGCGAGCGGCAGGCTTTCCCGCAGGAGCGCCCGGTAGAGCGGGAAGAGGCCAGGGCGCAGGTAGGCCGACCAATGGCAGATGCGGCGCAGGGGCGGTGGGATCCGGAAGCCGAGCGCCCTGAGATGCGCCCGCGACGCCTCGCAGTCGATGGCGAGGTCGACCCAGCGCGGGTCGCGTCGCCCGAGACCCGCGCCAAGGGCGCGCAGGCCGGGCCGGTGCGGGAAGATCGCGGCGCGGAGGAGAAGGTCGAAGAGGGTGTTCTCGCGGCTTCGCACGTTGACGATCTCCGCACTGCGGCCGGCGGGGGAGCCGAGCGCGGCCTCGGCCTGTGCGCGGGTGTCGGCGGCTGCGAGGAGGATCGTCCGGCCTATCGTGCCGTCGGGCAGCCCTTCGAAGGACGAGAGCGCGACGCGGGCGCCCAGACTGTGGCCGACGAGGTGAACGGGGCCGGGGCGGAGGATCTGGAGATCGGCGATGAGCGCGGAGAGCGCCCGTCCCGCCCGTGCGGCTTCCGCGTACGCCTGCCACAGCAGACCGGTCCCGCTCCAGCCGAAGGCGACGCAGAGACCTTCATCGGCCTGCCCTCGACCGAACCCGAGATGGCGCGGCCAGGAGACGATGCGCGCGGTCTGCCGAGCAGCGAGAGAGAGGATCTGCTTGTGGGGGCAGCGCCGGGAATCTTCGGGGCGATACTTGAAGCCGTGGATCAGGACGATGATGGGTGCGCCGTCCGGCAGGGCCTCCACCGCCTCGGCCAGATCGCCATCCGGAACGGGCCTGTCGCCGACCGCATTCACTCTGATGAGGGGCATATCTCGCGCTCCCACTACATCTTGTGGACGGGTCGTAGGCGAGACATACGACAGCGGCGTGAAGGCCGTGTTACGGCACCGTGACGGTGCTTGACCGCAACGGACGCTCAAGCTAACCCGGCGCCACGTGGCGATTTGTTCACCGGATTGCGGGCCACGCTAAACATGCCGCTAAAGAGGTCAGGGACGAAAAGCCCCGGCTGCGGTGGGGGCTTTTTGTTGGAGGGACACCCCATGTCAGAGGATTGGAGTTCGCGCACCAAGCTCGTTCACGCGGGAACCCGGCGCAGCCAGTACGGCGAGGTTTCCGAGGCCATCTTCCTGACCCAGGGCTTTGTCTACGACAGCGCCGAGCAGGCCGAGGCGCGGTTTCTCGAGGCGGGACCGGACGAATTCATCTATGCCCGATACGGCAATCCGACCGTGCGGATGTTCGAGGAGCGGATCGCGGCTCTGGAAGGCGCCGAAGACGCGTTTGCCACGGCATCGGGCATGGCGGCGGTGAACGGGGCGCTCACCTCGATGCTGCGCGCCGGAGACCATGTCGTGTCCTCCCGCGCACTCTTCGGATCCTGTCTCTACATTCTCGAGGACGTGCTGAGGCGCTACGGGGTCGACGTGACATTCGTCGACGGAACCAACCTCGACCAGTGGCGCGCGGCGATCCGGCCGGGAACCAGGGCCGTCTTCCTTGAAACGATCTCGAATCCGACGCTCGAGGTGATCGACCTGAAGTCGGTGGCCGAGATCGCGCATGGCGCCGGCGCCGTGGTGATCGTCGACAACGTCTTCGCGACGCCGATCTTCTCGAAGGCGCTGGAACTCGGTGCGGACGTCGTGGTCTATTCAGCTACCAAGCACATCGACGGGCAGGGCCGCGCTCTGGGCGGGGTGATCCTCGGGAGCCGCGAGTTCATTCGCAAGACGGCCGAGCCCTACCTCAAGCACACCGGCGCGGCGATGAGCCCGTTCACCGCCTGGATCATGCTCAAGGGGATGGAGACGCTCGATCTCCGCGTCCGTGCCCAGGCGGCTTCGGCGCAGACGATCGCCGAGACGTTCGAGGGCGACAACAGGCTCGCGCGGGTGATTTACCCGGGGCTTGTCTCGCACGCCCAGCACACCGTTGCGCAGGCGCAGATGGGAACGGGCGGAACGGTGCTCGCGCTCGACGTGGCGGGGGGAAAGAAGGCGGCGTTCCGGATCCTGAACGCGCTCAGGATCATCACCATTTCCAACAATCTCGGCGACGCGAAGTCGATTGCGACCCACCCTGCGACAACCACCCACCAACGGCTGCCGGACGATCAGAAGGTGGCCCTCGGGATCACGCCGGGGCTGGTGCGGCTCTCCGTGGGGATCGAGGACACCGGCGATCTTGTCGCGGACCTGAGGCAGGCGCTCGGGTCGGCATGAAGCCGTTTCTCGTCCTCCAGCTTCGTCCGGAGAAGGAAGCCTCGGATAACGAGTTCGAGGCGTTTCTCGTCAAGGGCGGGCTGACAGAGGACAGGACGCATCGGATACGGCTCGATCAGGAACGGCTGCCGCCCCTGTCGCTCGACGCCTACGCCGGTGTCATCGTCGGAGGCGGCCCGGGCTGCGTCAGCGATCCGCCCGAGACGAAGGATCCCGTCGAGGCACGGATCGAGGCGGAGTGCCTTGCACTGATGCCCGAGATCGTCGCGCGGGACGTGCCGTTCATGGGCTGTTGCTACGGCATCGGCATTCTCGCCCATCACCTCGGCGCCGAGGTTTCGAAGCGGCAATACGGCGAGCCCGTGGGCGGCGTCGACTGCCATCTCACCGGCGCCGGGCGCGAAGACCCGTTGCTCGCGGGGCTGCCCGACCGGTTTCGTGCCCTCGTCGGACACAAGGAGGCGGTGCAGGAGCTGCCTGCGGGCTGCGTGCACCTGCTGACCTCCGACCCGTGCCCGTTCCAGATGATCCGATGCGGCAGAAACGTCTATGCCACCCAGTTCCATCCCGAGGCCGATGGGCAGGGTTTCGCGACCCGGATCCGGATCTATAAGGATCGGGGATATTTCCCGCCCGGGACGGCTGCGGCGCTGACCGAAGAAGTGCTTGCCGAGGACATTCGCGTTCCCGAGCGCATTCTTCGCAATTTCGTGATCGCCTACTCGGAAGAGGCCGTGGCGACCGCTTCAGACTGATCCGGACAGTCGCCGCAGACGTATTCTCTGGCAAGAGACCTCGGATGCCCGGGTCATCCTGAAAAGCAGGTCGGGGAACGGTTTACATGAATATTCATTCGGCAGACATCGAGCGCGCGCCCTCGCGCGACGAAGCGGAGCGGGCGCTCGATCTGCTTCGCACGTGGGCGGGCGCTGCCTCAAGCGACGAGATCCAGACGCTGGATCCGCTCGTCGCGCGGCTGATCCCGGGGCGCGAGCTTTCGAATTATCCGACGCTTTCGCGCACCTACCCGAAGGAGTTCCGCACGGATGCCGAATACAGGGCGTCTCTGCCCGACCTCCAGAACGGGCCGGAAAGCCTCATCAAGGGCGCGAAACGGCAGATCCAGCATGTCGGCATCTCCAACTTCCGCCTTCCGATCCGCTTCCGCACCCGCGACAACGGCGACCTGACGCTCGAGACCTCGGTGACCGGCACGGTCAGCCTCGAGGCGGAGAAGAAGGGCATCAACATGTCCCGCATCATGCGGACGTTCTACCGTCACGCGGAGCGCACGTTCAGTTTCGAGGTGATCGAGGCGGCGCTCGACGACTACAAGGCGGACCTCGAATCCTTTGATGCCCGGATCCAGATGCGGGTCTCCTTCCCGATGAAGGTGCGGAGCCTGCGGTCGGGCCTCGAGGGCTTCCAGTATTACGACATCGCGCTCGAACTGGTGGAGCGCGACGGCGTGCGCAAGAAGATCGTTCATCTCGACTACGTCTATTCGTCGACCTGCCCGTGCTCTCTGGAGCTCTCCGAGCACGCCCGCCAGTCCCGTGGTCAACTCGCCACGCCGCATTCGCAGCGCTCCGTCGCGCGGATCTCGGTCGAACTCGATGGAAGGGCCGGCTGCCTCTGGTTCGAGGATCTCATCGAGATGGCGCGGGCCGCAGTGCCGACGGAGACGCAGGTCATGGTCAAGCGCGAGGACGAACAGGCATTTGCCGAACTCAATGCCGCGAACCCGATCTTCGTGGAGGACGCCGCACGGCTGTTCTCGGAGCAGTTCCTCAAGGACACCCGCATCGCGGACTTCCGCGTGGTTGCATCGCATCAGGAAAGCCTCCACAGCCACGACGCGGTGAGCGTTCTGACCGAAGGTGAGACATTCGCCTGCGACAGCCTCGATCCCCGCCTGTTCCAGACGCTGTTTCACGTGGGGTGATCTGCTAGGATCGTCCCACGCCCCGTTTTCGCTCAGCGGGAGGTGGCATGGCCGGATTCCCCGAACGCACGACGACGCTCCGCGACGGGACGCCGGTTCTGCTGCGCGAGGCGCGGGCCGAGGACGCGCCGCTCATCCGGCTTGGATTCTCGCAGCTCTCCGACCGGTCGCGCCAGTTCCGCTTCCTCCGCATCATGCCGCAGCTCAGCGAAGACGACCTGTCCTTCCTGACCTCTGTCGACACGAACGAGGTGATCGGCGCACTCGACCTCGGCGCGGATCCCGCGACGCCCGTGGGCTTGGCGCGCTACGTCCGCCTTCCGGGACGGGGGCACACTGCGGAAGTCGCCATCACGGTCGTCGACAGCCATCAGGGCCGGGGTCTCGGAACGCTTCTCTTCGGGTGTCTCGCCTGGCAAGCGGAGCGAACGGGCGTCGATGGCTTCGTGGCGCTTGTCCACGTGCGAAACCGCGCGATGCGCAATCTTCTGAGGGATCTGGGTGCGACCACCGAAGAGGACCACGGCGACGAGCTTCAACTTTTCCTGCGCCTCCATCCCGACCCGGACAGATATCCGGACAGCCCGGCCGGAGACGCCTTCCGCGCGGCCTATGCCCTTGCCGACCGCGCTTGACAGCGGGCGGAGCCGCGGCCAAGCCTGCGCCGCATGATCGATCTTCGCCCCGTCGGCTACGTCATCGGCCTTCTCGTCGCCGCGCTCGGGGCGACGATGGTCCTGCCCATGGCCGTCGATATCTACGCCGGCAACGGCCACTGGCCGGTGTTTCTCGAATCCGCGATCATCACGGTGCTCTTCGGCAGTCTGCTCGCGCTTGCCTGCGCGAACGGCGTCAAGGACCGGCTCACGTTGCAGCAGACCTTCCTGCTGACGACGACCGTCTGGGTCGCTCTGCCCGCCTTCGGGGCGATCCCGTTCCTCATCGGGGCGCCCGAAGCGACAATCACCGATGCGGTGTTCGAGGCCATGTCGGGGCTGACCACCACCGGCTCGACCGTGCTCACGGGCCTCGGGACACTGCCCGAGGGCATCCTGCTGTGGCGCTCGATGCTTCAATGGTTCGGCGGCATCGGGATCATCGTCGTGGCGATGGTGTTCCTGCCGGAACTCCGTGTCGGGGGGATGCAGATCTTCCGGTCGGAAGCCTTCGAGACGATGGGCAAGGTGCTGCCGAGGGCGACGGAAATCGCCGGGCGGATCTCGACGATCTATGCCGCGCTGACGATCGCCTGCGCGATTTCATATTACTGGGCGGGAATGACCTTTTTCGACGCCGTCAACCATGCGCTGACGACGCTGTCGACGGGCGGGTTCTCGACCTCGGACGCGTCCATGGGCGCCTACCAGGGCGCGTCGGAATATGTGGCGACGGTCTTCATGGTGCTGGCGAGCCTGCCTTTCGTGCGATACGTGCAACTGGTCGCGGGATCCGGCCGGCCGCTGGTCTTCGACGTGCAGGTGCGCGGATTTCTTGTCGTCCTCGCTGCCACGACGGTGGTCGTGACGCTCTACCGGCTCGTCGCGAACGGCGATGGTCCCGAGCAAGCGTTCCGCGAGGCCGCGTTCAACATCACGTCGATCATCACCGGCACGGGATATTCGAGCGTCGACTATCAGCTCTGGGGCGCCTTCCCGGTCGTCGTGTTCTTCTTCATCGGGCTTGTGGGCGGCTGTGCGGGATCGACCTCCTGCTCGATCAAGATCTTCCGCTATCAGATACTTTTCGCGTCGATCCGGTCACAGATCAGGCGGATCCACTCGCCGCACGGCGTTTTCACGCCGCGCTACGAGGGGCGGCCCGTGACCGAGGATGTGTTGTCTTCGGTCATGGCGTTTTTCGTGCTGTTCACCGTCACGCTCGGGCTCACGTCCGTGCTGCTCGCCATGACAGGTCTCGACGTGATGACATCTGTTTCGGGCGCGGCGACGGCCATCGCGAATGTCGGACCCGGTCTCGGTCCGATCATCGGGCCGGCCGGCAGCTTCGAGCCACTCAATGACGTCGCGAAATGGATCCTGACAGTCGCGATGCTGATCGGTCGGCTCGAATTGATGGTCGTGCTGGTGCTCTTCACCTCGAGTTTCTGGCGGACCGCCTGACCGCTAGTCCCAGCACGTGACGAGAACCGTCATCTCGGCGGCGAGCGTCGTGAGGTCTTCGGGGGCCATCGTCTCCACGCGTTCGGACGCTGCCGGAGAAACGCCGTTTTCCGAGAGGAAGGTGGCGAGCGCCGTGGCGTCCGCGGCGAAGCTCACCTCCGGCGGAAGCCGGCGGCTGCCATCGGTCTTCGGCGCGAGAAGAACCCCTAGGACCGACCCTGTCGAATCCAGCACCGGGCCACCGGCCTCTCCCGCCTCGGCGACGAGTGCGAGCCGCGTGAGGTCTTGCTCGCCGCCGAGGCCGCGGATGTCCGAGAGCGTGCCATAGGTGAGCGTGGGCGACGTCAACACCCCACCGTAGGGGAAGCCCGCCACAGCGACCTCGGACTGGAGGCGTGGCACGCCCGCCTGAAGCCGCGCGTGGCTGATCGGCGCGAGCCGCGCCGCCGGATCCAGAAGCGCGATGCCGAGCTCGGCGCTGGTCGCGGCCACCTGTGCCTCTGTCTCGCCGTTCAGGAGGACGCGGGCGCACCCCGCGACTGCATCTGCGCTGGTGACCACCTTGCCGTCCGCCGAGACGTAAAAGCCGCTGCGGGTCCGCTCGGGCTGTCTGATGCGCAGTCCCGACAGGAGATCCACGCCCTGGTCCGCCGAGGCGACCGGCATGTCGGGCAGTACGGCCGCGGTCGGAGTGAAGCTCGCCCGCATCTGCTGAAGCGCGCGGGTGCGCAGTTTTTCATCGCCTGCGGGCCAGATCAGGGTGAATCCCTTCACCGCGCCGCCGGAGACCTCGGCATAGGTGGTCGAGACGATATCGTCGTTCGCGCCTGTCAGCGTGAAAGAGCGCGGTCCGCGGTTGCGCGGGCCGTCGAGCGGCACGATCTCGAGCGTCTGCATGATGTCGTAGAGGCCCGACAGCGTGTCTTCGTCGCCCGCCTGGCTGATCAGAAGGACCCGTACGCCGCCGCCGTCCGTGCTGTCGTAATGCGAGAACGGCGCTTCGTAGCGCGAGAACTCGACCATCGCGGTCGGCATGTCGATCTCGATTCCGGCGCGGGTGTCGACAACGGGGTTCATTCCAAGGCTTGCAAGCGCCTCCCGGTACGCAGTCAGCAGCTCCCGCCGCTGGGCGGTGGAAAGGACGCCGGTCGGCTCGTAGGCGTTCGAGAGCTGCCATGCCTCCATCGCGCGGCGCGTGCCGGGACCGAAGGAGGCATCGATCGCCGCGGTGTAGAAGCCGTCCCACTGAAGCGCTTCCTGGACCTCGGCGCGGTTCTCGCGCGACAACTGCCGTTCGGCGGCGCGTGATTGCGCGATCGTCTCCTCCGGCGGAGCGAGGTCGCGCGGCGGTTCTGCGGCGATGGTCTCGGGCTGGACGAGGAGGCCGTCGCCGAAAATCCGGCGGCCGAAGCCGAGGCCGTCAGAGACGAAGCTGTCTCCCGGAATCGCGCCCCGGGCGCGAAGGCGGCGAAGCTCCTGCTCTGCGGTGACGGGATCGTAGGGACCCAGAGCGATGGCGTACCATCCCGATGGCAGCGCAAAGCTGTTGACGTTCGGCAGCTGTGCCGCGTAGTCCTGAGCCCGCTCCATGGCCTGCGGCTGGCTCGGCCGCGCCTCGATCTGAACCCACCCGAGTTGCTGTGCCCCGGCAAAGGTCGCCCAGACGACCGCGCCGAGGGCAAGGACAATCGCTCTCACCATTCCCGTTCCCGTCAGAAAAACCGCCCGCACAGGCAGCGCAGGCTTTGCATGGACGGCAAACTAGCAGAGCGCGGCGAGGATGGTAGACGGGAAACACCGGTCCCGCGTTGACCCTTCCTCGGCTGTTGCCTATTGAGAACGCGCTTTTCCCGAGAGGCAGACATGTCGAAGGCGACCGAAAAACCGCGGAGCTTTCAGGAGATCATCCTGCGGCTTCAGACCTATTGGGCGTCGAAGGGCTGCGTGCTCCTGCAGCCCTACGACATGGAGGTGGGCGCGGGTACGTTTCACCCGGCGACGACGCTGCGGTCGCTCGGCACGAAGCCCTGGGCCGCGGCCTACGTGCAGCCTTCGCGGCGGCCGACGGACGGGCGCTATGGCGAAAATCCCAACCGGCTTCAGCACTACTACCAGTTCCAGGTGCTCATCAAACCGTCGCCGCCCGACCTTCAGGACCTCTATCTCGGCTCGCTCGAAGCCATCGGCATCGACATGGGCCTGCACGACATCCGCTTCGTCGAGGACGACTGGGAAAGCCCCACCCTCGGCGCCTGGGGGCTCGGCTGGGAGGTCTGGTGCGACGGGATGGAAGTCTCGCAGTTCACCTATTTCCAGCAGGTCGGCGGCCACGACTGCAAGCCGGTCTCGGGCGAATTGACCTACGGCCTCGAACGGCTGGCGATGTACGTGCTCGGTATCGACCACGTGATGGAAATGCCGTTCAACGACCCGCAGGCATCGATCCCGCTGTCCTACGGCGATGTCTTCCGCCAGACCGAGGAGGAATACTCCCGTTACAATTTCGACGTGGCCGACACCGAGGTTCTATTGCGCCATTTCGAGGATGCCGAGGCAGCGGTGCATCGGATACTCGACGCGGAGGACCTCGATCCGAAGACAGGGCGTCGGATCGTCATGGCGCATCCGGCCTACGACCAGTGCATCAAGGCCTCGCACCTCTTCAACCTCCTCGACGCGCGCGGCTTGATCTCAGTGACCGAACGGCAGGCCTATATCGGCCGGGTGCGGGCGCTGGCGAAGACATGTGCGGACGCGTTCGT
>CAZPOK010000026.1:0-21644 GCA_964587905.1 uncultured Rhodobacterales bacterium | reverse complement strand
GGCCTTCGTTCTGGCAGCCGGTGGACGGCGTCGAGAGCGACATCGTGGGCGAGACCGAGGATCGCAGCTTGTTCATGCGGCGGACCGAGGTTCACTGCAATCGTTGCGGCGCCCATCTGGGCCACGTCTTCCCCGACGGGCCGCAGCCAACGGGCCTGCGCTACTGCATCAACGGGGTCGCGCTCGAGTTCGAGCCCGCAGGCGGCTAGAGCATACCGCGCAAGAGCGGGGACCGGTCTCGCGCGGCTTGGACATGCTAATGAGCGCGCCGCGCGCTAGCGTCGGAACAGAGTGTCGGCGGTGACCCGGCCGAGATTGCCGAAGAGCTGCCGCAGGAAGCCAACGCCGCGCGTGTTGTCGTCGGTCACGCGCCGCGACAGCGCGACGACCTGACCGTCCTCGATCCCGAAGCGCTCGACGTTCTCGACCACGCCGCGGTCGTCGAAGCTGACCGCGACGACCTCGCGGTCGATCTCCTCGGGCGTCTGATAGGCGAAGTCACGGTAGGTCGAGCGCACGTAGTACCAGCCGGTTTCGGCCTCGAGCCCGGTGGTCCCCGGCGGGCCGAGGATGGTGCGCACGGTCAGCTGCGTGTCGCGCCCTACGACCACCGCATCGAGGTCGTCGTCGCTCGGCACGAAGCCGTGCATGCGGATCTGCTCGGCGCAGGCCGCGAGAAACAGGGCGGCGACCAGCGCCGCGGCGATACCGGTATTCTTCGCCATGTCTGCCCTTCGATCCCCTTGAAACCCTGCCGTCCCGCTCATATCCCGCTTACAGAAGGAGCCCGACCGGTTCAAGAACGGAGCGAGAGGCGATGACCGAGCGACGCAGACTCCGCCTGAGCGAATTGCCGGCGAACCGACCGACGCCCTTCGCCCTCGAACCCGACGCCGATCAGCGCACGGCCATCGCCGACCGTCTTGAGGCGCTCTCGATCCGCAAGCTGCGTTTCGCCGGCGAGCTTCGGCCGCTGGGCCGGCAGGACTGGCTTCTGGCCGGCACGCTCGGCGCCACCGTCGTGCAGCCGTGCGTGGTCACGCTGGAACCGGTGACCACGCGCATCGACGAGGCGGTCCGCCGCACCTATCTCGCCGAGTTGCCGGAGCCGGAGGGCGGCGAAGAGATCGAGATGCCGGAGGACGACACGGCCGAGGCCCTGCCCGAGACGCTCGACCTCGCGGCCGTGATGGAAGAGGCGCTTGCGCTGGCGCTGCCGCCCTTCCCGCGCGCCGAGGGCGCCGAACTCGGCGAGGCGGCGTTCACCGAGCCCGGGAAACACGCCATGACCGACGCGGAGGCAAAGCCCTTCGCGGGGCTCAAGGCCCTGAAGGACAAGCTCGATAACGGCGGCTGACAGGGCTGCAGAAAGGCCTTGCGCAGGAAGGGAATCGCAGTATGTTCCCGGCCTCGTTTGCAAGATGGGTTGGACACGGCGCGCCGGACGGCGTAAGAGGCCGACACGCCCGAGTAACACTTGGGGCCATGGCCCCCCGAAACACTGAGGTTGAGACATGGCTGTCCCCCAGAACCGCGTGACCCGTTCGCGCCGCAACATGCGCCGCGCCCACGACTCCCTGGTCGCCGCGAACCCGGCCGAGTGCCCGAACTGCGGAGAATTGAAGCGTCCTCACCACGTCTGCGCCGCTTGCGGGCATTACGATGATCGCGAGATCGTGGCGCAGGCCGACGAGATCGATCTGGACGAAGACGCGGCGTAAGCCGGACGGCCCCGGTCCGCAGAGAGCATGTCGGCACCGTTCGATCAGACAGGAACGTCGCGCGAACGGATCGTCATTTCCATCGACGCGATGGGGGGAGACCACGGTCCGTCGGCCGTGGTCGCAGGCATGTCCGATGCCGCCGCCAAGAACTCCGATCTCCACTTCATCGTCCACGGCCCCCAGGCGGAACTCGAGCGCCTGATCTCCAGGCGCGGTCTCGCCGGACGCTGCGACATCCGCGATGCGCCGGACGTCGTGAAGATGGACGACAAGCCCAGCCAGGTGATGCGCTACGGTCAGGAAACCTCGATGTGGTCCGCGATCGAGGCCGTCCGGAACGACGAGGCGCAGGTCTGCGTCTCCTGCGGCAACACCGGCGCGCTGATGCTCGTCGCGATGGTCCGGTTGAAGAAGCTGCCCGGTGTCAACCGCCCCGCCATCGCCTGTCTCTGGCCATCTCGCAACCCCGGCGGCTTCAACGTCATGCTGGACGTAGGCGCCGACATCAAGGCGGATGCCGAGGATCTGCTGCAGTACGCGCTGATGGGCGCCTCCTACGCCCGGAACGGCCTGGGCGTGCCGAAACCGCGGATCGGGCTTCTCAACAACGGCACCGAAGAGCACAAGGGTCGCGCCGAACTGAAGGCCGCGCACGACCTGATCGACGACCGGGCGGACGCCGGCGGCTACGTGTTCGTGGGCTTCGTCGAAGGCGGCGACATTCCGTCGGCCCGCGTCGACGTGGTCGTGACCGACGGTTTCACCGGAAACGTCGCCCTGAAGACCGGCGAAGGCACCGCGACGCTGATCCGCGACTTTCTGAAGGACGCGTTCAGGGCGACGCCGCTCTCCCGGATCGCGGCCGTTCTGGCGCTCACCTCGCTGCGGCGCCTGACCAACCGGATCGACCCGCGCCGGGTCAACGGCGGGGTGTTCCTCGGCCTGAACGGAACCGTGGTGAAATCGCACGGATCGGCCGACGCCACCGGGGTCTCCGCGGCGATCAAGCTCGCCTACAAGCTCGCCGCGACGGGCTTCAACGAGCGTCTGGCAGCCCGGGTTGCATCCCTCGAGGTGCCGGGCCAAGATGCCTTCCACAGCGGGGCAGAGAGCGAGCAGCAGCAATGACTACACGCGCCGTCGTCCGGGGCGTCGGGCACTACCTGCCCGATCGCGTCGTGGCGAACGCCGAGTTCGAGACGTCGCTCGACACCTCCGACGAATGGATCCGCAGCCGGACGGGTATCGAGCGGCGCCATTTCGCGGCGGAAGACCAGACGACTTCCGACCTCGCCACCCGCGCCGCCCGCGCCGCGCTCGCCGACGCCGGCCGGACGATCGACGACGTCGACGCCATCATCGTCGCGACCTCCACGCCGGACCTCACCTTTCCCTCCGCCGCGACGATGGTGCAGAGCGACCTCGGCATGACCCGGGGCTTCGCCTTCGACGTTCAGGCCGTCTGCGCGGGCTTCGTCTACGCGCTCGTCAACGCGAACGCCCTGATCGTTTCGGGTCAGGCCACCAGCGTTCTGGTGATCGGGGCGGAGACCTTCTCGCGCATCCTTGACTGGACCGACCGCACGACCTGCGTCCTCTTCGGCGATGGCGCGGGCGCGGTGGTGGTCGAAGCCGCCGACGGCGCGGGCACGTCGGACGACCGCGGCATCCTCGCCTCCGACCTCAACTCCGACGGCCGCTACAAGGACATCCTCTACGTCGACGGCGGCGTCTCGACCCAGTCGACCGGCCACCTGCGGATGCAGGGCAAGGAGGTCTTCCGCCACGCCGTCGAGAAACTCGCCGAAACCGCCCATGCCTCGCTCGACAAGGCGGGCCTGACCGGCGCCGACGTCGACTGGATCGTGCCGCACCAGGCCAATCTTAGGATCATCCGGGCCACCGCCCAGCGGATGCAGGTTCCGATGGATCGCGTCGTCGTCACGGTCCAGGATCACGGCAACACGTCCGCGGCGTCGATTCCCCTCGCGCTCTCCGTCGGCAAGGAGAGCGGACAGATAAAGCCGGGCGATCTGGTGGTCGTGGAGGCGATCGGCGGCGGCCTCGCCTGGGGCTCTGTGGTTCTTCGCTGGTAGGCATTCTCGACCGGTTTGGACAACTCCTTGATATTGACTCGGAATCTGCCCAAAGCCTATGGTCGACGAAAGCTGACGAGGGACGCATGATGGGCGAGAAGACTCTGACCAGAATGGACCTGAGCGAAGCCGTCTTCCGCGAGGTCGGCCTCTCCCGAAACGAGAGTGCGCAACTCGTGGAAAGCGTGCTCGATCACGTATCCGAAGCGCTGGTGCAGGGAGAGCAGGTGAAGATCTCCTCCTTCGGAACCTTCAGCGTCCGCGACAAGGCCGCCCGTGTCGGCCGGAACCCCAAGACCGGCGAGGAGGTTCCGATCCACCCGCGCCGCGTCCTCACCTTCCGTCCGTCGCATCTGATGAAAGACCGCGTAGCCGCCGGCAACAAGAAGAGGTAGGGCAGATGGAAAAATCGCCCGAGGCGTTCCGGACCATCAGCGAGGTGGCCGATTGGCTCGGCGTGCCCACGCATGTCCTGCGCTTCTGGGAAAGCCGCTTCAGCCAGGTAAAACCGGTGAAGCGCGCGGGCGGACGGCGCTATTACCGCCCGTCCGACATGTTGCTTCTGGGCGGCATCAAGCGGCTCCTTCACGACGATGGAATGACCATCCGGGGTGTGCAGAAGCTCCTGCGCGAAGAGGGCGTGAAACACGTCGCGAGTTTCTCGCAGTCTCTCGACACCGGCGGCCCGATGCGCGACGTGACCCCGGCGGAAGAGGCGGCGCCCAGCCCGATGGCCGTCGACGTCGAGCCCGAGCCGGTGGACAACGTCGTTCCCATGGCGCAGGCGGCAAGCGCCGAAGGCGAGAGCCCGCAGGCCGGCAACGCGATGGACGCCGGGCCGGAGGAGCTCGCCCCGGTGACCGAGGATCTCGACTCCGCACCGGACGACGTGCCCGAGGTGGTCGAGGAAGCCGATACAGGTCCCGTCGAGACACCCGAGATCGCCGCCGAGGCGCCGCAGACCGGTCCCGCGGAGCCCGAGTACGCCCCAGAAGACGACCGCGCCTCGCCGCTGGTCGAGGAAGAGCCGGTGCCGGAGCTGTCGTTCCTGCGCCGCCCCGCGCCCGAAGCGGCCGAGGCTGACACCGGCGAGGCCGCGCCACCGCGCGAGGACACGCAGACGCAGGCCGATCTCTTCACCTCCCGCCGGTCCGCCGCCGCCGCGCCCCCGCCGCCGGAGCACGCGCCGAAGGGCATCCCCGAGACCCCCGATGTCCCCGACACCGACCCCGAGGACGACGACCCCGCGTTCCCGGCGCGCCCCGGCCTTGCGGCCTGGTTCCGCGGCGTTCCGCCAAGCCGTCTCGAGGCCGATCCGGCGCTCGTCGCGCACGCCGTTTCCGAGCTTCGCGCGATCCGCGCGCGCCTCTGAGGCGATGCCTTTCCCCCCTTGTCCCCGGAGCGCATTTCGCTATGTAGGGGCGGCGTCGGGCTATGGCGCAGCCTGGTTAGCGCGTCCGTCTGGGGGACGGAAGGTCGCAGGTTCGAATCCTGCTAGCCCGACCATCGCAGCAACGGCAGGCGAGGACCGCAGGTGACCGGAGTACTGCCGGACAGCGCGCTGCGGTCGCTGATCGATGCGGGCCGCATCGCGGCCGATCCCGCGATCATCCCCGAACAGATCCAGCCCGCCTCTCTCGACCTCCGCCTCGGCACCACCGCCTACCGCGTCCGCGCGAGCTTCCTCGCGGGCCACGGCCGCACCGTGGCCGACCGCCTCGCCGAATTCGAGATGCACAGGATCGACCTCACGCACGGCGCCGTGCTCGAAAAGGGGTGCGTCTACGTCGTCCCGCTGATGGAGCGCCTCGCCCTGCCCGCGGGCACCTCGGCCGTGGCCAACGCGAAGTCCTCGACCGGGCGGCTCGACCTCCTGACCCGCGCGATCACAGATGGCGGCGCCGAGTTCGACCGCATCCCCACGGGCTACGCGGGACCGATCTACGCCGAGATCTGCCCGCGCTCCTTCTCGGTACTCGTCCGGCCCGGTATGCGCCTCAACCAGATCCGCTTCCGGGACGGCAAGGCCGAGTTGTCGGACGACGACCTTCGCGCGCTCCATGCAGAGATCGGCCTCGTCTCGGGCAACGCGGCGGTCATCGACCACGGCCTCGGCTTCTCGGTCGACCTCAGGCCCGCCGCCGGAACCCTCGTCGGCTACCGCGCCAAGCCGCATACCGGCGTGATCGATCTCGACCGGATCGGGCACTACGATCCGGCGGAATTCTGGGAAGAGATCCACACCGGCGAGGGCCGCATCATCCTCGACCCCGGCGCCTTCTACATTCTCGTCAGCCGGGAGGCGGTGACGATCCCGCCGACGCATGCCGCCGAGATGGCGCCCTACATGGCGATGGTGGGCGAATTCCGCGTCCATTACGCTGGCTTCTTCGATCCGGGTTTCGGCTGGGCCCAGGCGGGCGGCGCAGGCTCGCGCGGCGTGCTCGAGGTGCGCTGCCACGAGGCGCCCTTTGTCCTGGAACACGGGCAGGTCGTGGGGCGGCTGGTCTACGAGAGGATGGCGGAGGTGCCGGACACGCTCTACGGCGCGGGCATCGCCTCGAACTACCAGGGCCAGGGGCTGAAGCTCTCCAAGCACTTCCGGGCCGGCTGACTCCGAATCGCACCGCCTCTTTCCGAAGCTCCGGGCCTGACCGGTGGCTCAGGCGGTCGTCCTTCGCGTGACGACTGGCTTCGACCGCTCGATCGCGATGCGGTCGAGGCGCGACATGAACCTGTCCATCGGCTGTTCGCTCTGCCCTGCGATCTTCAGAGCCCGCTTGAGATATTCCATCGTCTGACCCTCCGAACCGACCCCCGTTAACCATGTGTATCGCGGAGAAATCGGTCGCGGTTTGGGACAAGTTTGGCGCGGGTCATGGCGTTTTCGGGCCGATCTGCCGTTGAAACCCGCGACAGATCCCGCGGATCGCCCGGATTTCGGGGCGTCCTTCCAACAATCACGACATTATTGGCCCAATTGGCGAACCAAATCGCCCAAATAGCGCCGCATTCCGAAGCGTCGGGCGACTCACTGGTCGAAAAGCTCGTCCTGCTCCTCATCCTCGTCCGGATCCTCCGCGTCCGGCGGCGGCCGGTTGTCGAGCAGCCCCGAGGCGCGCAGTTCCTTCAGCCCCGGCAGATCCCGCGCCGATTCGAGCCCGAAGTGGTCGAGGAAGGTCTGCGTGACCACGAAGGTCACCGGCCGACCCGGCGTCATCCGACGCCGCCCGAACCGGATCCACTCCAGTTCCAGAAGCTGGTCGACCGTGCCGCGGGACACGCTCACGCCGCGGATCTCCTCGATCTCTGCCCGCGTCACCGGCTGGTGATAGGCCACGATCGCCAGCGTCTCGATCGCCGCGCGGGACAGCTTGCGCGTCTCGACCGTTTCCTTCTGCATCAGGAAGCCCAGGTCGGGCGCGGTCCGGATCGCCCAGGCGTCGCCCACCTTGACCACGCGCACCCCGCGCCCCTCGTAGCGGCGGCGCAATTCCTCCACGGCCACGGCGGCATCGGCCCCGTGCGGCATCCGCGCGTTCATGTCGGCGACGGACACAGGCTCCGCCGAGGCGAAGAGGATCGCCTCGACCATGCGCTCCTGCTCGGCCAGCGGCGGCGCCTCGAAAAGGCTCTCTCTCTCGCCTTCAGCCATCGGCGCCGGATCGCTTTCGTATCTGGATTGGTGCGAACATCTCGCCCTGTCTCAACTCGATCCGGCCCTCCTTGGCAAGCTCGAGCGACGCGGCAAAGGTCGAGGCCGTGGCCGACCGCCGCCGGCCGGGGTCGGCCTCCCAGCCCTCGGGCATGTAGCTCGCCAGATCCGTCCAGTCGCCCGCGAAGCCGATGAGGCTCCGCATCCGGTCGAGCGCCTGCTCCATCGTCAGCACGTTGTGCCGGTCCATGACATAGGGCCGGAAGTCGTCTCGCGTCCGGATTCGGGAATAGGCCTGCATCAGGTCGAGAAGCGTCGCGGTATGGCGGACCCGCCGCACCCGCTCGACGCTTTCGGGAATGCCCCGCGCGAAGACCTCCCGCCCGAGCTGGTCGCGCCCCATGAGCTGCGCCGCCGCCTCGCGCATCGCCTGCAGCCGTTCGAGCTGGAAGGCGAGGTGCGCCGCGAGATCCTCGCCCGACGGCCCCTCGTCGGCGGGGTCGGGCGGAAGGAGAAGCCGCGACTTGAGGAAGGCGAGCCATGCCGCCATCACCAGATAGTCCGCGGCAAGCTCGATCCGCAGATCCCGCGCCGTCTCGATGAACTGCAGGTACTGCTCGGCCAGCTTCAGGACCGAGATCTTCCGCAGGTCAACCTTCTGCGTGCGCGACAGCGTCAGCAGCAGGTCGAGCGGCCCCTCGAACCCGTCGACGTCGATGATCAGCGCCTCGGCCGACAGCCGCGCCTCGACGCTTACGACATTGTCAGCTTCGTCCATCCGCCTGCCCGCTCAACAAGGCCTCAAGTTCGGCCTCGGCGGCGGGGATGTCAATCGGCTGAGGGCTTCCGCGCAGTCTGAGCGCGCCCTCGGCGCGAAGCTGCGCCTCCGGCGTCAGGCGGCCGGACATTCCCGCGACCATCCGCATCTCGGCCAGATCCCCGTTGCAGTGCAGGATCAGATCGCAGCCCGCCTCCAGCGACCGCCGGCATGTCTCGGCAAGCGACCCGCCCAAAGCCCCCATCGAGATGTCGTCGGTCATCAGCAGGCCCTGGAACGCGATCTGCTCACGGATCAGCCGGATCATCCGGGAAGAGAGCGTCGCGGCCCGGTCGTCGAAGGCCCCGTAGACCACGTGCGCCGTCATGCCGAGCGGCAAGTCGGACAGGCGCCGGAATGCCTCGAAGTCGGTCGCCGTGAGGTCTTCCGGCGACGCGTCCACTTGCGGCAGACCCTCGTGGCTGTCGACGGCCGCGCGGCCGTGCCCTGGAATGTGCTTGAGAACCGGCAGGACGCCGCCGGCCATCAGGCCCGTCGCCACCGCCCGCGCGAGATGCCCGACCGTTTCCGGCTCCGTCCCGTAGCATCGGTTTCTCAGGAAGGGGTGCGTCGCCTCCGTCGCGACATCCGCGCAGGGCACGCAGTTGACGTCGATGCCGAGCTCCGACAGCTCCGCCGCGATGATCCGGTAGCGCAGATACATCGACCGTGCCGCATCGCGCCCGGCCCGTTCCACCTGGTCGAGCGGCGGCAGCCACTCGCGCCAGTGCGGCCCGCGGAGCCGCGCCACGCGCCCGCCCTCCTGGTCGATCAGCACGGGCGCCTTCCAGCCGACGGCGGACCTCAGATCGTGAACCAGCCCCCGCACCTGATCCGGCGTCTCGACGTTTCGCGCGAAAAGGATGAAGCCCCACGGATCGGCATCGGTGAGGAATGCGGCTTCGTCCCCGCCCAGACGGGGCCCGGCGCAGCCGAAGATGTGGGCGCCCCGACCCGCCAAGATCCTACCGCCAGGCGACCGGGATGCAGCTCGCCTCGCCGGCGACGAGCACCGCGCAGAACCGGCGCGAATCCGACAGGTCCTCGAAGCCGTGCACCCGCAGGCGGTAGAACGTGCGCCCGCCGGCCTCGGCCTCCTGGATCACCCGGCCCTTGCCCTCCATGAAATCGGCGAAGCGCCCGGCGATCCGGTCCCATTCCTCGCGGGCGAGATCCTGAGTCGGGTAGGCGCCAAGCTGGACCAGCCGCTCGCCGGGCTGGATCGTCGCCGGGGCGACGTCGATGCCGGCGGTCCGGGACATGGCGACCGGCGCCGGCTCGAGCGAGGCCAGCCGCCGGTCCGGGCGCGGCGCGGGCCGGGGCGAGGTGGCCACGTTTCCATCCTCGACCGTCTCCTCGACGACCGCGGCGGGCGTGGCCTCGGGCACATCCTCCGCAGAAGCGGACGCCAGGGTCACCAGCGGCGATTCCCCGAGCGCCGCCGCGACGGCGAGATCGGTCGCCGAGACCGGCTTGGCCGCCGCCTCCGCGATCGGCGCCTCGGGCGCGTCCGGCAGGAGCGCGGCCATCGGCATGTCCTCTTCGGCAAGGTCGGTCTCGGCCGGCGCGAGCACCACGAGGTCGGCCGGCTCCGCCGCCGTGCCCACCGCCGCGATCTCGTTCACCGCGAGCCCCTGATAGGCCGCCCGCTGACCGCCCGGATCCTCCGGTGCGATCCGCATCGGCCCCTCGAGCGCCCGCACCACCGGCACGCCGGTCACGTCGCGCACCAGAAGCTGATAGCCCCAGAGCCCAAGCCCCGCGATCAGCGCAAGCGACAGCGCCGCACCCGCCCAGTTCATGAAGGCCGCAACCGACGCGCCAAGGGGCGCGCCGGACGACTCCCGATAATCGGTGTAATCCAGATCCGCCATACTGCCTCACTGCTCCGCCGGTGCTCTCCGGCGTTGTCTTGCCTGTGCTCGACCCGGGCGGGGCGCCTTTTCTCAGCGCATTTCCTCGACCGGCGTCACCCCCAGAATACCAAGACCGGCAGAAATAACAACGGCAACGGCCCTGGGCAGGGCGATTTTCGCCGCCGTCTGCTCGGGATCGTCCTCGTGGAGGAAGCGCAGTGCGGGCTTTTCATTCCCGCGGTTCCAGAGCGTATGGAAATCCGAGGCCAGTTCGTAGAGGTAGAACGCCACCCGGTGCGGCTCGTGGTTGCGCGCCGCGATCTCGACGAGCCGCGGCCATTCGGCGATCTTCCGCGCCACCGCGACCTCGGCCTCGTCGGTCAGGACGGGATGGTCCGAGATCGGCAGGCCGGCGGCTTCGGCCTTGCGGATCACCGACCGGATGCGCGCGTGCGCGTACTGCACGTAGAACACCGGGTTGTCCTTCGACTGCTCGGTCACCCTGTCGAAATCGAAATCGAGCGGCGCGTCGTTCTTGCGCGTCAGCATCACGAAGCGGGTCACGTCCGGGCCAACCTGGTCGACCACGTCGCGCAGCGTCACGAAGTTGCCCGCGCGCTTGGACATCTTGTAGGGCTCGCCGTTCTTGAAGAGCCGCACGAGCTGGGTGAGCTTGATGTCGAGCGGGACCGACCCATCCGACAGCGCCGAGACCGCCGCCTTCATCCGCTTGACGTAGCCGCCGTGATCCGCGCCGAAGACGTCGATCAACTCGTCGAAGCCGCGTTCGATCTTGTCGAAGTGATAGGCGATGTCGGGCGCGAAGTAGGTCCAGGCTCCGTCCGATTTCTTCACCGGCCGGTCCACGTCGTCGCCATGCGCGGTCGAGCGGAACAGCGTCTGCTCGCGCGGCTCCCAGTCCTCGGGGGTCTTGCCCTTGGGTGGCTCCAGCACGCCTTCGTAGATCAGCCCCTTCTGCCGAAGCCGCTCCAGCGCTCCTTCGATCCGGCCGGTGTTGTAGAGCGCTTTCTCCGAGAAGAAGACGTCCATCGTCACGCCGAGCGCCGCCAGATCCTCGCGGATCATCTTGATCATGGCCTCGGTCGCGAAATCCCGCACCTTATCGAGCCAGTCGGATTCCGGCCGGTCGAGGAGGCTGTCGCCGAACTCTTCCTTCAGCGCCGCGCCCACCGGCACGAGGTAGTCGCCGGGATAGAGGCCTTCGGCGATCTCGGGCTCGTGACCGCAGGCCTCGCGGTAGCGCTCGTACGCCGACCGCGCGAGCACGTCGACCTGCGCGCCCCCGTCGTTGATGTAGTACTCGCGGCACACGTCGTAGCCCGCGAAGTCCAGAAGCGAACAGAGCGCGTCGCCGAAGACCGCCCCTCGCGTGTGGCCCACGTGCAAGGGCCCGGTGGGATTGGCCGAGACGAACTCGACGTTCACCTTCAGGCCCGCGCCCAGTCCCGAATGGCCGAAGGCGCGCCCTGCGTCGATGGCCTCGGTCACGACACCGGTCCAGACCTCGGGCGCGAGCCGCAGGTTCAGGAACCCCGGCCCCGCCACCTCCGCCACAGACACGCGCGGATCGCTCAGAAGCCGCTCGGCCAGCGCCCCCGCGATCTCGCGCGGCTGCATTCCGGCGGACTTCGCCAGCACCATCGCGGCGTTCGTCGCCATGTCGCCATGCGCGGGGTCGCGCGGCGGCTCGACCGTGACACCGCCCCACGAGAGCCCCGAGGGCAGCACCCCCTCGGCCACCATGGCGTTCAACGTTTCGACGACGAGCGCGCGGATATCGGTGAAGATGTTCATCTGTCGGGACCTTCCGGATCGCCCGGCGGTGTAGCACTTACGCGGCCCACGTCAACGCGGCGGAAGAATCCTCGGGCGGAATCGGCCCCGACACTTCAAGAGCGTCGAGGCTGCGCTGCGTGCCTACTCGCTCCAGTCGTGGACATGCACGTCACGCCCCGAATGCCCCTGCATGATCTCGACAGCCAGCCGCTTCTTCTCCTCGCCCGGCACCCGCACCCAGAGCAGGATGCCACCGTGCGCGATCTGCTCCTCGTAATAGTCACGGTGGTGCATCGCCGCCCGCCGCGCGAGGATCGCGCCGATCACCGCCCCGGGACTACCCCCGATGGCGATCGCCGCGATCGACGCCGCGAGCGTGCTCGCCGGCGTCAGCAGCGCCGCCATCGCGATGTAGGAGCCCAGGAACAGGAAGCCGCCGGCGATCGCGCCTTCGAATTCTCCCATGGCCTCTTCGGACACGAACGACGCCCGCGGCGCGCGGGGATCGTCCCCGAGATCCTCCGAGTGCCAGAAGGCATCGCCGAGCGTCTCCTTGAGGGCTTCGTGGCTTCCCAGAAGGCTCAGGTCATAGCGGCTGAAGCCCACCAGCATCAGGTCGTAATAGGCCGCCTGAAGGGCATCGTAACTGTCGAAGACACCGACGGCCTCCGGCACCTTGATGACGGTTGTCCTTTGCGTTTGCGCTGATGTTTCGGACATGGCGCTCTCCCTGCTCACACGCCAGAAGAGAAAGCACCACTTCGTCGGGTGCTCCTTGATTTTCCTCAGTCGTGCGTCAGCGCCTTGCCTTCGAACCGGCCGCCCGTGAACCGCTCGTAGCACTGGATCGCGAAGCGGTCGGTCATTCCCGCGATGTAGTCGGCCACGATCCGCGCCAGCGCGGTCTCGCCCTCGGCCTCCTCCACGTCCTTGCGCCATTGCTTGGGCAACTGGTCGGGATGCCCCATGAAGAAGGGAAACAGGCTGTCGATCACCCGCGTGACCTCGGTCCGCATCGCCACCACCTCTGGCGCGCGATACATCCGTTCGAACAGGAAGCGCCGGATCACCTTCAGATCCTCGAACACCGGGTCCGAGAACCGGATGACCGAGCGCCCCGCCATCCGCACGTCGGTGACGCTTTCCGGCGCGATCTCGGCGATGCGCCGGTTGGCAACCGCGATCACGTCCTCCACAAGCACTCCGAAGAAGCGCCTGAGCGCCTCGTGCCGCCGCCGGTAGTAGTTGAGCCCCGGATACCGGCGGTCGACCTCGGCGAAGCAGCCCGCGAGGATCGGCAGCTCGGCGAGTTCGTCGGTGGAAAAGAGCTCCGCCCGAAGACCGTCGTGCAGATCGTGGTGGTTGTAGGCCACGTCGTCCGAAATCGCCGCCACCTGCGCCTCGGCGCTCGCGTGGGTCGCAAGCTCCAGATCGTGGAGCGCGTTGTACTCGGTCAGCGCGTAGGGCAATTCGCCTGTCACCGGCCCGTCACTTCGAATGGGAGCGGCAGGACCGTCGCCCCGAAGGGGCGCGGCAGGCCCATTATGCTTGGCCAGCCCCTCCAGCGTCTCCCACGTCAGGTTCAGCCCGTCGAACTCGGCATAATGCCGCTCGAGCCGGGTGACGATCCGGATCGCCTGCGCGTTGTGGTCGAACCCGCCGTAGGGCGCCATCAGACGGCCCAGCGCGTCCTCGCCGGTATGCCCGAAGGGCGGATGGCCAAGGTCGTGCGCCAGCGCCAGCGCCTCGGTCAGTTCGGGGTTCAGCCTGAGCGCCCCCGCGATCGTCCGCGCCACCTGCGCCACCTCGATCGAATGGGTGAGCCGGGTCCGGTAATAGTCGCCCTCGTGCTCTATGAAGACCTGCGTCTTGTGCTTGAGCCGCCGGAAGGCCGAGGAATGGATGATCCGGTCCCGGTCGCGCTGAAAGCACGACCGAAAGACGCTTTCCTCCTCCGGATGCAGCCTGCCCCGGCTGCGGCCCGGATCCGATGCGTATGGCGCAAGCATGGCCTCGCCTGATCCCGTCCTGTCCCGGGGCCCGTATAGCGCCTTTCCCCGCGCACGGAAACAAGCGCCGCGCGTGAATCATGTCCGACGATGAAGCGACGAGAACGACACGGCGGCGCTCCGGGAGCGCCGCCGTGCACTCGCACCCAGTCACCACTTACCAGTCCTGCTGCAAAGATCCGGACCCGCCATGTGCCGTGTCGCGAAAACAAGGGCCGACCCCGAAAGTTCCGGGCAAATCGGCCCGGGCGCTGGCCGCTCCCGCCACGGAACTGAAAACGCTGCGCAACCCGTTTCCGCCCCGCGCGTTCCCTTCGACGCAGATCGATACGGACGGAGAGAATCCCCATGGCAGAACGCGACAGCTACGTTCGGAAGGCAAAGGAGCAGATCGAGGAATGGAACGCCGAGATCGGCCGCCTCCAGGCCGAGATGCGGGCCGATCACGCCGATGCCAACCTCGTGCGCCAGCAGCAACTCGACGAGATGCGACAGCACCGTGGCGAAGCCGAGGACGCGCTCGCGCGGATGGAGGCCGCGGACTGGGACGACTGGGAGAGCGCGAAGTGGGAGTTCGAACGCGCCTGGGCCGAAGTCGACGCCGGTTTCGAGCACGCGCGGCGCATCACCGGCTGAGGGATTGGTCGCGTCCGCCGCAACAACCCCGGCAGCTTGCAACCCCGTCCGAGCTCGGACACTCCGCTTGTCTGCGGCGGGTCGGGCCCTTATCTTGTGTGAGAAGCGACGCGAGATTGACCATGGACCTGACCCTGCCCCCGAAAGTCACCGAGCGGGCCTTCGCACGGCTCGCCGAAATCAACGAAGCCGCGGGCGACCCTAAGGCGCTCCGCGTGGCTGTCGAGGGCGGCGGCTGTTCCGGCTTCCAGTACGAGATCGTGCTCGACGACCCCGCCGACGACGACCTCGTGCTCGAACGCGAGGGCCAGAAGGTCGTGGTCGATTCGGTCTCGCTTCCCTTCCTCGCGAACGCGACGATCGACTTCACCGAGGAACTGATCGGCGCGCGCTTCACCATCGACAACCCGAACGCCTCGTCTTCCTGCGGCTGCGGCACGTCGTTCTCGATGTAGCCGGGACGGGTCGCCGCGGCGTCGCGACCGGGGCACTCCGCCGCATCCGGTGACGCCCCGACCGCAGGCGCGCCGTGAAAGCGGGGTCATGGACACTCCCGTCAGGATGGGCCACCGTGCCGCGCCCGACCGAAGGAGGTCCCGATGACCCTGCCCGTGACCCGCGCCGACGTCGACGCCGCCTGGGAGGTGATCCGCCCCTTCGTCCGGCGCACGCCCGTCATCGAGATCGACGCGGCCGACCTCGGCCTCCCGGGCTCCCCCGTGACCTTCAAGCTCGAGTTTCTGCAGCATACCGGCAGCTTCAAGGCGCGCGGCGCGATGCTGAACCTTCTGACCCGCGACGTGCCGGAGGCCGGCGTCGCCGCCGCCTCGGGCGGCAACCACGGCGCCGCCGTCGCCTGGGCGGCGGAGCGCAAAGGCGTGCCGGTCAACGTCTTCGTCCCCGAAATCGCCTCGCCCGCCAAGATCGCGCGAATCGAGAGCTACGGCGCGACGCTCCACGTGGGCGGCGCCCGCTACGCCGAGGCGCTCGCGGCCTGCGAGACGTTCATGGCAGAGACCGGCGCGATCGGCATCCATGCCTACGACCAGATCGAGACCCTCGCCGGCCAGGGCACCACCGCCCGGGAGTTCGCCGAGGACGGCCGTGTCGACACGCTTCTCGTGGCCACCGGCGGCGGCGGGCTCATCGGCGGCATGGCCGCCTGGGCAGAGGGCCGTCTGCGCATCGTGTCGGTCGAGCCCGAAACCTCCGCCTGCCTCCACGCCGCTCTCGCCGCCGGGCATCCCGTCGACGTCGAGGTCTCGGGCGTCGCCGCCGACAGCCTCGGCGCGCGGCGGACGGGCGATCTGGTGTTCGAGATCGCGCGCGCATTCGTCGACGACGCGGTCCTCGTCCCCGACGCCGCGATCCGCGAGGCACAGGCGCTCCTCTGGGACCGGCTCCGCATCGTCACCGAACCCGGCGGTGCCACGGCCCTCGCCGCGCTTCTCGCCGGCGCTTACCGCCCGGCGCCGGACGAACGCGTGGGCGTCCTGCTCTGCGGGGCCAACACGGGCGCGGTGAGCTTCGACGGGTAAGGTGGTGCTCAATGACACCCCGTGCCATAGATGGGCGAAACACCCGCGCCACGTTCTTTGCCTATCACTGTTTCGGAGGGGTCCGGTGAAAGTCGCCAGCTTCAACATCAACGGGATCAAGGCCCGGATCGAGGCGCTTTCGGCTTGGCTCGACGCGGCGGCGCCGGATGTGGTGGTGCTCCAGGAGATCAAGTCGATCGACGCCAACTTCCCGCGCGAGCACTTCGAGGACAAGGGATACAACGTTGAAACGCATGGGCAAAAGTCCTTCAACGGGGTCGCCATCCTGTCGAAATACCCGCTCGAGGACGTCTCGAGGGGCCTGCCCGGAGACGACGCCGACGACCATGCCCGATGGATCGAGGCCACCGTGGTGGGCCGGCACGCGATCCGCATCTGCGGTCTCTACCTGCCCAACGGAAACCCCGCGCCGGGGCCCAAATACGCCTATAAACTCGCCTGGATGGAACGTTTGAGAGAACGCGCCAGGGCCCTGTTATCCGAGGAACAACCGGTACTCATGGCGGGAGACTACAACGTCATCCCGCAAGACGAGGACGCCGCGAAACCCGAAGCCTGGCGAAACGACGCGCTGGCGCTTCCCGAGAGCCGCCGCGCCTTCCGCCGGGTTCTCAACCTGGGGTTCACGGATGCCCTCCGCGCCCGCACCGCCGCGGCCGGACACTACACCTTCTGGGACTATCAGGCCGGCGCGTGGGAGCGGGACAACGGCATACGGATCGATCATTTTCTCCTATCGCCTCAATGCGCCGACCTCCTGACCGACTGCCACATCGACCGCGAGGTCCGGGGCCGGGACAAGCCGTCCGACCACGTGCCGGTGTGGGTGAACCTCGACGCCTAGCCGGGAACCCGCCGATGCGGAGGACGTTGCCTCGCCATTCGAGTGCCGAGGTGACGCATGATGAAAAGACTGTCCTGTCTGATGGCGGCCCTCGCGGCTCTCGCGCCAGCCGCCGCGACCGCCAACTGCGCCACGGCAAACACCGGCGCAGGATGCGCGAGTGTCGACGGGGTCTCCTCGACCCAGCGGTTCGCGCCGGGCGACCGGTTGCCGCCGGGTCGCTACAACGTGCTCCTGAACACGGAATACTATGGCCTTCCCGCCGCCGGCTCCGGATGGCGCTACTACGAGGTCGACGGCCGGGTCCTCCGGGTCGAGACCGGCAGTCTGGAGGTTCTCGAGGACATGACCCTGGAGACGAACGGCGCCTGGTAGCTGCGACGCCGCCGCTATCGCCTATCAGGCCGCCGCGTGGCAGACCGGAAGGCGAAGGAGATACGTCATGAAGACCGCGATTCTCTCCGCCATGCTGGCGGCCCTGTCCGTCACGGCCCTGCCCGCCGCGGCCGCCCCGCCGGGGGGCTGCCCGCCGGGCCTCGCGAAGAAAACGCCGGCCTGCGTCCCGCCCGGCCTCGCGAAGAAAGGCGTGACGGCGCAAGATTGGCACGTCGGCGACCGGTACGACGGACGCTGGGCGCCGGTGGACTGGCGGCGCTATGAACTGCCCCGCCCGAGGCGCGACGAGAACTGGGTGCGCGTCGGCGACGTGATGATCCGGGTGAACGACGACACGAAGCTCATCATCGACATCATAAGGCTCACCGACGCGATCCTGTCGAACTGAGCGTCACAGCCCGGCGGCGCCCGCGATCGCCTCGGCGTTGTCGCGCACGACGCGCCGCCCCTCCTCGATCGCCTCGGCCGCCCGGTGGAACTCCAGCACCGACATCGCCGCGAGATGGGCGTCGAGAAGCACATGCGGCGGATCGCCGGCCAGACGGCTGCGCCGGATGTGGTCCGTCATGATATCGATCGCGGCCGAGAGCACGTCGAGATACTCGGGCGCGGCCGGCGCGTCCTCGTGCGACAGGAAAAGACCACCCAACTGCTCGGGCAGCCGGTCCCTCCAGCCCTCGAAGAGCGCGCTGGTCCGCCGCTCACGCTCGGCCCAGAAGGTGCCGTCGAACCGTCCGTTCGGATTGATCGCGATGACGACGTCCGCGCCGAGCACCCGGCAGGCGGAGACGGGAACCGGGTTGGTAAGCCCGCCGTCGAGCAGCCATCGCTCGCCGAGGTAGAACGGGCTTATGATCCCCGGCAGCGCGACCGAGGCGCGCACGGATTCCGCCGCGGGTCCCTTCGTGAGCCAGACCTCGCGCCCGGAACTCATGTCCGTCGCGACGAGTGCCACCGGGATCGGGAAATCCTCGAGCTTGTCGGGCAGATCGAGCTTGCGGATCACCTTCAGGATCTCGCCGCCTTCCACGAGACCGCCGTTGGAAAGCCGGATGTCGACCATGCCGAGAAAGCTTCGGGCCGTGAGCTTGAGCGCCCACTCCTCCAGCTTGTCGAGCGCCCCGCCCGCGTGGATCGCCCCCACGAGCGATCCCATCGACGCGCCCGCGATCACATCGGGCTTCACGCCCATCGCGTCGAGCTCGCGCAGCGCTCCGATGTGACACCACCCGCGCGCCCCGCCCGATCCGAGCGCAAGCCCCAGTTTCAGCCGTTTCCGCTTCGCCATGCCGCTATCCGCCGTTCCTCCGGCAGCAGCTTAGACGGAGTCGACGGAGAGAGCGACAGATCGGACTTGTGGCGCCCTACTCCGCCGCCACCCGCCGTTTCCGGGCCACGGCGAGGATGTCCGCGAGATATTGCCCGGTGTGACTGCGCCCGACCTCCGCCACTTCCTCGGGCGTTCCTGTGGCCACGATTTCGCCGCCCCCGTCGCCGCCTTCGGGTCCGATGTCGATGATCCAGTCGGCGGTCTTGATAACGTCGAGATTGTGCTCGATCACCACGACCGTGTTGCCCTGTTCCACCAGCTCGTGCAGCACCTCCAGAAGCTTGCGCACGTCCTCGAAATGGAGACCCGTCGTGGGTTCGTCGAGGATGTAGAGCGTCCGGCCGGTGGACCGTTTCGACAGCTCCTTCGACAGCTTCACGCGCTGCGCCTCGCCGCCCGAGAGCGTGGTGGCCTGCTGGCCGACCTTGATGTAGCCGAGGCCCACGCGCATCAGGGCGTCCATCTTCTCGCGGATCGCGGGGACGGCCTTGAAGAACTCCTGCGCGTCCTCGACCGTCATGTCGAGCACGTCGGCGATGCTCTTGCCCTTGAACCGGATTTCCAGGGTCTCGCGGTTGTAGCGCTGGCCCTTGCAGGTCTCGCAGGTGACGTAGACGTCGGGCAGGAAGTGCATCTCGATCTTGATGACGCCGTCGCCCTGGCAGGCCTCGCAGCGCCCGCCCTTGACGTTGAAGGAGAACCGGCCCGGCTTGTAGCCGCGCGCCTTGGCCTCCGGCAGCCCCGCGAACCAATCGCGGATCGGGGTGAAGGCCCCGGTGTAGGTGGCCGGGTTCGAACGGGGTGTCCGTCCGATCGGCCGCTGGTCGATGTCGATCACCTTGTCGAGATGCTCGAGCCCCTTGATCGTCTCGCAGGGCGCGGGCGTCTGGCGGGCGCCGTTCAGCCGCATGGACGCCGTCTTGAACAGCGTCTCGATGGTCAGCGTCGACTTGCCCCCGCCGGAGACGCCGGTGACGCAGACGAACTTGCGCAGCGGGAAGTCGACCGTCACGTCGCGCAGGTTGTTTCCGGTCGCTCCGACGACGGTCAGCGCCTTTCCGTTCCCCGTGCGCCGGTCCACCGGCACGGCGATCTCCCGCGCGCCGGTCAGGTACTGCCCGGTGATCGACGCGGGGTCCGCCGCGATCTCATCGGGTGTGCCTTGCGAGACGATGCTGCCGCCGTGGACACCCGCTCCGGGACCGAGATCGAAGACATAGTCCGCCTCGCGGATCGCCTCCTCGTCGTGTTCGACGACGATGACCGTGTTGCCCTGATCGCGCAGGTTCTTGAGCGTGGACAGAAGCCGGTCGTTGTCGCGCTGGTGCAGGCCGATGGACGGCTCGTCGAGCACGTAGAGCACGCCGGTCAGCCCGCTCCCGATCTGGCTCGCCAGCCGGATGCGCTGGCTCTCGCCGCCCGACAGCGTCCCCGCGTTCCGGCTGAGCGTCAGGTAGTCCAGCCCCACGTTGTTGAGAAAGCCGAGCCGCTCGCGGATCTCCTTCAGGATCGCCCGCGCGATCTCGTTTCTCTGCTTCGTCAGGTGCCCCGGCACTGTCTCGCACCAGGCATGGGCCTCGCGGATCGACATCTGCACGACCTGGCCCACGTGAAGCCCCGCGATCCGGACCGCCAGCGCTTCCGGCCGCAGCCGGTAGCCCTCGCAGACCCCGCAGGGGCGGTTGTTCTGGTAGCGCTCGAATTCCTCGCGGATCCACTGGCTGTCGGTCTCGCGGTAGCGCCGCTCCATGTTGGGGATCACGCCCTCGAAGGGCCGCGTCACCTGGTAGACCCGACCGCCCTCGTCGAAGCGGAACTGGATCTCCTCCTCGCCCGAGCCGTGGAGGAACACCTGCTTGGCGGCGTCCGGCAGATCCTTCCACCTGGCGTTCCGGTCGAAGCCGTAATGCTTGGCGATGGCCTCGATGGTCTGGAGGAAATACGGCGACTTGCCCTTCCGCCACGGCGCGATCGCGCCATTGGCCAGCGACAGCGCCTCGTCGGGGACCATCAGCTTCTCGTCGAAGAACAGCTCCACGCCCAGACCGTCGCAGGCCGGACAGGCCCCGAAGGGCGCATTGAAGGAGAAGAGCCGCGGCTCGATCTCGGGGATCGTGAAGCCCGAGACGGGACAGGCGAAGTTCTCCGAAAACGTGATCCGTTCGGGTTCGGCATCGGCGGGCGCCGTCTCGAGGATCGCGATTCCATCGGCGAGGTCGAGCGCGGTGCGGAACGAATCCGCCAGCCGCGTCTCCAGCCCCTCGCGCACGACGATCCGGTCCACCACCACGTCGACGTCATGGCGGAACTTCTTGTCGAGCGCGGGCGGGTCGTCCAGTTCGTGGAACTGCCCGTCCACCTTCACCCGCTGGAAGCCCTGCTTGCGCAGCTCCAGGAATTCCTTGCGGTACTCGCCCTTCCGGTCCCGCACGATCGGCGCAAGGAGATAGGCCCGCGTCCCCTCCTCCATCGCCATCACCCGGTCGACCATGTCCTGCACCTGCTGCGCCTCGATGGGCAGACCGGTGGCGGGACTGTAGGGCGTGCCGACGCGGGCGAAGAGAAGCCGCATGTAGTCGTAGATCTCGGTGACCGTGCCGACCGTCGAGCGCGGGTTCTTCGAGGTCGTCTTCTGTTCGATGGAGATGGCGGGCGAGAGACCCGAAATGTGGTCGACGTCCGGCTTCTCCATCATGTCGAGGAACTGCCGGGCGTAGGCCGAAAGGCTCTCGACATACCGCCTCTGCCCCTCGGCATAGATCGTGTCGAAGGCGAGCGAGGACTTGCCCGACCCCGACAGACCGGTGATCACCACGAGCCGGTCGCGCGGGATGTCGACGTCCACGTTCTTGAGATTGTGCTCGCGCGCGCCGCGCACCTCGATCTGCTTCAGCTCGGGCATGACCCACCTCGGTAAGGATTGGG
>CAZPOK010000025.1:0-21853 GCA_964587905.1 uncultured Rhodobacterales bacterium | reverse complement strand
CTCGGTCGTGCCCGCGCCGCTGGAGAAGGTCTCGACAGGTCCGGTCGGCTTCTGGCGCTCGGGGATGAAGGTGGCAAGCTCTGCCATCACCGCCTCGGCCTTCAGGCCGGTGACGAAGCTCGTCAGGTCGGCCCAGTGCGTGCCGATGTCGCCGACCGAGCGCAGCGCGCCGCCCTTGTCGCTCTCGAGCCGCCAGTTCCAGTCGGTCGGCTTCGCCATCCAGTCCTGGTGGTAGTGGCCGGACACGAACCGGATATCGCCCAGCTCGCCGCTCGCCACCATTGCGTGCGCCTGCTGGTTCAGCGGATAGAAGCGGATGTTGTAGCAGACCGCGGCGACCCTCCCCGACGCCTTCGCGACGCCGACCATTTCCGCCGATTGCTCGGAGGTCATGGCGAGCGGCTTCTCGCAGACGACGTGCTTGCCCGCGTGGAGGATCGCCTTCACCTGTTCGAAATGCGCGTGATTGGGCGTGGTGACATGCACCACGTCCACCGCATCGTCGGCCAGCAGATCGTCGAGAGACGCATAGGCGTGGCCGACGCCCATCTCCGCCGCGCGCGCCGCGCCCCTCTCGGGCGAGGAGCCGAGAACGCCCTTCACCCGCACGCCGAGGCGTCGGAGCATCTGCACGTGGACGCCGCCGATGAAGCCGGTACCGATCACTGCGGTCGTGATGGATGCGAAATCCGTCATGTCTCCTCCCGTTCAGACAACCGAGTATCCACCGTCCACCGGCAGGCATGCGCCCGTCATGAAGGCGGCGGCGGGCGAGGCGAGAAACATCACCGCGCCGGCAATGTCGCCCGGCTCCCCCCAGCGGCCGGCGGGTGTGCGCGCCTCCACGCCCGCGACGAAGGCCGGGTCCTGCCGCGCGCGTGCCGACTGCTCGGACACGATGAAGCCGGGCGCGACCGCGTTCACGCGGATGCCGTCCGGCGCCCAGGCGATGGCGAGCGACTTGGTAAGCTGCTCCACGCCCGCCTTCGAGGCGCCGTAGGCCGGGTTCCGGGGAGAGCCGAAGCGGGCATACATGGAAGCGATGTTTATGACGCTGCCGCCGGCCGCCTTGAGGGCCGGGTGCATCGCCTCGGCACAGCGGAATGAGCCGGTGAGGTTCACGTCGAGCACGTGAGAAAAGAAATCCGGCGCCATCTCCTCGCCGCGCCTGGTGATGGCGGCGCAGTTTATCAGCACGTCCACCGATCCGTGATCCGAGGCGTAGTCGCGCACGGCCTGGCTGTCCGTCACGTCCATCTGCGTATAGGCGAAGCGCGCGGCGTCCTCGGGCATCGGCTCGGGTTCGGCGCCGGTGATGTGCACCCTGGCGCCCGCTTTCCCGAACCCGCGCGCGATGGCGGCGCCGATACCGCCACGGCTCGCGCCGATCACGACAACCCGCGCGCTTTCGAAATCGAACGACACGCCCGGCATCAGCCGCTCTCCCCGGATCGCCGCAGATTCCCCAAGACTTTCCTCCCTTCGCGTGTTCACCACGCCTGTAATCGTTTTCATAAGGGCGGAAAAACTTCTTCCACCGATATGAAATCGATTACATACTCGGAGCATGAAACGAGTCGAGTCAAGCCCTCCGTGATGGGTCCGATGAGAAAGCGGCTGGCCCACAAGTCGGCCACCATCCAGGACGTCGCGCGCGCTGCCGGCGTCTCCACGGCGACCGTCAGCCGGGCGCTCAGCAATCCCGACCTGCTGTCCGAGCAGACCCGCGCCATGGTTCTGGACGCGATCCGCGCCACAGGCTACCGGGTGAACCAGGCGGCGCGCAACCTGCGGATGAAACGGGCCGGCGCGATCCTCGTCCTCGTGCCCAATCTCGGCAAGCCGTTCTACTCGCGCATCCTCGCCGGCATTTCCGACGGTTTCGGCGACGGCGAATACGCGGTGCTCATCGCCGACACCGAGAGCCGGCCGCTCGCCGACGGTGAACTGGAGGGGTACTTCCTCGACGGACGCATAGATGGCGTGATCTCGCTCGACGGCGGCCTCGACAGGGCCGCGCTCGACGCCTGTGTCGAACTGGGCGTGGGGGGGCGGATCGTGTTTCTCTGCGAATGGGTCGAGGGCTACGACTTTCCCGTGATCCGGTCCGACAACGCCGAGGGCGCGCGGCTCGCCATCAGGCATCTTCACGAGCTTGGCCACCAGCGCATCTCCCATGTCACCGGACCCGAGGGAAACGTGCTGACCGCCGCTCGCCGCGAGGGGATGCTGGAGGAGCGCGCGCGGCTCGGGCTCGGGGCGCGCGACGAGTGGATCATCCGGGGCGATTTCTCCCTGGAATCCGGGCAGCACGCGGCGGAACTGATCCTCGCGATGGAGGACCGGCCCACGGCGGTGTTCTGCGCGGCGGACATGGTGGCCTTCGGTCTCATCGCGGGGCTTTCGGCGCACGGTCTTTCTGTGCCGGGAGACATGTCGGTCATCGGTTTCGACGACATCGATATGTCGGATTACTACGTGCCCGCGCTGACGACGATCCGCCAGGACAGGCACCGTCTGGGCCGGGAGGCGGCGCAGGCGCTGCGCAGGCGTCTCGGGGCGGGAACACCGGACCGCGATGGGCTCGACGAAATCCTCGGCGTGGAACTCGTCCTGCGTGACAGCACCGCGCCGCCGCCGGGCTGACAGGGTCGCACTCATGGCGCCCCGGTGACCGTCTGCTCGAGATCGAGGTTCACGCCCGTCATCGGCTTCGAGGCCGGGCTCAGCAGCCAGACGGCGTGCCGCGCGCAGTCCTCCTCGCTCAGGAGGCGGCCGAGCGGCTGCCGCGCCGCCTGCGCGTCCAGCCAATCCGGCCCGCGCCCCGGCGTGACGGCATGGAGCTGCCGTTCGGTCTCGGTATCCACCCAGCCCAGATTGATCCCGTTCACACGAATACGGTCGGCGAGATACGTGTTCGCCGCGTTCTTCGTCAGTGTCTGAAGCGCGCCCTTCGTGGCGGAATAAACGGCGAGGTCGGACGCCCCGCAATGGGCATTCATCGACTGGATGTTGACGATCGACCCGGGCGCCCCGCGCGCCGTCATGTCCGCGATGGCGCCCGCCATCAGGAAGAAGGGCGCGCGCGCGTTCACCGCGAAAAGCATGTCCCAGAGATCGGTCGTGGCGTCGTCGAAGGCGCCTCGGGTCGTCAGGCCCGCGGCGTTGACGAGGCCGTCGATCCGGCTGAAGCGGTCGCGCGCGGCTCTGATCGCCGTCCCGGGCGCACCGGGGTCTCCGAGGTCGGCGATCACCTCTTCCGTCTGGCAGGGCAGGTCGAGCCCGACCGGGTCCCGGTCGACGAGAACGAGCGCCTCGGCCCCGGCCTCGGCCGCTTGCCGAGCGATGGCCGCGCCAATGCCGCGTGCGGCGCCAGTCACGAGGACGACCATGCCCGCAAGCCCCACCCTCATCCCACGACCCCCTCTCGCGCCCGAAGCCCCGGAACCGCCGGCCTCGGCGTCATACCCGCACCTGGACGCGGCCGTTCTCCACCCGGGCGGGGTAGGTCGCCAGCGCCACGCAGACCGGACCCCTGAGTGCCGCGCCCGTCTTGTAGTCGAAACGCCCGTTGTGCTTGGGACATTCGATCGTGTCGTCCATCACCAGACCGTCGGCCAGATGCACCTGCTCGTGTGTGCAGAGCCCGTCGGTGCACCAGACCCCGCCGTCGAGGTCGCGGTAGACGGCGAAGGTCCGCTCGCCGTGGTCGAAACGGACCACGTCCTCCTCCTCGATCCCGTCCAACGCGCAGACATCGACCCAGTCGGCCATCCTGTCTCCCCCTTGTCTCTCCTGCAATTCCTTCAGTGCCCCGCGACATCGAGCGCGTGGAATTCCGCCCGGTAGGGCCGCGCGACGGGCGGCAGGTCCTTGCGGATGTAGTAGTCCGGTTCGCGCTCCTGCCGGATCAGCGCCGGGATCATTTCGCGATAGCCATCGAGGATGGAGGTGTTCGCGGGCGGCAGGTCGTCCTTGATGAGGTCGTGGAGCCCGGGCAGCGCGTGATAGGGCACCATCGGGAACATGTGATGCTCCACGTGGTAGTTCATGTTCCAGTAGATCCAGCGGCTGACCGGGTTCATCAGCACGGTGCGGGAATTCAGGCGGTGGTCCAGCACGTCCTCGGCCAGTCCCCCGTGCTGCAGGAGCCCGGTCATCACCATGTGCCACGTCCCGTAGATGCGAGGCCCCCCGATCAACATGACCGGCAGGAGCGACCAGGTGGCGAACGCCAGCGCGACGGCAAGGACATGGATGGCCACGAAGCGCCGTGCCCAGGCCGTGGCCTTCGGCAGTTCGTCGTCGGGGATGTAGTCGCGCTCGTCGGCGGAGAAGTGACCGGCGGCGTTGCGCAGGAGGATCCAGAAATGCTGGAAGACGTCGGGTATGCCGACAAAGTAGAGCAGCTTGCGCGGCACGTTCGGCGGGCGCATCACGGTGATCTCGGGATCGCGGCCGACGATGATCGTGTCGGTGTGGTGGCGCGCGTGGCTCCAGCGCCAGCTCACCGGGTTGCGCATGACCATGAAGCTGGCGATCAGGTAGACCGCGTCGTTCTTCCAGTCGGTTCGGAAGGCCGTCCCGTGCCCGCATTCGTGCCAGCGGGAGTCGCAGGCCGAGCCGTAGAGCACGCCGTAGACGGCCCAGAACGGAACCGTCCACCACGTTCCCCAGGTCGCGATGCCGCCGGCGGCGGTGAGGACGAGCAGACCGAACCAGATGATCGTGTCGCGTGTGGCCGGCCCGTCGGTGCGCCGCATCAGCTCCTTCATCGTCTTGCGCGGGATGTCGGAATGGTACCATTCCGCGGAGGCGAGCCCGGTCTCGATCGCGTGCCGCGCCCCCGGCCCTGTCAGGCTGTAATCGCGCTGTCGGCGTTCTGTCTCCGCCAGAGTCATCTTGCCGGCACCTCCCTTCGCCTGCGAACTCGCCACTGAAAACGGCCCGAGTCGCCCGCGCAAGTCAACGATCAATTTTTGAGGTGAATTGAGGTATTGGTGACACCATCTTCACAAAGTATATTTTTTCCAGTGTGTTGACAGCATCCTTGACTTCCCTGTCGCTCCGGAATTACCTCGATTCCTATCAGGAGCGCCGATGATGTTGCCGAAGCTGACGGACGTGGCGAAAGAGGCCGGCGTGTCGCCGGCAACCGTAGACCGGGTCCTCCACGACCGGTCCGGCGTGTCGGCACGGATGCGCGCGCGTGTCATGACCGCAGCGCGGCAGATCGGCTACATCCAGGACGACGAGGCCGCCGCGGCTGCGCGTCCCGTGCGGCTGGCCGCGCTCCTGCCCGCGGGGACGAATGCCTTCATCGACGAACTCGCCGGCCTGCTCGCAGAAGAAGCCTCTCGCCGGGACGCAGTCTCGCTGAGGATCGAGCGGTCGGCGAGCCTCGACGGCGCGGATCTGTCCGAGCGCCTGCTCGCGTTGGAGGGCCGTGTCGAGGGCGTTGCCGTCGTCGCTGTGGATCATCCCCGGGTGCGCGAGGCGCTCCGGCGCCTTGCGGCCGCCGGGGTGCAGGTGGTGACGCTGGCCTCCGACATCCCGGGCGCGCCCCGGGCGAACTACGTGGGGATCGACAACGGGCAGGCGGGGCGTCTCGCGGGGCTGCTCATTGGGCGGTTTCTCGGGCCGGGCGCAACCGGGAAGGTGGCGCTGTGCGCCGGGACACTCGCCTATCGCGGCCACCAGGAGCGGGAAATGGGATTTCGGCAGGTGCTGGCG
Source organism: uncultured Rhodobacterales bacterium (assembly GCA_964587905.1). Lineage (GTDB taxonomy): Bacteria > Pseudomonadota > Alphaproteobacteria > Rhodobacterales > Rhodobacteraceae > DAINOF01. Next base: position 16,120 of record CAZPOK010000025.1, on the reverse strand, counting down.
GAGGATTTTCCGGACCTTGAGATCCTGGAACTCCGCGAGAGCCGCGAGGACCGCGCGCGGGCCGAGGAAGAGACGCGGACTCTCCTCTCCCAGAATCCAGACCTCGCAGCGATCTACAACGCCGGTGGCGCGACCGTGGGGATCGCGCAAGCGTTGCAGTCCGCGGGTCGCGCGCGCGAGGTGGTGTTCGTGGCCCATGACGCCACGCCGGAGAAGACCGCGCTTCTGCTCGACGGGACGCTCGACGCAGTGATCGATCAGCATGCGCGGGCGGAGGCCCGCGAGGCGCTCGACCGGCTTGCGGCGGACATCCGCGGCGAGGCGCGCCCGCCCGCGACCATCCGCCTGCAACTCATCCTGCGGGAGAACCTGCCGGCGCCGTGACGCTGCCGATCAAAAACCGGGCCTCACCATATGACCCATTGAACCTCAGGACTTCCGAACGAGCAACTGCCGCGGCCGTCAAGGATCTGTGCATCGACTTGGCCCTGCGGCTTCAGGAAGGCCGGCCGGGCGACGGCATCCTCTGCGACGATCGTATCGGGCGTCCACGCTGGACCGGGCGTCGGACATTCACCCGTTTTTCGAAGAGGCGGCTTTGCGCCGCTCTTGGCATCTCCGGGTAATTCGCGACCCTATCGATGCCCGACCCACCCGCGATCGTCCGTAAACGCGTACCCGGATGTGATCTCGACGGCCTCGTATCCCTCGGGCAACGCAGTCAGACCGGCGAGCGGCCTGTGCGCGGCCGCAAGGACGATGTTGGCGCGACCGCGGTCACTGACCGCGCCCTGCGCCGCCTCGACGTGCGGGTAGAGATTGCTCAGGATCGCGTGGACACCGCGCGCGAGCGGACCATCGGGCACATCGATCAGGTTCACGTAGACCGGACCTTGAACGATGCTCTGCAGACGCTCATAGGCCTCGCGCGTGGCCAGGTGGGCCGGCACCGAGCCCGAGGAGAACGCATCCACCACGGCGGCATCGAAGCGGCGACCCGTCTCGTTCAGGTAGACGCGTCCATCGGCATGGACGATGCCGAGCCGACGCGTCCCCGCGGGTTCCCGTAGGTTTTCCATGTCCGCATCGTAACCCGCCTGATCGATCATCGCGCCAGCCCACGGCAGGTGCCGGCGCACCACTTGCGTCACCAGCGGGTCGATCTCGACCGCCACCGCATGTGCCTTCGGACGAGAAGCGAGCAGCATGGTGGGCAGCGTGTAGCCGCCTCCACCGACGAACAGCACCGTGGGCGACGCGCCGAGGTCTCGGTCCATGCGCGCCCAAAGCCATTGCGTGTAGTCCAGCACGAGCCGGTCGGACGCCCCGGTTCGTTCTTCGCCGCGGACGACCCGCTCCGCCGCCTGCTGGGTGCGATCGGAATAGAGGTGAATTTCCCCGCCAGTCCGCACGACGTCGATGCACGAGAGCCCGGACTCGTAGCGGCATGCCTGACCACCGGCCATGCTCGCCGCGACCAGGAGCGCGGCGGCGGCGAACATCGCAACGGATCCGGGCTCCGTCGAACGACCGTCCGCCTGCTCACCCTCACCATCATCGCCGGTCGCGCGGTCCCGCACCAGGAGCGCGCACAGGAGGGCGGCGGCACCACATCCCGCGAACGTCGCCGCAGAGCCGACGAGCGGCAGGGCGACGAAGCCGGCGAGGATCGCGCCGAAGATCGCCCCGACCGACCCCGCCGCGAGAACGAAGCCCAGCGACGATCCTTCCCGGCCCGGCCGCGCCTCGACCGCCAGCTTCGCCAGGAAGGGAGAAGGCGTGCTGACGAGCACCGAGGCCGGGAAGAAGGCCACGACGACGCTGAGCAGCATCCCTCCCGTTCCCCGAGCGCCCGAAGCATAGAGAAAGCCGAGGATCGTCGGTGACAGCGCCGCCAGCGCCGCCGTCCCGACGAGCGCCGCGCGCACGCCGGCGAACGCGCCGCGTCGATCGCGTTCCGCCAAGAGGCCTCCGAGCGCGCTGCCGACCGAGAAGCCGGCAAGCACGGTCGCGATGACGGCCGTCCATGTGACGAGCGAGGTGCCGAAGAAAGGTGCGAGCACCCGGCCGGCAGCGATTTCATAGGTCAGCCCCACAGCGGACAGCATGAGAATGAGGCCGATCGTCGTCCAGAACCGCATGGTAGACTCCTTCCCGTCGCTCGCTCCGCCGCCCCTTCCGGGCGACGGGGAGACGCCCGTGACAGTAGCGCAGCCGCAGAGGGCGCCCACGCAAACTTGAAAGCAGCCTCCAGGCGACGCGTTTTCAGTGACGTCCTGGAGCGGTTGCCGACCGCACTGTTCCGCCACCTCACCACATTGGGAGCCCGACACCATGCCGCTCGTTGCGATTGCGGCGGCGCGCTCGCGGAAAGTCCTCCTAAGTTCGCGGTGCCTCGACCGGGACCAGGCCGGGCAACATTGCATAAATGCCATGAATTGAGCCCAGTCCCGTCAAACTCGCGCACTCAGCGGCAACGATATTCCCTCGAAAGATCTGAGATAACGTCGAGGCACAGCCATGTCATCGGGCACAACGCGGCCGAGAGTACTTGCCACCGGCGTTTCGCGCTCCTCTGAGGCCGGCACGGGCGAGCGAAGCGACCGACCCGAGGCTTGGCCGGCGTGGCTCGAGGACTTCTCCGCCGCACTCGCCTACGCCGAGCACGTCGTTCTGTCGGGCAATGTCCGGGATCTCTATCCGTCGGCGGACAAAAACGGGCTCCGCTTCCTTCCTCTCGTCGACACGCTCGGCATCGTGCTTCGCAAGCGGGGGGTCGGGACCGTCCTCGTCTACGATCCGGCCGACGGCTTCCGTCCCGCCAGGGACGGGCGACCGGCCGGCGAGGAGGGGCTTGCCGGCAAGGACCTGGATCTCGGCGCCAAGCCGGTCTCTCTGCCTGCCCTCGCCGATGTCGTCCTCGAGGTCACGGGCAGTGCGCGGCCACCCGTCGCTCTCGTCCTCGACTACGCCACGCATCTGCACGGCGGCTCCCCGCAGGAGCTCGAGGACTTCTTCGTCAGGATCGACAAGGCCTCGCGCTCTCTCTCGGGCAGCGCGGAGACCGGGCGCCGGAGCCCGACGATCTGGATCGTCGACCACCCCGCGGACCTGCCGGACTGGTTCGTCGTCGGAAACGACCAGCTACGCGAAATCGTCGTCGAGCACCCGGCTCTCGAGGACCGGTTCGCCTTCGCGCACCGGCTGATGGAGGATTTCGGCTGGGGCACCAGCCTCACTCCGGCAGAGCGCAAGCAGGCGCTCCAGCAGTTCGCGCTCGAATGCGAAGGCGAGACGCTCGCCGCCATGCGCGCGATCGCCCGCATCGCGACCGACGAAGGTCTGGATCTCGGTCTCATCCCGGACGCGATCCGGATCCACCGGACGGGTTCGAGGCGCAATCCATGGGCCTCACCGGTGCTGTTCGCGCGGGTGAAACAGGCGCGGACGCTGCTGGAAGCCCGGATCAAGGGACAGCCGCACGCCATCGAGAAGACGCTCGACATCCTCGCACGGTCGATCATGGGGCTTTCGGGCTCCCAGTCGGGACCCCGGCACCAGAAACCGCGCGGGGTTCTGTTCTTCGCAGGACCGACGGGCGTCGGAAAGACCGAGTTGGCGAAAGCCGTCACGGAGCTTCTTTTCGGTGACGAGGCGGCCTGCCAGCGCTTCGACATGTCCGAGTTCATGGAAGAGGCGTCGGTCTCGCGCCTGATCGGCGCGCCGCCGGGGCACCCGGGACACGAGCGCGGCGGCGAGCTCGTCAACGCGGCCCACCGCCGGCCATTCAGCGTGTTCCTCTTCGACGAGATCGAGAAGGCCCACCCACGGATTCTCGACATGTTCCTGCAGATCCTCGACGAGGGCCGGCTGACGGACGCCCGCGGCGCCACAGCCTACTTCGCGCAGGCGCTGATCGTATTCACCTCCAACATCGGCGTCGCCCAGGGGGCGAGCACGACAAACATGGGCCTGAGCGTCCTGCCCTCGGACAGCCACGACGAGCTTCACGCCAAGGTCACCGCCGCCGTCCACGACTACTTCCAGACCAAGCTGAGGCGTCCCGAACTCGTGAGCCGGATCGGTCAGAACATCGTAGTCTTCGACTTCCTATCTCCCGCGAGCGCCTCGCTGATCTTCGGCGCGATCCTCGACCGCGTCCTCGATACCATCCGCCGCCGCCACGGCACCCGGATCGCGATCGGCGAGGAGGCCCGCGCCAAGCTCAGGATGCTCTGCATCCACGACTACTTCGACGGCGGCCGGGGCATCGGAAACCGGATCGAGACCCACTTCATAAATCCGCTCGCGCGGCATCTCTTCGAGCGGGAGGATCTGTCGGACCTGCGGGTGGTCGACGTCGTGGCCAAACGCGACACGACGACCCTGGTGTTCGGCGACACGCACCAGGACGACCCCGGGCACGGGTCTTTCGCGGGCCTCGCCCGCGGCCCGGGTGTCCGCGCCGTTCCCCGCCGCATCGGCCACGAAGAGATCGTGCAGCCCACCACCCCTGCCCCGAGGCCGTTTCGTCGCCGTCCCCCGTGACGCATGGCCAGCAGATCGCGACATCGACCGACCTCGACCAGAGAATGTCAACCCGACATCTCGAGGCGATGACGGATGACTGATCTACGACGCAGATCGCCGTCTTCTTTTGCGACACGTCCAGTGCAGCAAACACTCCCATCCTATCCTCCATGTTCTTGAAGCGGTGGGACGGGCTCATCCGGTTCCTGTCCGACGGCCGCCCGAGATGGACACAAACGGGGTCGAAAACGCAATACGCCGGCTCGGATCACGAGGCCAGGACGTGGGCGCGCATCGGCTCGCTCATTGGCACATGCAAGCTGAACGGCGTGAACCCCAAGCGTATATCACCTCCACGCTCCGCAAGATCCTCGATCAGCTCATGCAGAGCGGCATCGACGACCTCATGCCCTGGAACTTTGCCAAGCAGTCAAGCCGTAGCGTGACGGGTGATGGGCGGGCGCTTACAGAAATCCCAGCGTCGCGGACATTTGGTCTTCCCATGCCGGATCGGACGGCATGCAGATGACGTTCGCTCCCTCGATCACCATGAGTTCGGCGCCCGGGATGCCACGCGCGATCCGCTGGCCCTCGGACAACGGATGCGGCGCGCAGTTCCTGGGGTGGATCACAAGCGTCGGGATGTCGACGCGGGAGAGATACGCGTCGGCATCCAGCCGGTCCACCACGCGGCGCTGCTCGGCGATGTCCTCGGGCCGGCTCGCCGCACCGATGAGGTCGATGAATTCCGTCACCTCGTCGCGTGTCGCGTCCGGCAGGAACATCGACAGCCAGGCGCGCATGTAGCCGTTCGCGGGATCGCCCCATCCCTCCTTCAGCAGCGCGATGCTCGGATCGGCGTCCTGATCTGCGGGCGCCGACTCGCGGGTGGCGCGACCGCGCACGTAGCCGCATTGCACCACGAGCCGGGTCACGCGTCCCGGGTTCTCGGCGACATAGCGGATCGACACCGCCGTGTTCTGCAGGGTCGTGATCATGCCGAAGCGATCCAGCCCGGCGGCCTCGATGACGGCCGACATATCCTCGACATGCGCCTCGATCCCGGACCCCGGCGTCAGCGCGTCCGACAGGCCGGAGCCGCGAATGTCGTAGCGCACGAGCGTGTGGTCCGCGCCCAGCCTGTCGAATTCGGGACGCCACAATGTGCTGTTCCAGTCGCGCTCGAGATGCGTGACGTGATGACCGGCCCGGAACACCGGCGGACCCGCGCCCGAGACCGCCCAGGCGATCCGCGCGCCGTCCCGCGAGGTCGCATAGCGGATCTTCTGCCGCCCGGCTCCGGGCGGTGCGTCTCGCGCGGCCACGGCACCCGTCACCACCTCGACCGGCGCGACGAGTTGCAGTCCGACCCGCTGAACGGTGCGGATGACGGACTGCGTCCTGCCGTCGTCCCCGACGGCCGCGCGGGCCGCGCTGATCCGCGCCGCGATCGTCGCGTCCGACACGATACGTCCGTTCCAGACCGTCTCGATGATGTCGTCTCTCGACACCACATCGCCCTGCCGCTCGACGAGCAACGTCAGCAGGGCAAAGACCTGCGGCTCGACGTGCACCGCGTCGCGACCACGCACAAGCCTGTGCCGTGCGGTGTCGAGCGTGCAGCCTGCGAAACGGTATTCCATCGCCTGGAGGCCTTCCGGTTCCCTTGGTCCTTGGTAACCCAAAGCGTCCTTTAGACAAATCCGGCATTTCCGAAGGCTTTCTAAAGGCTGTCTTCAAGCGGCACGGGCGCGACACTGGCACTCTCTTTCCATCACGGACGCAGACCGCCAGCGAGGAGACCCGATGCCATGACCCAGATCCACGACGCCCGCATCCGCCGCCGCCATGACGGCTCGATCGACACCGGCTTCTACGCCGATCGCGGCCGCCGTCTGAGAAGCGAGCGGGCAAGAGACCTCTTCACCGGCGAAGAGCCCGCGTCGCGCCGGCCGTTCTGGCGGACGCGCGATCCCGCGTGACCCGGCCGGGCCGTCCGGTTCTGCCGTCTCCGGCCGGTCGCCTCACCACCTCTGGTGCACGTGCGGCGCGATGCGGCGCTCGTAGATCTCCCGCACCGCAGCCATCGTGTCCTCGGCGATCGGCGCCACGTCATCGGCCGCCGCGTTGGCCCGGGCCTGCTCGGGGCGTCGTGCGCCCGGGATGACGACCGACACCGCGTCGTCCATCAGGATCCAGCGGAGCGCGAAGGCGGCCATGGGCACGCCCTCGGGCACCAGCCCGCGCAGTTCCTCCACCGCGTCGAGCGCCGCCTCGTAGGGCACGCCGGCGAAGGTCTCTCCCACGTCGAAGGCGGCGCCCTGCCTGTTGAAATTGCGGTGGTCCTCGGGATCGAAGCGCGTCTCGCGCGTCATCTTGCCGGTGAGCAGCCCCGAGGCCAGCGGCACCCGGACGATCACCGCCACGTCGCGCGCCTTCGCCTCGCGGAAGAACAGCTCGGCCGGGCGCTGACGGAAGATGTTGTAGATGATCTGGACCGAGACGACGCCGGGAAAGGCGATGGCCTTCAGCGCCTCCTCGACCTTCTCCACCGAAACCCCGTAATCGGCGATCTTGCCCTTCGCCTTCAGGTCGTCGAGCGCGCCGAAGACCTCGGGCCGGTAGTAGACCTCGGTCGGCGGGCAGTGCAGCTGCACGAGGTCGAGCCGGTCCGTGCCGAGGTTCGCGAGATTCCGGTCGACGAAGGCTTCGAGGTTGGCGGCCGTGTATCCATCGGCCTCGTGCGGGTCGAGCCTCCGTCCCACCTTCGTCGCCACGAAGGGCCGCGCGCCGGCCCGCTCCTCCAGAACCTCGGCGATGATGCGTTCCGAGCGCCCGTCGCCGTAGACGTCGGCGGTGTCGAGAAAGGTGACGCCCGCGTCGAGCGCGGCGTGAACGGTGGCCTTGGCATCCTCGTGGCCGACGTCGCCCCATGAGCCGCCGATGGCCCAGGCGCCGAAGCCGATTTCCGAAACCTCGCGGCCGGTGCGTCCGAATCTGCGTGTCTTCATGTCATCCTCCTTGCACGAGGCGTGCTACGCCCGGGCCTCGGCAACCTCAACCTGTCCGCGCGTGCGCGGGTCCCGTCCGGGGGCGGAGTTTTTCAGTCCTCCGGGCGGCCTTGGCCCATGCCGTCGAGCACCGCCCGCGCCGCGCGCAGCCCCGGCGCCTCGCCGCCCCTGCCGAGCCGCTCCATCGTGATCTCGAGCGCTTCGGCCTGCGCGCCGGGCTCGTCCAGCAGCCTCAGAAGCGCCGGCGCGATGGTGCCCGGGCGGCAGGCCTCACCGAGAAACTCGGGCACGGCCCGGGTTTCGGAGACGAGGTTCACGAGCGTCACCGTGTCGACGAGCAGCATCCGCCCGATGATCTGGCGCGACAGCCACGCCATGTCGTAGGCGATCGCCATCGGCGTGCCCGCCGCCGCCAGTTCGAGCGACACGGTCCCGGAGGCCGCGAGCGCCGCGTCGGCGGCCCGGAAGACGGCGCGTTTCCGAGATCCGTCGGCATCCTCGGCCGGATCGAGGATCACCGGTGCGCATGGCCACCGCGCGGTCTGCTCGCGCACCACCTCGGCCACGCCGGGGGCGGCGGGCACGGCCACGCGAAGCTCAGGCCGCGCCTGCGTCACCCGGGCCAGCGTCTCGCCGAAGATCGGCGCGAGCCGGGCGATCTCGCCCCGGCGCGAGCCGGGGAGCACCAGCAGAAGCGGCGCCGCGCCGAAGCCGTGCCGGTCGCGGAACGCGCGGGCCTCGGCGTCCGTCGCGACGGGTTCGGCCACCACGGGGTGGCCGACGAAGTCGGCGCGCACGCCCACCGCGTTGAAATAGCGCGGCTCGAAGGGGAAGAGCGTGAGCACCTGATCGACGAACTCGGCCATCTTCCGCGCCCGCCCCGGCCGCCAGGCCCAGACCGTGGGCGCGACGTAGTGGACCACCCGCACATCCGACACCGCCTTCACCCGCCGGGCGACGCGAAAGACGAAATCGGGGCTGTCGATGGTGACAAGCACATCGGGCCTCGTCTCGACCACCGCCGCCGCCGTCTCCTTGATCCGGCGCATCAGCTGGGCGTAGCGCGGCAGCACCTCGGCGATGCCCATGACCGACAACTCGTCCATCGGAAACCGGCTCATCAGCCCCTCGGCCTGCATCCGCGCGCCGCCGATGCCGTCGAAGGTCGCCTCCGGGTCGAGCGCCTTCAGACCGCGCATGAGCGCGCCGCCCAGAGCGTCGCCCGACGCCTCCCCGGCGATCAGGAACACCTTCACAAGGGTCTCGCCCAGAGGAACAGCCCCGCCGCGTCGGCGGCCGACACGGTCGCCTCGCGGTCGAGCACCATCACGCCGCCCGCCTCGATCACGATCCCGTCGAGATCCGCCGCCGCCGCGCCGCGCACCGTGTCCGGTCCGATGGCCGGCAGATCGACGCGGCGGTCCTGCCCGGGTTTCGGCGCCTTGTAGAGCAGCCCGCCCTTCGACAAGGCCGGATCGCGCCGCTTTCGGGGCGTCTGCGCCGGACCGCCGAAGACGTCGGCGGCGAAGCCCAGCGGATCGTCGAGGAGGCCGCCCGTCGGCGCGAAGACCGTCTCGCGCTCCAGAAGCGAGGCGAGCATCCAGTCCGTCCCCGGCATCGCCTCGACCGCGATCACCTGCCCGCCGGCCACGACGACCGCCTGCCCGATGTCCGCCGCCCCCAGCGCGGCATGGGCCGCGACCGCACGCGCCACGTCCCGGTCGCTCTCCCGCCCGGGACCCTTGCGGGTGAGCACGCCCTCGGGCGGCAGGAGATCGGGCAGGATCTCGTGCGCGGCGCGTACCGTGACGCCCGCCTCCTCAAAGATGTCGCAGACCAGACGCAGCGCGCCGTCGTCGCCGGCCTGAAGCGCCTGCATCATCCGCGGCACGAGCGGCATCGTCGCGGCATCGATGGCCGAGGGATCGAGCGCGGGCCGCCCGACGCGGCCCGCGAAACAGACCTCCGTCACGCCGCGCTCCTTCAGATCCTCGAGGAAGCTGCCCAGCCGTTCGATCCGAAAGACGACGGGATCCTTCGCAAGGTCGGACGTGAAGCCCTCGAGCTCGCAGACAAGCACGGCGGGACGGCTCCGCAGGATCAGCCCCGGCAGCGCGCCCTGCCCCGCGACAAGCGCCAGCACCGCGTCAGCCCGGCGTCAGGAACGACCGGTCGGACGCTCCCAGCACGAAATCGACGATGTCGCGGACATAGGCGCTTTCGGTCTCGTCGCCGAGCCGACGCGTGCGCTCCTGAAAGGTGCCTTCGCCCTGTGCCAGCATCTGGTAGGCCGCCCTGAGCGCGGTGATGTCGGCGCGCGAGACGCCCTTGCGCTTCAGCCCCACGAGGTTCAGCCCGTCGAGATGGCCTCGCGGCGCCTGGACGAGGCCGTAGGGAATGACGTCGTTCGTCACCATCGTCACCGCGCCGACGATCGCGCCGCGCCCGATCCGGACGAACTGGTGAACACCCGAGAGGCCGCCGATGATCACGTCGTCCTCGATGACGCAATGTCCGGCCACGGCCGCCGAGTTCACCACGATCACCCGGTCGCCGATCTGCGCGTCATGCGCGATGTGGCACCCCGCCATGAAAAGACAGTCGTCGCCCACGCGCGTGACGCCGCCGCCCCCTTCGGTGCCGAGATTCATCGTCACGTGTTCGCGGATGCGGTTGCGCCGTCCGATGACGAGGCGCGTGTCCTCGCCCTTGTACTTGAGGTCCTGCGGCACCTCGCCGATCACCGCGCCGGGAAAGACGATCGTGCCCTCGCCGATCTCCGTTCGTCCGGTGACGACGGCGTGGCTGCGGATCTCGACGCCCGCGCCGAGCACGGCACGCGGACCGATCAGGCTGAACGCGCCCACGACGGCGCCCTGGTGTATCGTGGCGCCCGCCTCGACGACGGCGCTGGGGTGAATGGTCGCGGTCGGATCGATGCTCACGCGTCAGGCCTTCGGAATGTCCATCATCGCGGTGAACTCGGCCTCGCAGGCCAGCTCGCCCTCGACGGTCGCGCGGCCCGCGAACTTCCACACCTTGCCACCGCCACGCTTCGTCTCGATCTCCATGCGCAGCGTGTCGCCGGGACCGACCATCCGGCGGAACTTGGCGCCTTCGACCGCCATGAAATAGACGCCGATGTTCCTGTCGGCCAGATCCAGCCCTACCCCGGCCATCACCGCCGCCGTCTGTGCCATCGCCTCGATCATGAACACGCCCGGGAAGACCGGCGTGCCCGGAAAATGGCCCTGGAACTGCGGCTCGTTCGCGGTGACGTTCTTGATCCCGACGGCCCGGTCGGTGCCCTCGATCTCCACCACCCGGTCCACGAGCAGGAACGGATACCGGTGCGGGATGATCTTCTGGATCAGGTCGATGTCTGCGGTCTTGCCCATGAAAGCCCTTTCGGATGCGCGGCCTGACTAGCAACCGCCCCTCGCGCTGGCAAGCGCGCTAGTCTTCGGTCCGCGTCGCATCCGGTGCCGCGTCCTCGGCCGGTGTCTCCAACGACGCGTCCAGGCGGAGGATCACCTCGTCGGTGATGTCAATGCTGTCGGCGGACAGGAACACGTCGCGGCGGTCAAGAATGACGAGCGCGCGGCGCTCCCGCACGATCTCCGACAGGACCGGCGCCACCTCCTGAAAGAACCGTTGCCGTTCGGCCTCGCGGAACTGCGTGAGTTCGCGCTCCTTCTCGTCCTGCTGCTCCCTGAGCAGCTGCACCTTCTGGTCGAAGGCGTCGGCCAAGGCGCGGAACTCGTCCGGCGGAAGCTCCGGGCGGCGCTCGGTCAGTTCGCGCTCCTCGGCGAGAAGCTCGGCCTCGATCTCGCGGTTCTCGGCGGCGAGCGCGCGGGCCCGCATCTCGAAGGCATCGGAGAGCCGTTGCCCGAAGCCCGATTCCGCGATCAACCGGTCCGCGTCGATCGTCAGCACCGGCGGCGGAAGCTCCAGCTGCGGCGCCTGCGCCGCGACCGGCCCGGCGAGAGCGGCGGCGATCAGCGCGGCCAGCAGACCCCGCGCCACCATCGCTCAGAACCGCGTCGTGATCGTGAAATCGAAGAGCTGCTCCTCGTCGTAGACTTCCTTCTGGAGGATCCGCGAGAAGTTGAAGGTGAGCGGCCCGATCGGCGTCGTCCAGAACAGCGAGAAGCCGACGGACGAGCGGATGTTTGCGCTGTCGTCCACGGGTCCGGCCGCACCGGCCGTGTTGTCGAGCCCCCAGAGCGAGCCCACGTCGAGGAACACGCCGCCGGTCACCCCGTATTCCTCGGGCAGGCCGAGCGGGAAGTCCGCCTCGAACCGCGCGACAGCGTAGTAGTTCCCGCCGAGCGCGTCCTCGTTCGGCACGCCGAGGTCGCGCGGGCCGAGGCCTCGGAATTCGAAGCCGCGCAGCTGGTTTGACGACAGGAAGAAGCGGTCGGTCACGCGGCTGTCGCCGTCGATCATCGCCAGCGCGCCGCCCTCGAAGATCGCCCGGAGCGTGACCTCCTCGTTGAGGACGGTCCGCTGCGCGAGCGCCCGCGCGGTGGTCTCGATGTACCGGTTGTCGCCGCCGAGCCCGGCGAAGTCCTGCCCGAAGCTGAGAAGGATGCCGGTGTTGGGGTCGATGCCGACGCGGCGCGTGTCGTAGCTGTAGGTATATCCCAGCGCGCTCGTGAAGAGGTCCCCCTCCTCGGCCTGCAGGATCGGGGAGGAGTCGGGGGAGACGTCGAAGATGTCGTCCTGCGACAGCGAGTAGCGCACCTGCAGGCGGCTCGCATCTCCGATCGGGAACTCGAAATAGGGCCGCACACCGATCACGCGGGTCGAGAAGTTCGAGTTGTCGTTGTCGGACGTGTTCAGGAAGGCGTTGAGGCCGAACGTCAGGTCCCGACCCAGGAAGGCGGGCTCGATGAAGGTGAGGCTCGCCTCGCGATTGTCGGAAGTCGTGTTGAGGTCGAACCTCAGCGTCTGGCCGCGGCCGAGGAAGTTCGTCTCCGAGAAGGTGATGACGAGGCCGAAGCCTGACCCGATCGAGAAGCTGCCGCCGAAGCCGAAGCTGCCGGTCGGCTGCTCCTCGACGTTCACGTCGACGACGACCTGCTCCTGGCTGGAGCCCGGACGCGTCTGGACGTCCACGTCCGAAAAGAAGCCCAGGGCGCGGATCCGTTCGGCCGCCCGGCGGATCTCGCGCGGGTTGAAGGGGTCGCCTTCGGCCACCCGGAACTCGCGTCGGATCACCCGGTCGAGCGTCGTCTGATTGCCCTCGATGTCGATCCGCTCCACGAAGACGCGGGGTCCGCGCGTGATGCGGAAATCGACGTCGAGTTCGAGATTGCGGTCGTCGCGGGTGACCTGCGGCTCGACGCGCACGAAATCGAACCCCTTGTCGAGCGCCAGAAGCTCCATCCGCGTGATCGTGTTCTCGATCAGCGTCGGCGTGTAGGTCTGGCCTTGGCGGATCCGGCTTTCCCGCAGGAACTCCTGCGGATCGATCCCGCCGAGATCCGTGCTCGCGGTGATCTCGCCGAAGTCGTAGCGCGGGCCTTCCTGGACGGTGAAGGTGATGAAGGTGGCATTCCGCTCGCGCGAGAATTCCGTCGTCACGTCGAGGATGCGGAAATCGACGAAGCCGCGCGAGAGGTAGAAGTCGCGCAGAAGCTGCTGATCTAACTCGAGCCGCTCGGCCACGAAGGTGTCGCGTTGGATGATCTGGCGCAGGAAACCGGCCTGCTTGGTCTCGAGCACGCGGCGCAGCCGGCTGTCAGAGAACGCGCGGTTGCCCACGAAGGAGATCCGCTCGACCTCCACGACCCGTCCCTCGGCCACCTCGAAGACGAGATCGATGCGGTTATCGGAGCGGCGGATGATCCGGGGGGTGACGGTCGCGGCGAACCGGCCCCCCGCCTCGTAGGCCGAGGCGATCGCGGCCGCGTCGCGCTCGGCCACGGTGGGCGAGAAGACCTGCCGCGGACGCGACTCCAGGAGCGGCAGAAGCTGCTCGTCGTCGATCCGCCGGTTGCCCTCGATGTTGATGACGTTGATCGTCGGGCGCTCGACCACGCGGATCACCAGCGTGCCGCCCTGCGGGGCAAACTCCACCGTCTCGAACAGTCCCGACTGGATGACCCGCTGGTAGGCGTCGTTGAGTTCCGCCGCGTTGAGGGTCTCGCCGCGCGGGATCTCGGCGTAGCTCAGGATCGTGCCGGGCTCGATCCTCTGGTTGCCCTCGATCCTGACGTTGCTGAACGAGAAGTCCTGTGCGGCCGCCGGCAGCGCCCCCATGAAGAGCGCCAAGACGAATGCCGCGAAAAGCCGCGCCGCCGAGTCGATCCGCCCCGAATGGGCCGTCCGGCCCGCCCCTGTCCCGCGATCCATGATTGTGCCCGATCCGCCTGTAACCGCCTTTTGGTCTGGTTACTGACAATGCGGCGGGTTGTCAAAAGCCTCGCGGCGGTCAGGGATGGCTGACGTAGGCTCCGGCGGCCAGCGCGGCACAGAGCACGGCCACGATCAGCAGCCGGTCGATATTCAGGTTCAAGATGACCGAAAGCCCGCGCATGCCGTCGTTGATGTAGTTCATGGCTCCGACCCTGATTGACTGCCAACAGGCTATCGGCGGAATGTGGCCCTCATGCGGCGGAAGCCTGACGGATCAGGGGCACAGGATGTCGTTCGACACCGCGAAGACCATGAGCGTCGCCATCAGCGCGAGGCCGATTCCCATCAGGATCTTGAGGGCGCGGTCGCTCGGCGGCCGCCCGGTCAGCGCCTCGTAGGCGTGGAACACGAGGTGCCCGCCGTCGAGCACCGGGATCGGAAACAGGTTCAGGAGCCCCACCGCCGTCGACAGGACCGCGATGAACCAGATGAAGCTCATCCAGCCTTGGCTCGCCGCCGCCCCCGACGTCTCGGCGATGCCGATGGGCCCCTGCAGGTTGCAGGTCGAGATCGCGCCCACCGCCATGTGGTAGAGGCCCGAAAGCGACGACTGGACGATGAACAGCGTCTGGCTCGCGCCATAGCTCAGCGCCTCTCCGATCCCGGGCGTCTCGGTCTCCGGCGTGAAGAAGAGACCGCCGGAGACGCCGATGAGCCAGCGCGTCTCGAAGCCGCCATCCTCGGACGGCAGATCCATCCGCCGCGGCGTGAGGTCGATCTGCTGCACCTCGCCGTCGCGCCAGACGTCGAGGTCGAGCGCCGCGCCGTCCGAGGCCTCGACCTTCTCGCGAAGCTGGTCGAAGGTTGAGATCGGATCGCCTCCGACCGCGAGGATGACATCCCCCTGCTCCAGCCCGGCATCGAGCGCGGCCGACTGAGGCGTGACCATGGAGACGACCGGCGGATAGGGATTTGGCGCGGAGACGCTCATCTCCTGCCCGTCCCGCAGGACCGTGTAGTCGAGCAGCGGCTCCTGGGGCAGCGCATCGATGAACTCGCGCAGGCCGTCGATGGCGGGTGCCTCCTGCCCTTCGATCGCGAGGATCACGTCGCCCGGCTCCAGCCCCTGCATTTCAGCGGGCAGCGGCTCGATCCGGTCCACGGTCAGCGGATCGCTGGCGGTGCCCTGATAGAGGATCACCGCCGCGAAGACCGCAATCGAGAGGACGAAGTTGAAAACCGGCCCCGCCGCTACCGTCGCCGCCCGCGCCCAGAGCGGGGCACCGTGCATCGTGTGCCGGCGCTCCTCCGCGTCGAGGCCGGACATGACGGTATCGTCCGGCCGGTCCGATGTCGCCGAGGCGTCGCCCAGAAACTTGACGTACCCGCCGAAGGGAAGCGCCGCGAACTGCCACTTGGTGCCGCGCTTGTCCGTCCGGGACCAGAGCACCGGGCCGAAGCCGATCGAGAACACCTCGGCCTTGATGCCCGACCAGCGTCCGACGATGTAGTGGCCGTATTCGTGGACGGCGACGATCACCGACAGCGCGACCACGAATGCGAGGATCGTGTAGATGAGACCGCCGAACGACGGGATCAGTCCGATAATGTCCATGAAACCCTATGCCTGTCGTCTCTGCGCGATCACGCCGGCCGCCGCTTCTCTGGCGAGATGGTCCACCGCTACCACGTTATCAAGGCTGAATTCGACATTGATGTGGCCCCGACCGGTCAATTCCGAGAGAACCTCCTCGACGACGGCGGCCATCTCGAGAAACCCGATCTCGCCGTCGATGAAGGCATCGAGCGCCCGTTCCTTCGCCGCGTTGAACACCGCGCCGGACAGCCCGCCCGCCTCCATCACCTCCCGCGCGAGGCGGAGCGCGGGGTAGCGCGCCTCGTCCGGGGCCCGGAAGGTGAGGTGCGCGATCTTCGCCAGATCAAGCCGCTCGACCGGGATGTCTCCCCGTTCGGGCCAGTGCAGCGCGTAGCCGATGGCGTGACGCATGTCTGGCGGGCCGAGATGCGCCATCAGCGCGCCGTCCCGGAAACCGACCAGCGCGTGCACGATCGACTCGGGATGGATCACCGCCTCGATCCGCGCCGGCGGAATGCCGAAGTATTCTCTGGTTTCAATAAGTTCCAGCGCCTTGTTGAACAAGCTCGCGCTGTCGATCGTGATCCGCTGGCCCATGTCCCAGTTCGGATGCGACGAG
>CAZPOK010000024.1:0-22136 GCA_964587905.1 uncultured Rhodobacterales bacterium | reverse complement strand
CCGATTTCGCCGCCTCGATGGGGATGCAGACCACCGGCATCGGCGGCACGCAGGAGAGCTACTACATGAACCGCGACGGCCAGAAGTACTGGGCCGATCCCTGGCACTGGGCGCAGGCGGCCATCGTTGCGGCCTGCCGGACGCATGGCGTCCTGCCGGTCGACGGCCCCTTCGGCGACTTTTCGGACGACGAGGGGTTCCGCGCGCAGGCGCTGCGGTCGGCAACGCTGGGGATGGTCGGCAAATGGGCGATCCACCCCAAGCAGGTCGCGCTCGCCAACGAGGTCTTCACGCCCACCGGGGCCGCCGTCACCGAGGCGCGCGAGATCCTCGCGGCGATGGAGGAGGCCAAGCGCACCGGGCAGGGCGCCGCCGTCTACAAGGGGCGCCTCGTCGATCTCGCCTCGATCCGGCAGGCCGAGGTGATCGTGCGGCAGGCCGAGATGATCGGGGGCTGAGCGGGAGCATCTCGCACAAGGGTGGAAAGACGCGCTCTAGAACAGGAAGTCGTCGGCCGACAGCGTGCCAGGGCCGATGCCCGCAAGGAAGACCGCATCGTCCCCGCGGAAACCGATGTGTGTTCCGCCCGAGTCAGCCTGCAGGAGGGACCGGAGCGCCTGCCAATCCGTGGCGGCGGCGTGCAGGGACAGATCCAGTCGGTCGTCACCTGGTGCGAAGTCTGCCACGGTGTCGCGCCCAGCCCCCGGACGGAAGACGAAGACATCCGCACCGGGGCCGCCGATCAGCAAGTCGTCTCCCGACCCGCCATCGAGCATATCGCCCCCCGCACCGCCTTCCAGCCTGTCGATGCCAGCCCCGCCCGACAGGCGATCGGCGCCGCCGCCGCCGGAAAGCGCATCGTCGCCGGAGCCTCCACGAAGGATGTCGTTGCCGGCCCCGCCGAGAAGCGTGTCCGACCCGCTGCCGCCCGACAGGAGGTCTCCGCCGTCACCGCCCTCGAGTCGGTCCGGGCCCGGTCCGCCGAGCAGGGAATCGGGCCCGGCACCGCCTGATGCGGTGTCCGCGCCGACACCGCCCGAGCCGATGTCGCGTCCCGGTCCGCCGTCCAGCAGATCATCCCCGCTGCCACCCATCAGCATGTCCCCGCCGGCGAGGCCAAAAAGCGTGTCGTCGCCGCCAAGCCCGCTCAGCCGGTCGTCCCCCGTCCCGCCGAAGAGGGTCTCGGGTCCGTCGGTCCCGCTGACGTCGCGGCCGATCGGCATGTAGGGCGGGCGCGTCACGCCAAGAACGTCCTGGAGAGGGAAATCCACCGCATCGAGAGGTACGCCCGAGGCCGACCGGATCTCGATGACCTCGTCGCGATAGGCAAGCCGCGCCCCCTCCGTGGTGGGCGTGATCACCAGGTCCGTCAGCGCGTAGAGACCGGGAAAGGCGGAAAGGTCCAGCCGGTCGACGCCGGGCTCGAAGTCTTCTACCCGATCGACGACGCCGTCACTCGCGAAGACGAAGATGTCGGCGCCTGCGCCTCCCCGAAGCGTGTCGACGCCCTCCCCGTCGAACAGGATGTCGTCCCCCCCGCCGCCCGAAAGCGTGTCGGCCCCCGCGCCCCCGTAAAGCAGGTCGTCCGCCGCCCCGCCGGTCAGCGCAACGCCCGCGTGCCCGGCGATGCGCGGCGCGGCGATGCTGGAGGCCGGACGGGAAAAGACCGACAGACCCTCGGACTGGCTTGCCGTGACGAGATGGACCTGCCCGGAGGCATGGAAAAGCGATACCGCCGACACGTTCGACAGTGCGCGCGTCACGGTGTCGACCTCGGTCTGCAGGTGGACGAGCCGTCCCCCCGGCAGCATCTCGAACAGCGTGACCCCGTCGTCGCCGCCGCCCGCCGCGACGAAGCTTCGCCCGTTCACGCTCACCGTGTCGAGCGCGGTCACGCCGGCAAAACGCGTGGTCCTGTCATCGATGATATGGTCGGCGATCTCGAAGACCGTCTCGCCGAAACCAAGCACGGTGAGCGAGGATGAGCCCGCACCGGCGACGACCAGGAAGTCCTCACCTCCCGCGACGGTCGCGCGGATGGCCGAAGGAACGTCCCAGCCCAGCCCGTCGAGCGCGCCTGCGACCTGACCCGCGGCAAGTCCGCCCGAGGCATCGATCGTCAGCCGTGTGATCCTGTCGGTCGCGCCGGAGACGGCATAGACAGCTCCGTCCGGCGCCTGCACGATCCCGCTTGCCCCGAGGCCCGCAAGCGTCGCGCGCAGGGCAAGGCCTCCCGCCACGGGCTCGAGAGAAACGAGATCGCCGTCAGGTTCGGTGGACAGGAGGAAGTCGCGCCCGCCTTGGCCCACCAAGCGCACCGCGCCCAGCGTGCCCGCGTAGCCGCCCACGCCAGCCCACCCCTCCGCCGCGCCCTCGGCATCGAGATCCATCGCGGTCTGCGACAGGCCGGACACCGCGAGCTGGGTCTCCCCGCCGATGCGGATCTCCGCCATCACGGGCGTCACGCCGGCCTCGAGCGGGTCCGGATAGCCCGTCGAACCCAGGACGCCGAGCCCGCCGGTCCCGTCGGGCACGAATGCCGTCACGCCACCCCCGCTCAACGTGGCGGCGTAGATCACCGGGCCGGAGAAGGTGGCGCTCGCATGAAGCGCCGAAAGACCGTTCGGATATCCGAAGCTCGTCAGGGTTTCCCGATATCCGAAGCGTGCCATGCCCGCCTGCCCTCGCATGCCAGGGGCAGGCTAGGCGCGGGAAGGTTAATGCGGGATTTAAGCCTTCAGCTCGGCGATCACGTCGCGCAGCGCGGCGCGCCAGACGGGCCGGCCGATCCCGAAGGTCTCCGACGTCGTGTTGCACGCCAGCCGGGAGTTCAGCGGGCGGATGGCCGGCGTCGGATACTCCGATGTCTGGATGTCCTCGACCACCACGTCGAACGCGGCCTCCTCGAAGATCGCACGGGCGAAATCGGCCCAGCTGACGTAGGGCGCGCCCGCGTAGTGATACGTTCCGGTAAGCCCCGCATCCTTCGCAAGCGCCCGCGCCATCGTCATCAGTGCCGAGGCGAGACCCGCCGCCGGCGTCGGCCCGCCGATCTGGTCGGCCACGATCCTGAGCATGTCGCGCTCGGCGCCGAGGCGGAGCATCGTCTTCACGAAATTCCCGCCGTGCGCCGAGAAGACCCAGGAGGTCCGGAGGATCGCGTGCGGACCGTTCGCCACCCGCACCGCCTCCTCGCCCTCCCACTTCGTGCGGCCGTAGACGCCGAGGGGCGCCGCAGGGTCGTCGACCTGCCAGGGCCGGGCGCCCGACCCGTCGAAAACGTAGTCGGTGGAGACATGGAGGAACGGAATACCGCGTTCCGAGGCGATCTCGGCCAGGGCGCCGGGCGAGACCGAGTTCACCAGATGCGCCGTCTTCTCGTCGGCTTCCGCCGCGTCTACGGCAGTATAGGCGGCGGCGTTGACGATCGCGTCGGCCTCGATCATGCGCGCCGCCTGCCGGACCGCATCCGGCTCGGAGAAGTCCACCTCTTCGCGCCCGAGGCAGTAGGTGTCGGGAAACCGGGAGAGCGCGCGTCCCACCTGCCCCGTCTTTCCGAAGACCGCTATTCTCACGGCGCCGCTCCGTCCTCTTCGCGGCGCCACCCTAGGGGCGGGGCCCCGGGTCGTCCAGTTCCGGCTGTCCGCGTCGCCGGTCCTCCCGGTTGACGGCCGACCTGCCCAGCATGTGCGCGGCGATGGGTGCGGTCAGCATGAGAAACAGGATCGTCGCCGTGGCGGTCGTGGCGACGTGCATCTCGCTGAAATGCAGCGACGCCGCCACGAGGATCAGCGCCGAGGCGAGCGTACCGGCCTTCGTCGAGGCGTGCATCCGGGTCAGCACGTCCGGCAGACGCAGAATGCCAACCGAGGCGATCAGAGCAAATGCCCCGCCCAGAAGACAGACGATCCCGGCAATCCAGGCGATCATCGCGTGTCCTCCGGCGTGTCCCGCGTCCCTTCGCGAAGCCGCGTGCGTTCCGCGAAACGCGCCAGCGCAGCCGTCGCCAGAAAGCCGATCAGCGCGACCACGATGGCGACGTCGATGAAAACCGGGTCGTCGGCGAAGATCGCGTAGAGCCCGCAGAACGCGACGATCGACACCGTCATCATGTCCAGAGCCACGACCCGGTCGGCCTGTGTGGGACCGATGGCGATCCGGACGAAGCCCAGTCCGATCGACAGAAGGACCATCACGAAGGAGGCGTCGACGGCCCATGACAGGAATTCCGCTCCGCTCATGTCTCGAACACCTCCCGAACCATGCGTTCCATTCCGTTCTTGAGATCGGCCACCAGCGCGTCGGGATCGTCCGCGAACATCGCATGGACGATCAGGGTCTTTCGGTCCGGCGTCACATCGAGGCTGAGCGTGCCGGGCGTCAGCGAAATCAGGTTCGTGACGAGCAGGATCTCGATGTCGCTCTCGACGTCGAGCGGCATCTCGAGGATCGCGGGACGGTTCAGTTGCGTTGGCGTCAACACGTCCCACGCGACGCGGATCGACGAGATGACGAGTTCGTAGAGAAAGAACCCGATCAGCCGGACGATCCGCCACATCCGCAGGAAATACGGGCTGCGGTCACCGAAGAGCGGCTGCGCCATCCACAGCGCGGCATAGCCGAGAAGGAAACCCGCGACGAGCGACTGGATCGTGAATGTCGCCGTCAGCGCCTGCCAGATGAAGGCCAGAAGGAGGTTGAGGGCGAAGAGGCTCACGGTGCGCCTCCAAGAACGGTCGTGACATAGGCGGTCGGGTTCAAGAGCTGGTCCGCCGACCTCTGGGCGAACTGCACGAACGGTTCAGGATTGAGCCCGATCAGCACGGTGAGCGCGGCGAGCCCCGCGATCGGCAGGATCAAGGGCCAGAAGATTGCCCGGTCGAGCGCCATGACCTTCGGCTCGGTGGCGTCGGGATGGGGCTTCCAGAACGCCTCGCCCCAGATCTTCGTCATGGAGAAGATGGTGAGCAGACCCACCGCCAGCGCCACGAAGGCCACGAACCACGCCTCGATGTCGAGCGACGCCTTCACGAGAAGGTACTTCGCCCAGAAGCCCGAGAGCGGCGGGAACCCGGCAAGCGAGAACGCCGGGACGAGGAACAGGACCGCCAGAAGCGGCGAGGACTTGTAGAGACCCCCGATCCGGCGGAGGTCGGTTGATCCCGCCAGCCGATGCGCCACGCCAGAGACGAAGAAGAGGTTCGCCTTCACGATGATGTGGTGGACGAGGTAGAAGACCGCGCCCACGATCGCGAGCGGCGTGAAGAGCGCAAGCCCCAGTATCATGTAGCCGATCTGGCTCACGATGTGGAAACTCAGGATCTTGCGGAAGTCGGATTGCGCCGCCGCACCCAGAACGCCGACCACCATCGTCAGACACGCGACCCACAGAAGGATCGTGTGGGTGAAGCCCGTGTCGCCCGTGAAGACCAGCGTGAACATCCGGATCAGCGCGTAGACGCCCACCTTGGTCAGGAGACCGGCAAAGACCGCCGAGACGCTGAAGGCCGGCGTATGGTAGGCGGCGGGCAACCAGAAGAACAGCGGGAACACCGCCGCCTTCACGCCGAAGGCCACCATGAACATCATCGCCACGACGGTAAGGAGCCCCTGGTTCTCGACCTCGCGCACGGCAAGGCTCAGATCGGCGAGATTGAGCGTCCCGGTCATCCCGTAGAGAAGGCCGGTGCCCGACAGGAACAGGATCGTCGAGATCAGGTTCAGCGCCACGTACTTGATGCCGCCGTCGATCTGTTCGCGGCTCCCGCCGAGCACAAGGAGCCCGAACGAGGAGATCAGCATGACCTCGAACCAGACGTAGAGGTTGAAGAGGTCGCCCGTCAGGAAAGCCCCCGTCACCCCGGCGATCAGCACCTGGAAGAGCGCGTGATAGCCCAGCCGCTCCTTCTCGGCGTCGATGTCGGCCAGAGCGTAGACCGCGGTGGCAAGCCCCGTGATCGCCGTGATGACGACCATGACCGCGCTCAGGAGGTCCGCCACCAGCGTGATGCCGAAAGGTGCCGCCCATTGTCCCATCTGCGCGGCGACGACGCCGTCGGCAAGCACCGCGACCATCAGCGCGCCGGCGGCGCAGAGCGACAGAAGGGATCCGAGCACCGATATCCAGGCCCCCGAGGGCCGTTCCTTCACCATGAAGGCCGCGACCGCGGTCGCGAAGGGAATGATGATCGGCAGCGTGAGGAGCCAGCTCATTTCGGCTCGTCCCTCGGCTCGGCGATCCGCATCTCGTCGCTGTTGAGCGTTCCCAGCGTCTCGTAGGCGCGGAAGACGAGGACGAGCGCGAAGGCGAAGAGGCCGAAACCGATCACGATCGCCGTCAGCACGAGCGCCTGCGGCAGCGCGTTGGCCACCTGGCCCACCGGTCCGTCGGCGCCTTCGGGGATCAGCGGCGGCACGCCCAGCGTCAGCCGGCCCGAGGCGAAGATCGTCAGGTTCGCGGCGTTCGAGATCAGGATCAGGCCGAACAGGAACCTGAGCACGTTCCGCGCGAGCATCAGGTAGACCGAGGCGGCCACGAGGACGCCGACGAGGATGGCGATGACCGGCTCCATCAGACGCTGTCCTCCAGTACGAAGGCGAGCGACAGGATCGATCCCATGACGACGAGATAGACGCCGATGTCGAAGACGAGCACCGTGGACAGGGGAAGGCCCTTGTCATCCTCGGTCGCGCCGATGAAGAGCCACTGCCCGGTGAAGAACGCATCGCCGAAGAAGAGCGCAACGACCCCGGCGAAGAGCGCGATACCGAGACCCGCCATCGCGATCTTTTCCGGCGGCAGGCGCAGCGCCAGGCGCGCCGCGTCGGTGCCGCAGGCGATGGCGTAGACGACGAAGCCCGTGGCGCCGATCAGCCCGCCGATGAAGCCGCCGCCCGGTAGGTTGTGGCCGCGCAGCAGCATGAAGACCGAGAACACCAGCAGGAGCGCCACGAGAAGCCGCGTCCCCGCGACGAGGATGACCGAGTTCATCGCCGCGCCTCGCGCTTGCTGCGGCCCTTGAGAAGGGCATAGGCGCTCAGGGCCGCGATGACGACGACGGCGATCTCTCCGAAGGTGTCGAGCGCGCGGAAGTCGACGAGAATGACATTGACGATGTTGCGCCCGAAAGCCTCGGGCCAACTCGCCGTTTCGAAGTAGTCGGTGATCCGGCGGTCGATCGGTCCGGCTGTCACCATCAGGAGGACGACCGTCACGATGGCGCCCACGCCCACCGCGAGAACCGCGTCGAGCGGCCGGTGCCGCTTGCGACCGTCCGCGTCGAGACGCGGAAGCTTCAGCGCCGCCGCGGCGAAGAGCACGACGATGAGCGTCTCCACGAGAAGCTGGGTGATCGCCACGTCCGGCGCGCCGTAGATGATGAAGATCAGCGCGACACCGATCCCGACGGCACCGAGCCCCGCGATGGCCGCGATACGGCTTGAGGTGGTCAGGGTCAGAAGACAGCCCGCCACGATCAGGGCCACCACGACCCAGTGCTTCATCTGGAGGCCGTCGACCTCGAAGCTCAGGTCGAGGGCGTCTTTGGCCAGAAGAGTGCCGCCCACGCCGACGAAAAGCGTGAAGAAGGTCACGAACACGTAGTGGCGCAGGACACCGGACTGCACGAGGCGGGTCTGCCACGCCGCGACAGCCTTCACGCCGTCGATGGTCCGGTCCCAGCCGGTGTCGAAGACGGGCAGCCGCTCTCCCAGCGTCGCGAGGGACGCGCGCAGTCGGTTCCGGAGATTGTAGATCAGGATGCCCAGAGCGAAGGTCGCGAGCGACAGCGCGAGCGGCATGTTGATTCCCGCCCAGAGCTTGAGCTGGGCCGGCACCACGTCCGGCCCCAGAATCGCGGCGACGCCCGGGTTCACGAGCGGCACCGCGAGGATGTCGGGATAGATCCCGAAGACCGCCCCGGCGGTCGCGAGGATCATCGGCCCTGCCAGCATGCGCCACGACGCCTCGTGGGGTTTGAGGCCCTGGGCGAGATGCCGCCGCCGCCAGAACGGCGAGAAGGACACGATCCCGGCGACGGCGAGCATGAGCGCGTTCGCGAGCAGCATCGCACCTGCGACGAGCACCGGCTCGGACTGCACGGCGAGGGCACCCGCGTATTTGATCTCCTTCCCGATGAAGCCGATGAACGGCGGAAAGCCTGCCATCGAGAGCGCTGCGAGACCCGCCGCGAAGGCGGTGAACGGCATCGCCCGGGCCAGACCGCCGAGTTTGTGCACCTCGCGGGTGCCCGTCGCATGGTCGAGGATGCCCACGACGAGGAACAGCGACGCCTTGTAGAGCGAATGCACGATGAGGAATGTCATCGTGGCCGTGATCGCGTAGCCGATGTCGGACGCGAGAAACAGCGTCAGCGTGCCCAGCGCCATGAGCGTCGTGTAGGCCAGCGCCTGCTTCAGATCGGTCTGCTTCAGCGCCATGAACGAGGCGAAGACGGCCGTGACCGCGCCGAAGATCGTCAGCGTCCAGAGCCAGACGTCGGTGCTGCCGAGGTTCGGGTGCATCCGGGCCATCAGGTAGACCCCCGCCTTCACCATCGTGGCCGAATGCAGATAGGCCGAAACCGGCGTTGGCGCGGCCATCGCGTTGGGCAGCCAGAAATGGAACGGAAACTGCGCGGACTTGGTGAAGGTGCCCGCGAGGACCAGGATCAGGATCGGCAGGTAGAGCGCGTGCTCCTGCAGGACCCGGCCCTGCTGCCGCAGTTCGGACAGTTCGAAGGTGCTCGCGACGCTGCCGATCAGGATGAACCCGGCCAGCAGCGCGAGTGCCCCCGCCCCGGTCAGAAGGAGCGCCTGCAGCGCCGACCGGCGCGACTTGGCCGTCGCATGGTCGAAGCCGATCAGCAGGTAGGAGGTGATCGTCGTGAGCTCCCAGAACACGAAGAGCGTCAGCAGGTTGTCGGCGAAAACCAGCCCCAGCATCGAGAGCATGAACAGCACGAGGTAGATGTGGAAGCGGGCGAAACGGGGATGCCCTTCGAGATACTTCGAAGAGTAGAGCATCACCAGCGCCCCGATCCCCGAGATCAGAAGCCCGAACGTCAGGCTCAGTCCGTCGACGAAGAAGGACAGCGAGATCCCGAGGCTCGGCACCCACTCGTAGGCGACGCGGATGGTCTCCCCCGCGCCGATGGTCCCGACGGCGGGCAGAAGCCACAGGAAGATGGCCAGCGCAATGACCGAGGGCACGAGCCCCGCCAGCATGGCGCCGGGGCCCGGCGGCGCCTCGTCGTGTCGTGTCGATTGTCCCACTGCCTGCCTGTCCGTCTCGTTCTTTCGTCGGGCCCGCTTTTCGCCGCCAGCCTCGATCTTAGCCCTTCGTCACCAGATTTACACGCGCCGGACGGCACCGCAGAAAAAAAGTCGACCACCTGCCATGATCTGGCCGGCGCGCGACACCCCTTGCCGAACCGGCCGGCTGGAAAAGAAAGCGCCCGCCCCCGCGTGTGAAGGGTCACGGGAACGGGCGCTGAAGCACCGGCAGACATGCAACGACCTCGGGACCTCACGCTGCGATGTCCTCATGCGGGGCAAAGGCGAGCCATGCTGCAAATAGCCCCCCGTCCGCGCCCCCATGCCGTGTCCGGGCTCCTCCACCTCTCGGTGGCCGTGACAGTGATCTAGCGCCACAGGCGCGACGAATGAATACTAACCGAATTGAATTTTTGATAGAAATTTCCTATCAACACGACGGACAGTCGGAGACACTCATGCACTCGCTCCCCTCGATGCGCCAACTCCGTTACTTCATCGCCGTCGCCGAGACGCGGCATTTCCGGCGCGCGGCCGATTCTCTCGGCATCAGCCAACCGTCCCTCAGCCTTCAGATCAGCAACCTCGAGGCGCTTCTCGGGACGTCGCTCGTCGAACGCGGCCGCGGCCCGATCACCCTGACACCGGCGGGGCGGGAAGTGCTGGTCCTCGCGCGCCGTGCGGTGGACGAGGCGCAGGCGATTCTCGACCTTACGGCGGCGATGCGCGGCGGACTGACCGGAACGATACGGCTCGGCTCCAGCCCGAGCCTCGGGCCCTACCTCCTGCCACGTGTCGTGGAGCATCTGCACAGGACGTTCCCCGATCTCCGCCTCTATATCCGTGAGCGCGTTCCGCGGCTCCTCCGCGAGGAAGTGCTCAACGGGACGCATGATCTCATCCTCAGCCAGTTGCCGATCCAGGGTCGCGACCTCTTCGTGCGGCGGCTGTTCATGGAGCCTCTCCTGCTCGCGGTTCCCTCAGACCACCCGCTGTCCGGCCGCACGTCGATCGCCGTGAAGGACCTCGCGGGGCTTCAGGTGCTGAGTCTCGGACCCGAATTCGTGCTGCACGAACAGATCTCGGTGATCTGCGCCGAGTACGGGGCCGAACTCGTTCGCGACTACGAAGGCACGAGCCTCGACGCGCTTCGCCAGATGGTCGCGATGGGAATGGGCGTGGCGTTTCTCCCGCAGCTCTACGTCGCCTCGGAAATCGACCCGCGCGAGGCAGGGGTCGCCGCGGTCCCCCTGTCGCGGTCGTCCTTCACCCGCTCCATCGGGCTAGTCTGGCGGCGCGGGTCCGGCGCCGGGCTCACCTACGACAGGATCGCGAAGGAGGTCGTCGACGTTTCGCGCTCCGCCTTCGGCAGAATGCTGCGCTTTGACGGATGACGGGGGCGTTGACATACCAGATCATTTTTGTCAGGTTTGCACCAGCCAAGCCACCCGTGAGGGAAGCCCGGACGTTCAGCCAGACAGACGGAGGCTTCCATGCAACTTCAAGACCACACCGACACCCGTCCGCGGGAGAGCCGCTTCGATTTATCCGACTGCCTCGATGAAATGCGGACGATCCTTTTCGACGGTCAGTATACCAACGAATCACGGATCGAGTTGCTGCTCGACCGGATCGAGCGTCGGCCGTGAGCCGGATCGACGAGATCCGGACCGGGGCGAATATCCACCCCATGCCCGTCCACGACGCCCGTGACCTGACGGCGGGCACCGATCGGGCGCAGATCGTTCTCGACGGCAAGGTCTACGATCTCCGGATCACGCGCGCGGGCAAGCTCATCCTGACGAAGTGACGGCGCCGGGATCAGTCCCGCCGCCAGACGACCCCGCCGATGACCGACACCGCGTAGACCGCCGCGGCCGATGCCACGATGGACGGACCGGCGGGCGTGTCCACGACAAGCGAAGCTTCGAGGCCGACGCCGACCGATACGAGCCCGAGCATGGTCGCGATCACCGCCATCGATTCGGGTGTGCTGGCAAAGCTCCGTGCCGCGGCGGCGGGAATGATCAGCATCGCGGCGATGAGCAGGGCGCCCACGACCTTGATCGCCAGAGCGACGACGATGGCGAGCGCGACGGTCAGCACCAGCCGCTCCCGCTCCGCCCGGATTCCGGCGGAGAACGCCAGTTCCTCGTTCAAGGTCGCGGTCAGCAGCGCCGACCATCGCCACAGAAGCAGTCCGAGGACGAGCACCGACCCGGCCCATATCACCGCGAGATCCCCCCGGCCGACGGCGAGGATATCGCCGAAGAGGTAGGACGACAGATCGACGCGCACCGCCGGAACGAAGGAGATCGCGACCAGGCCGATCGCGAGCGCCGAATGCGACAGCACCCCGAGCGTGGCGTCGATCGCATGCCCGCGCCCGACCAGTCCCGCAACCACCAGCGCCATCGCGAGCGCCACCGCCAGCGTCCCCGCGACGAGCGAGACGTCGAGCATCAGCGCGAGCGCCACCCCGAGGATCGCGGCATGCGCCGTCGCGTCGCCGAAATAGGCCATCCGCCGCCACACCACGAAACAACCCAGCGGCCCGGCGGCGAGGGCAAGCCCTGCCCCGGCGAGACCGGCGCGGACAAGAAAATCGTCGAGCATCAGTGGGCATGCTCCGTTTCGGCGCCATCGCGCTCGTGGCTGTGGTCGTGATGGTGCGCGTAGAGCGCGAGGGCTCCCTGGGCCTCCCCACCGAAAAGCGCGCGGTATTCGGGTGCCGAGACGACGCTTTCAGGCGTTCCTTCGCAGCAGACATGACCATTGAGGCAGATCACCCTGTCCGACGCGCGCATCACCACGTGCAAATCATGCGAGACGAGCAGCACGGCACATCCGAGCTCCCGCCGCACCTCTTCGATCAGGCGGTAGAAATCTGCGACGCCGGGCTGGTCGAGACCCTGCGTCGGCTCGTCTAAGATCAGGAGACCGGGCCGCGCGAGCAGCGCCCGCGCGAGGAGGACGCGCTGGAACTGCCCGCCCGAAAGCCGCGTCATCTGACGCGCCTCGAGCCCCGGCGCTCCGACCCGCCTCAGCATCCGCGCCGTCTCGTCCGGTGTCCGCCGGTCCGGCAGCGACAGGAACCGCGCCACGGTCATCGGCAGCGTCGTGTCGATGTGGAGACGTTGCGGCACGTAGCCGATGCGAAGTCCCTCGGCGCGACGGACCTTTCCGGCCGTGGGCTTCAGAAGCCCCATCAGCGTCTTGACGAGCGTCGACTTGCCCGAGCCGTTCGGACCGACGACCGTCACGATCTCGCCCGTCGCGATGGTGAAGTCCACGTCGCGCAGCGCGGGCTGTCCGGTATAGCCGACGGACATGCCGCTGGTTTCGATGAGCACGCTCATGCGTCGGACAGACAGGCAGGGCAGAGACCGGCGGCCTCGACGTTCATCCGGTCTATGCGGAACCCGATCGCGCCAGCCGCGGCCTTCATGGCGCGGGCCACGTCTTCGACCGGCGCCTCGGCGACGGCATTGCAGCTCTCGCAGATGAAGAAAGCCGGAGAGTGCCGTTCACCCGGATGGCTGCAGGCCGCGTAGGCGTTGAGGCGCCGGATCCGGTGAGCGAGGCCATTGTCGACGAGAAAGTCGAGCGCCCGGTAGGCCACGGGCGGCTGATTGCCGAAGCCGTCCGCCGACAATCTGTCCAGCACCTCGTAGGCGCCGAGCGCCCGGTGCTCCTCGAGCAGGATCTCGAGCGCACGGCGGCGCACCGGCGTCAGGCGCAGGCCCTTTTCCCGCGCAAGCCGCTCGGCATGCGCCATCGCCATGCCGGTGCAGGCGTCGTGATCGTGGCTCCTGAAGGCGGACGCGTCGGGCACTTGCAAATCCTGATGTTATACTATTACGTGTTATACTATATCTTTCACAGCCCGCTCACAAGGAGTCCTCCATGCGTTTTACCCTCGCCGTTGCCTCGGCCCTCGCCGCCAACGCCGCTGCCGCGGACGGTCCCGCCGTCGTAACGGACACACCCGTCGTGCATTCGCTCGTCGCTCAGGTCATGGGCGACGTCGGGGCGCCGTCGGTCCTTCTCGAACCTGGCGCCGATCCGCATTCGTTTCAGCTTCGCCCGAGCCAGGCGGCCGCGCTTTCGGATGCGTCTCTGGTCTTCTGGGTCGGTGAGGAACTGACGCCGTGGCTCGGCCGGGCTCTCGGGACCCTGTCGGGGGAGGCGGAGGCGGTCGCGCTCCTCGGCGCAGACGGCGTCGCGCTTCGCGAATTCGGAGAGGCCGCCGAGCATGGGCATGAGGATGGGCATTCCCACGCCGACGACCACGACCACGCGCATGACCATGACCATGACCATGACCATGACCAAGAGGCGCACACAGAAGGCCACGATCATGACCACGATCATGCCGGTCTCGACCCGCACGCCTGGCTCGACCCCGCGAACGCACGGGTGTGGGTCTCGGTCATCGCCTCCGAACTCTCGGACGCCGACCCGGCCAATGCCGCGACCTATGCCGCCAACGCCGAGGCCGCGATGCGGCGCATCGACGAGACCGCCGAGAGCGCGGCCGAGACGCTCAAGGTCGCGCACGACAGACCGATCGTCACCTTCCACGACGCCTACGGCTATTTCGCCCGCGCCTTCGACATCGAGGTCGCAGGTTCCATCGCCCTTGGCGACGCAGCCGCGCCCGGTGTGCGGCGACTTCGTGAGCTCGAAGCCAGCATCGGAGCGGAGAGCATTGCCTGCATCTTCCGCGAACCGCAGCACGACGCGTCGATCGCCGAGGCCGTCGCCGCTGACGCGGGGCTTGGCATCGGCACGCTGGACCCGTCGGGGTCCACGCTGACCTATGGACCCGGGCTCTACACGGACCTCATCACCGGTCTCGCCACCTCGATCGCCGACTGCGTTTCCGCGACCGGCTGACCGAACTCGGGTGCGACGCATTCTGTCGCACCCGTTTGCCTTCCACGAATCCGCAATACATGAGTTTCAGAAATTTCTGAAACGCGCGAACGGATTCGGGAATGCCAAGTCAGATACAGCAGGAGTTCATCCTGCATTTCGGAGAAATGGGCTCGCGGTGGGGAATAAACCGCACCGTCGGTCAGATCTACGCTCTGCTTTTCCTGTCGGAAAAGCCACTCAACGCCGACCAGATCGTCGAGGCGCTCGGCGTCTCGCGATCGAACGTTTCGATGAGCCTCAAGGAGCTCCAGTCCTGGAACCTCGTCCGGCTCCGCCACATCCCGGAGGATCGGCGGGACTACTTCTCGTCGCCCGATGATCTGTGGGAGATCGTCCGCATCCTCGTGGCCGAGCGCAAGAAGCGCGAGATCGACCCGACGCTCTCTAAGCTGCGCGAACTCGAGATCGCCGCGCCAGAGGGCGCCGACACCTACGCGCTGCGCCGGATGTCCGACCTTCGCGAGCTCATAGAGACCCTCACCGGCTTCTACGACGAGATGGACCGGCTCGAGACAGAGAAACTGGTCGCGTTGCTGAAGACCGGCCACAAGCTCCGGAAACTGATCGCCTCGACCGGCTCGGTCGTCTCACTGACCAGCAAGCGCAAGAAGAAGAAAGGCTGACCGATGGACACGCTTCTCCTCTCGCGCATCCAGTTCGGCGCGAACATCTCCTTCCACATCCTCTTCCCGACGATCACCATCGCGCTCGGGTGGGGTCTCCTGTTCTTCAAGCTCCGCTTCCAGTGGACCGGCGACGAGAAATGGATGGCAGCCTATCGGTTCTGGGTGAAGGTCTTCGCCCTTTCCTTCGCGATGGGCGTCGTCTCCGGCATCACGATGTCGTTCCAGTTCGGCACGAACTGGCCCGGGTTCATGGAGACGGTCGGAAACATCGCCGGTCCGCTTCTCGCCTACGAGGTGATGACCGCCTTCTTCCTCGAGGCGGTGTTCCTCGGCATCATGCTCTTCGGCATGCGGAAGGTGCCGAACTGGCTCCACACGCTCGCGACGTTTCTCGTGGCCTTCGGAACCACGATGTCGGCGTTCTGGATCCTCGTGCTGAATTCGTGGATGCACACGCCCGCGGGGTTCGAGATGCGGGACGGCGTCGCCTTCGCCACCAACTGGTTCGCCATCATCTTCAACCCGTCGATGCCCTATCGGCTCGCCCACATGCTGCTGGCCTCGGGCCTGACCGTCGCCTTCCTGATCGCGGGCCTGTCGGCGCTGCGCCGTCTCTGGGGCGATGACAGCGAAGAGGTGAAGACGACGCTCCGCTTCGGCGCGTGGCTCGGCGCACTCCTGATCCCGATCCAGATCTTCGCGGGCGACATGCACGGTCTCAACACGCTCGAACATCAGCCGCAGAAGATCGCCGCGATGGAGGGCAACTGGGACACCGGCGGCAATGTTCCCTTGCTCCTCTTCGCGATCCCCGACCAGGAGCTTCGCATGAACCGCTTCGAGATCGGCATCCCTTCGGGCGCGTCTCTCATCCTCAAGCACCGCGCCGATGGCGTCGTGCCGGGCCTTAACGACTTCGTTGCCGAGGACGGCACCGCGCTGCACCCGCCGGTCTCCAAGGTCTTCTGGTCCTTTCGCGTCATGGTCGGCACCGGGTTCGCCATGCTCGCCCTGTCCTGGGGCGCGCTCTGGCTGATGCGTCGCGGGCGCGGCGTGGACGCGCTCCCCAAACCCATGCTGCTTGCCTTGTCGGCGATGACCTTCTCTGGCTGGATCGCGACTCTCGCCGGCTGGTACACGACCGAGATCGGCCGCCAGCCCTGGCTGATCGACGGCGTGCTGATGACGAAGGATGCCGTCGCCGCCGTGCCGGCGCCGATGGTCATGGGCACGCTCGTGACCTACCTCGCCGTCTACGCCGCGCTCACCACCGCCTATGTCGGCGTGCTGACCTTCCTCGCGCGGAAGGCCTGCAAGGGCGAACCTGTGCTCACCTTCGAGACGCCGCAATCCTCGGCCGCCGAAGTGCGCGCCATCACGCCGGGAGAATGACGATGGACCTGTTCGGCGATCCGGCCGTCTGGCTGCCCTTCACCTTCGCGGCCCTCATGGGACTGTCGATCCTGATCTACGTCGTGCTCGACGGGTTCGACCTTGGCGTGGGCGTCCTCTTCCCCCTCGCCGCCGCCGACGAGCAGGACCGCATGGTCGCCTCCATCGGTCCATTCTGGGACGCCAACGAGACATGGCTCGTCCTCGCCATAGGCATCCTGCTCGTGGCCTTCCCGCAGGCGCACGGTCAGATCCTGACCGCGCTCTACCTGCCCGTCGCGGTGATGCTTATCGGCCTCATCCTGCGCGGCGTCGCCTTCGAGTTCCGGGTGAAGGCCCCCGGATCGCACAAGGCCACGTGGGACCGTCTGTTCTTCACCGGAAGCCTGATGACCTCGCTCAGCCAGGGGTTCATGCTCGGCCTCTACATCATGGGGCTGGAATGGACCCTGCCGCACGTCGCCTTCGCGACCGTCACGGCGGTCTTCCTGACGGTCGGATACAGCTTCATCGGGGCGACATGGCTGATCCTCAAGACCTCGGACGCGCTACAGGAAAAGGCGGTGCAATGGGCGCGCGGCGGCATCTGGGGACTTATCCTCGGCATCGGCGCCATCTCGGCCGCCTCGCCGCTGGTCAGTCCGCGCATCTTCGAGAAGTGGTTCGTCTTCCCGGAGATCGTCCTTCTCGCGCCGCTCCCGATCGTATCGGCCGCGCTGGTCTTCTGGCTCTGGCGGAGCCTGCAACGCTTGCCCAGGCCCGGCGACGCCGGCTCCACCGGACCCTTCGTGGCCTCCGTGGCACTCTTCTCGCTGGCCTTCGCCGGGCTCGCCTATTCCTACTACCCCTATGTCGTGCCCGAAAGACTCACGATCTACGAAGCGGCGAGCGCCCCCGAAAGCCTGATCATCATCCTCGTCGGCGTCTGCTTCGTGTTGCCCACGATTCTCGGTTACACCGCTCTCGCCTACGCGATCTTCCGAGGCAAGGCGACGGACCTCCGCTACGACTAGAGCAAGCGGAACGCGCTCCCCTCACCGCAATGGGAGACTACGCTCCGAAGAAACAGCGAGTGGCGGAAAAATGCGCCGGATTTCCCACCGGTCACTGCCTGCTTACCTGACACGTCACGATAGCGGGCACGAGTTTTCCCTACGCCCGGAACCCGCGTTGGGGTACGCTGTTGAGTGCATCCGGGAGGATGGGAGGAACGTCGGATGACGAAGCCCCTCGACAAGATCCGGCATTGGTCCGCTCTGATCCGGGCCCGGTGGACGGGACCGGATGCGCCGGTTGCCGCCACCTCGATCGATCTTTGCCGCGACCCTGCCCTCGCCGCCCTGCTCGGCTCTCCGCCCGCGCTCGCGACGCGGCTCCTGCCGCTCCGCGCGGCGACCGTCGTCGGCTGGGGCCACCGCCGCTCGGGACGCCGCGCGAAACGGCTCGCCCGGCGAAACGGCGCGCGTCACGTCCTGATCGAGGACGGCTTCCTGCGCTCTGCGATGCGGGACGATCCGCCGCTCTCGCTGGTCTTCGACGACCTCGGCATCTACCATGACGCCAGCCGGCCATCGCGCCTCGAGCGCCTGATCGCGGACGCGGCGCCGAACTCGGTCCGCGCGCGGCGGCTCATCGATCTCTGGCGCGACCTGAACCTCACGAAGATCGCGGCCCTGCCGGACTACGGCGGCCCATTGCCCGACCGTTACGTCCTCCTGTTCGATCAGGTCCGCGGCGACCTCTCCGTCGGCGGCGGCTTCGCCAACGCGCAGAGTTTCGAGCGGATGGTCGCCGCCGCCCGGACCGACTTCCCGGACCTGCCGATCGTCCTCAAGTCCCACCCCGATGTTCATCTGCGCGGCGCGAACGGCTATCTTGAGCCGAACGGGGCGGGTCTCGCGATAACCGCGCCGTGCAATCCCGCGCGCCTGATCTCTGGCGCCGAGGCCATCTACACCGTCACCTCGCAGGCCGGCTTCGAGGCGCTGATCCACGGTCGCCCGGTCCGCACCTTCGGCATGCCGTTCTACGCGGGCTGGGGGCTCACCACCGATGACTTGCCCGCCCCCAGCCGTCGTCGCGGCGCCACCGTCGAGGCGCTTGTGCACGCCGCACTCGTCGATTACCCGCGCTACCTTGACCCGAAGACCGGCGGCATCACGGACGTCGAGACGGTTCTGAGGCATCTCACCCGCCCCGCCGCGGCGAGGCGGGCCGCCTGAGCTACTGCATGCCCTTCGCGCCGATCTTGCCCTCGGTCGCGCGCCGCTGGCCAAGCTTCCGCTCGCGCAGCCAGATCGCCACGCCCGCCGCGATGATCAGCGCCGCCCCGCTCAGCATCGGTACCGTCGGCACCTCGTCGAAGACGACGAACCCGATCAGGACCGCCCAGATCATGGACACGTAGGTGAACGGCGCGAGCACGCCCGCATCCGCAAAGCGGTAGCTCGACGTAAGCAGGATCTGCCCCGCCCCGCCGATGATTCCGGCCCCCACCAGCAGAACGAGTTCCCTCCCGGTCGGCACCACCCAGCCGAACGGAATCGTGGTGAGCGACAGGACCGTCGCCGTCAGCGAGAAATAGAAGACGATCGCCGCCGTCTGCTCCCGCCCCGCCATCGACTTCACGAAGATCTGAGCCAGCGCCGCGAGCGTCGCGGAGGCAAGCACCAGACCCGCACCAAACAACTCGCCGCCCTCGCCCGACAGCGTGAGCCGCGGCCAGAGGATGATGACGACACCGGCAAGACCCGAAGCGACGGCCGTGATCCTGATTGCCCGAATCCGCTCGCCCAGCATCACGGCGGCGAACAGGACGATAAAGATCGGCGTCACGAACCGCAGCGCCGTCACTTCGGGCAGCGGCAGATACTTGAGCCCGGCGAAGCCGAGGCCCATCGCGAGCGACCCTGCGATGCCCCGCACCGCGTGACCTTTCCAGCTCTGCGTGCGCAAGCCCTCCGCGACCTCGGCGCGGATCATCAGCCAGACCAGGATGATCGGAAGGGACATCGATGCGCGGAAAAAGACCGCCTGACCTGCGGGAACGCGGTCGGCGGCCTTGATGAGCGCGCTCATGGCGGTGAAAAGGGTCACCGCCGCGATCATGAGAAGGATACCGCGCCCGGGGCGCATCAGACAGAGAGCCTCATGCTCCTCCGCCTAGCGGCCCCGGCGCGAAAGCGCCAGAGCCCACCGCGGCGTCAGTCGTCCTTCTTGCGATCCATGTCGAGGTAGCGCTTCAACCGCCCCTCGTTGTCCCGCTCTTTCTCCTGCCGGTGCAGCGCCTTCTCGGCCTTGCTCGGCTCGTCGCCCGACTTGCGCTCGATGTCGGTGTAGTGCTTCACGCGCCCGTCCTCATCGTCTTCGTGGCGCGGTCTGTCTGCGATGTGCTTACCCATGATTCTCTCCGTCGGTTTCCGTTTCCTACGGGGTGTGCGGATCTGTATCCTAACACGGGATCACCCGGTTGACGAAAGTCTGGTGACCGCCCATTTCGCCGCATCCGCGACGGAAATGTCGGGGTCGTCCATCAAACGGTTGGCGACGGGTGCGAGTTCCGGCATCCCGGAGTTTCCGATGGCGTAAAGGACATTCCGCACGAACCGGTCGCGCCCGATGCGCTTGATCGGACTTCTCCGGAACAATTCGCGAAACGCGGCATCGTCGAGCACGGCAAGCTCTGCAAGCCGCGGCGCCGTCAGGTCCTCCCGGGCCGCATAGCCGATCTCCCGCGCCTGCGCGGCGAACTTGTTCCAGGGACAGACCGCGAGACAGTCGTCGCACCCGTAGATCCGGTTGCCCATGAGCGACCGCAGCGCCTCGTCCACCGGCCCGCTGTGCTCGATGGTGAGATAGGAGATGCACCGCCGCGCGTCGAGCTTGTAGGGCGCCGGGAACGCGTCGGTCGGGCACACGTCGAGGCAGGCACGGCAGGATCCGCAATGATCCGCCTCTGGCGCGTCGGGCTCCAACTCCAGCGTCGTGAAGACGGCGCCGAGAAAGAACCAGTTGCCGATTTCGCGGCTCAGAAGGTTCGTGTGCTTGCCCTGCCAGCCGACCCCCGCTGCCTGACCCAGTGCCTTCTCGGGCACGGGCGCGGTGTCGACGAACACCTTCACATCGCCTCCGGCTTCCGCGATCAGCCAGCGGGCAAGCCGCTTCAGCCGCTTCTTGACGAGGTCATGATAGTCCCTGTTGCGCGCATAGACGGAAATCGTCGCCCGATCCGGCCGGTCGAGCGTCGCGAGCGGATCCTCTCCGGGGGTGTAGGGTTCGGCCAGCATCACCACCGACCGCGCTTGTGGCCAGAGTGCGGCCGGATCGCCCCGCCAGTGCGCCCGCTCCGCCATCCATCCCATCTGCCCGTGCCGACCTTCGCTGAGGAACTCCGCAAGCCGCTCCGCGACGCCCGGCACCGCATCGGGCCGGCAGATCCCCGCCAGGACGAAGCCCTCCGTCTCCGCCTGCGCCACCAGTCGCGATTTCAGCGTGTGTGTCGTCATGGCATCTCTCCCGGACGCGTCGGGACGGGATGGAACATGCCGCCATTTGACACATTCCACATGAGGCATATATCTGGTCGCAACCGCGAACCACGCATGAGATCAAGGATTGAAAATGACACAGTCACCTGAAGTCCGCGCCTTCTTCGACAGGCCCACCGGCAGCCTGCAGTACGTATTCCACGACCCCGCGACGAAAAAGGGGGCCATTGTGGATCCGGTGTGGAATTATTTCCCCGAAGCAGGCGCCACGACGACCGACTCCGCCGATGAAATCCTGGCCTATGTGCAGGAACAGGCTCTCGACATCGTCTGGATACTCGACACGCACCCCCATGCCGACCACTTCAGCGCAGCGCCCTACCTTGCCGAGAAGCTGGGCGCGCCCCGCGCCATCGGCGAGAAGGTCGTGGGCGTGCAGAAGCTGTGGCAGGGCCTCTACCACCTCGGAGGCGACTTCCCCACCGACGGCAGCCAGTGGGACCGCCTCTTCGCCGAGGGCGCCGAGTTCATGGTGGGCGAGATCCCGGTCCGCGTGCTGTTTTCGCCTGGCCACACGCTCGCCTCGATCACCTATGTCGCAGGCGACGCGGCCTTCGTGCACGACACGCTGATGATGCCCCAGAGCGGCACCAGCCGCGCCGATTTCCCCGGCGGATCGGCCGAGGACCTCTGGACCTCGATCCGGGCGATCCTCGACCTGCCGCCGGAGACCAGGCTCTACGTCGGCCACGACTACCCGCCGAACGGCAAGCAGCCCGAATACATGGCGACGGTCGCCGAGCACCGCCTGACGAACCGCCATGTGAAGGACGGCATCTCGAAGGACGAGTTCATCGCCACCCGCACCGCGCGGGACGAGACTCTGAAGCTTCCCGACCGGATGCTGGCGGCGCTTCAGATCAACATCCGCGGTGGCCGGGCGCCCGAACCCGAGGCGGACGGCGCGAGCTACCTCAAGATTCCGATGGGCAAGTTCGAGCCGCGCTGACGAAAGCCCGCGCCGGCCTCAGAAATCGAGGTCGGCGTAATGCGCCGGGGGCGGAAAGCCCGGCACGTGATCGGCCAGCAGGCTCCGGAACGCCGGGCGCGACTTGATCTTGGCATACCATTCACGGACATTCGAATTCCGGCTCCAGTCGACGTCCGAGATGTAGTCGAGGGCCGAGAAATGCGCCGCCGCCGCAAAATCCGCGAGCGTCATCGCGTCGCCGGCCAGCCACCGCCGCTGGTCCAGAAGCCAGCCCATGTAGTCGATGTGATACTTGATCGCCTTGGCGCCGGACTTCACGTTCTTCGAATCCGGATAGCCTTCCTTCGTGATCTTCTTGTTCACCCGCTCGTAGAGCAGCTTCGACGTCACCTCGTTGTGGAACTTGTCGTCGAACCACGACACCAG
>CAZPOK010000023.1:0-22400 GCA_964587905.1 uncultured Rhodobacterales bacterium | reverse complement strand
ACCTCGGACGCGCGATGGTGTTCGACGGCGAGAGCGCGGCGCGGATCAGGTAGGCGACGGCGTCCGGGGTCGGACAGGGGCCAGCCGCCTCGCATCAAACTCGATAGCGATAACGAAGTGCCACGGCGAGCCTGAACCTACTGTCCCCGCATCACCAGTTGTCCGACGGCGCCGCGCCGTGCAGCACTTCTGCGATCCTCGCCTGAGTGGCGGGCGTCACGTCGACGGGAAGCGAGTCCGGCGCGTGGAAACCCGAGCCGAGGATCTCGGCAGTGCGGATCGGCGACGGCGGCGGCCGCACCCCGGTTGCGATGTAGAGAACGATGTGGTCCCGGTTGCCCAGCGCCCGGTTGAAATAGACGTGGAACATCCGGGGCGGCGACTCCAGCGTCAGACCGGTTTCCTCGGCCGCCTCGCGCACCGCGGCGTCGCGGCAGCTTTCGCCGGGATCGACCGCACCGCCCGGCAGAAACAGTCCCGACATGTAGGTGTGGCGGACGAGCAGGACCTCTCCCGCGGCGTTCGTGGCGAGGAGCCGGACGCCAAGCGAAACCCGTGGCGTGAAGCGCAGCTTGGTTGCGATCGCGAGGCGCCCGAGCCGGGTGTGGGCCCGCGCGAGAAAACCGGCGCTCGCGGCGATGTCCGGATCGCGCATCAGAGTTTCCTGACGTCGATGCCCGCCGCCTCGAGCGCGTCGCGCACGCTGCGGGCGATGGCGAGCGCCTCGGGCCCGTCGCCGTGGACGCAGATCGTGTCGATCCGGGCGGGAATGCTTTTGCCGTTTTCCGCATGGATCGCGCCGTCCTGCACCATCTTCACGATGCGCGGTCCGGCGACGGCGGGGTCGTGGATCATCGCCCCGGGCAGGCCGCGATCGACGAGCGTGGCGTCGTCGTTGTAGGCCCGGTCGGCAAAGATCTCGCCCGCCCAGGCGCAGCCCAAAGCCTTCACCGCCGCTTCCTGCGCGGTGCCGGCGAGCGCCATGACCACGATGTCGGGGCGGATGTCGAGCGCGGCCTCGTAAGCCACCCGCGCCATAGCCTCGTCCTCGCAAGCCATGTTCGAGAGCGCGCCGTGAAGCTTGAGATGGCGGACCGCGCCGCCTGCCGCCGTCGCGATCGCCTCGGCCGCGCCGAGCTGATAGCGGACGAGGTTCGCGAGCGTGGCGTCGGACAGGACAAGCCGACGGCGGCCGAACCCCTGGAGGTCGGCGAAGCCGGGATGCGCGCCAATGCCTGCGCCCTTCTGCACGGCGAGGCGCATGGTCACCGCCATCACGTCTGGGTCGCCGGCATGGAAACCGCACGCGACGTTGGCCGAGGTGACGATGTCGAGAAGCGCCGCGTCGTTGCCCATGACCCAGGAGCCGTAGCTTTCGCCCATGTCCGCGTTGAGATCGACCCTCATCATGTCTCTCCTCCGGTGACGCCGCTGATGAGCTGGTAGCCCAGAAGATCGGGAATGTCGCCGGGGTCGCGGACGAGCGGGCGCAGGCGGCGCTTCAGGGCCGACAGGGTTTCCTCCGGCGTCGGATGGTCCGCGAGCGCCTCCTCGACGGTGACGAAACGGAGGCGGATCGTCGAGCCGGGGGCGGCCTGCGCGACGACCGGCAGGTCGTCGGGATGGACCGTCCCGATCCGGGGATAGCCGCCGGTCGTCTGGCATTCGGGCATCAGGACATACGGCGCGCCGTCACCCGTCATCTGGACGTCGCCGGGCTGAACCACCTCGGAGACGAGGCTCAGCTGGCCGTCGGCCGCGAAGGGGTCGCCCTCGAAGGCGAGCCGGACGCCCTGCCGGTTGCCGCGGGTGTCGCGGATGAAGCTGGTCTCTTCGAAGCGACGGCGGTCGGCCTCGGAGAACAGCGCCGTCTGCGGCGTGGGCAGGAGGCGCAGCGCGCCGCCCCGGCAGCGGTCGGCGGTGTCGAGCCGCAGGGGAAGGGCGACGGGGTCCGGGTCAGGTCCGACGGGAAGCCTCTGCCCCGCCGCGACGCGCCCGAGGATCCGGGCGGCGAGATGGGCGGCGCGGCTGCCCATGACCTCCTCGGTGGCGAAGCCTCCCGCAACGTGCAGGTATCCGTAGACGCCCGCGCGGGCGCCACCGATGATCAGCCGCTCGTCCGGTGCGATCCGGTGCGCCGCGTTCCAGTCGAGCGCGCGATCGCCGGCCCGCGCCTGCATCGGCGCGCCGGTGAGGGCGATGCGCAGGGGCTCCGTCGCCTGGAAGGTTCCGCCGGAGCCCGCCATTTCCAGAGCGGCGGCGATCGGCTGGCCGAGCAGCGCCGCGCCTTCGGCGAGCGCCAGCCGGTCTGCCGCGCCTCCGCGCGAGAGGCCGACGGACAGGAAGCCGGGACGGCCGCAGTCCTGCACGGTGACCCCCGGCCCAGCCGCATGGACGAGAAGCGCCCGCGTCACAGCCGCTCCGACGCGGCGCCGCCGCCCCGAGGGTCGTCCCGGCGAATGCGGTCGAGCGCGTCGGGCGGGACCGCCTCGAAGAGCGCCTCGTCGCCGGGGCGCAGCGGGAAGGGATCCTCGGCCTCGGGCCGGAAGCAGCGGAACGCCGTCTGCCCTATGTGCCGCCAGCCTGTCGGCGACGGGTTCGCGAAGAGCACGAACTGGCAAATGGCGGTGGTGAGCGCGCCCTCGGGAACCTCGGGCGTGAGGCCGCTCTGGCGCGGGATCGCCCAGTGCCCGGGCAATTCGCCCAAGTAGGGCTGGCCCGGCGCGAAGCCGATGGCGAGAACGCGCACGGGGGTGCTGGAAAGCTCCCGGATGGCCGCCTCGGCGGAGACCCCGACAAGGCGCGCGGCATCCTCCAGTTGCGGACCGTGGGCGCCGCCGTAGACGGTGGGAATGCGCCACAGGCGGCGCTCCGCGCCGAGATCGGCGGTGGTCCATTCGGTCCGTGCGATGTGATCGTCGAGCCTGCGGGTCATTTCGGCATGGGACACGCTGCGCGGATCGAAGCGCACGAAGACGGAGGTGAGGGCCGAGGCGGTTTCCTCGACGCCCGGCCAGCCTTCGCGGTCGAGCGACGCGCGGAAGGCAAGCGCGGCGCGGTTTGCGGGCTCCGACATCCGGCTGCCGAAGCGCACGACAAGTGCGTCGAGGCCGTGGGGTGAGACCTGCGGGGCGTCTTTTCCGTGCTGGGCCACGATCATCGGGTCCTGGGCCTGGGCGAGTGTGTCCCGGCGACCGTTCCAAGTGCCTCGGCCCTTGTCAACGCGGGTTGACCTCCGCCGGGCCTGCGTGCCCTATCCCGCCATGGACGATTTCCTCATCATCGGCGGCGGGATCGCGGGTGTCTCGGCGGCGGGACGGCTGGCGGCGCTCGGGCGGGTGACGCTCCTCGAGAGCGAGCCGGCGCTGGGGTATCACGCCTCGGGACGGTCGGCGGCGCTGTTCGAGGCCACCTACGGGAAGCCGTCGACCGTCGCGCTGAACCGGGCGAGCCACGACTATCACGCGACGGCGGACGACGGGGTCCTGTCGCCGCGCGGCCTGATGCTCGTCGGCACGGCGGACGAGGAGGAGGTCTTCCTCCGAGAGGCCCCGTTGATGGAGATGGAGCGGATCACGGTCGCGGAGGCGCGGGAGATCGTGCCGATCCTGGACCCCGGGACGGTGGCATTCGTCGGGGTCCACGAAAACGCCTGGGATCTCGACACCGACCGGCTCATCCAGCACTTCGGCAAACGCGCCCGGGGCAACGGCCAGGTGGTCACAAAGGCCCCCGTATCGGCGATCGAGCGGACGGCGACGGGCTGGCGGGTGCGGGCCGGTGATCACGACTACGAGGCGCGGGTGCTGGTGAACGCGGCCGGAGCATGGGCCGACGTCATCGCGCGGAAAGCAGGGGTGGCGCCGCTCGGCCTGACGCCGCTGCGTCGCTCGATGGCGCGCATCCCGGCGCCGGGCGGCCATGACGTGTCGCGCTGGCCGATGCTGCTGGGCGCGGGCGAGACATGGTATGCCAAGCCCGACGCGGGCAAGCTCCTGGTGTCGCCCGCCGATGAGGATCCGGTCGACCCGCACGACGCCTGGGCCGACGACATGGTGCTGGCCGAGGGGCTCGCGCGCTACGAGGCGCGGGTGACGGAACCCGTCACGCGGCTCGAGACGTCCTGGGCGGGGCTCCGGACCTTCGCGCCCGACCGGGCGCTGGTGCTGGGGCCGGATCCGACCGAGCCCGCTTTCGTCTGGTCGGCTGGCCAGGGCGGCTACGGATTTCAGACGGCTCCCGCGGCCTCGGCGCTGGTGGCAGCGCTCGTTTCGGGCGCGGAGCCGGAGCTTCCGCCGGAGATTGTCGCGGCGCTGACACCGGCCCGGTTGAGGTAGAGGCCCGAGGCGAAACGTCCGGACGATTTCTGACGGAAACCGCGTGTCGCGCGGACGTGGCTTCCATCTGTCGGGAAATGTCCTCGGGGGAGCGCGAGGGGGCAGACAGCCCCCTCGCCCGGGTCGGCGCCCGAAGGCGCCGAAACCTCAGGCGTATTCCGGCAGATAGCTGTCTCGCGAGGCGGTGGGATACCCGAGGGGGCGGTGCTGCTCGGCCTTGCCGGCGACCTCCGGGAAGGCTTCCTCGATCCCGGCGCGAACGCCGGCCTCGACCATGGCGAGGGCGTCCTCGGTGATCAGGAAGCTTTCCACAGGCATTCCGTTCGCCAGGAACACGTGGTGCGCATCGAAGACGAGGTTGTAATAGGTCATCTCGGTCCGCGAGCGGTCTACGAAGGCCGCGTCCGAGGTTCCCGCGATCTCGCGCGCGGGGATCAGCGCCGCGGCCGTGTCGGGCTGGTCGGTCAACCGGTATCCGGGGATCAGGAGGCGGTGATCGCCCGCCACGATCAGGTCGCGCTGCGGCATCATCGGGCCGATCGCGCGGGGACGAAGGCAGACCGGCGCGAGGGAGGGGTCGGCATGCATGTCCGCCTCGGTCACGGTGCGGGACCAGACCATCCGAACGGGCCGGAGCCCCGCATCGCGCGTGACGATGAGATCGCCCGCCCGGAGGTTCGCCACGTGCCGC
Organism: uncultured Rhodobacterales bacterium; assembly: GCA_964587905.1. Taxonomy (GTDB): domain Bacteria; phylum Pseudomonadota; class Alphaproteobacteria; order Rhodobacterales; family Rhodobacteraceae; genus DAINOF01. The sequence continues at coordinate 17,372 of CAZPOK010000023.1, read as the reverse complement.
CCTCCGCAGGGTGTGCGGACGTTGGTGTTCCCGGCCAGCCCGACGACCAGCCGCATGGTATTCCGGATTTTCGACATCGCGTTCATGGATCCCGGCTCCCGATTTTCCCCGCCATCAGGCTTGTGAATAAATGTGTCACGAATGCGGAGAACGCGTGAAGCGTCAGGGGCAGCCGGAACACCGCGGAACGACGTCGTCCAAGGCGAATAATGGCCATTCATTATCAGACGGTTAAGCGGAAACTCCGGATAAACATCGCCGCCGGCGGAGCGAGCCGGATCGGCGCGACGCCACCGCCCGACGCACGCGATGGTAGAAAAGTATCCACAGGATGGTCGCGAATCGTCCCGAAGCGCGTGACAGTCATCGGCGGATTCGCGGGATCGTCCCCGCGCCGCTCGGCAGGTGGCAAAACCGTGGCGGCTAGCCCGGGGCAGCGAGCGCGAGGTTCGCGCAGGACAGGACGAGGAGTGTGGCGAGCGGCACCCCATGCAACCGCTCTGCGCCCTTCGCGCCCAGCGCGTTGGCCACGATGCTGATCGCGAAGAGGGCCGCCAGCATCCAGAGGATCGGCCTCAACGCGGCGGCCGGGACGAGCGCGGGACCGAGACCCGCGGCCTGCGTGACGATCATTGCCCCTGCCACGGCGATGACCGCCGAGGCGAAGCTGGCCAGGCGGAGCCGCCCCGGCAGCACCCGGTGCGCGCCGCCCCAGGCGAGCCGGCCGAGCGGAAGGCCCGCAGCAAGCATCAGCTGAAACAGCGCCAGCCAGCCGAAGCCGGCCAGACCCGCGTATCCGGCGAGGTGTGTCAGCCGTCGGCCCGAATGCGTTCGTTCTTCGGATCGTAGGGGCTGTCCTCGGTGACTTCCGCGTCCCAGAGCCGGCGCTGCATCCTGACCTTCAGCTTCGTACCCGGCCCGGCATGCTCGGGGCTCACGTAGCCCATGCCGATGGACTTGCCGAAGGCCACCGAATAACCGCCCGAGGTCAGGCGGCCGACCCTGGTGTCGCCGGCATAGAGCGCCTCGCGGCCCCATGGGTCGGCGTCCTCCGGCCCGTCGATCCGGAGCGTGACGCATCTGAAGCGGATGCCGGTATCGATCATCCGTTGCTTGCCGTGGAAGTCCTTGTCGAGGTCGACGAAGCGATCGAGCCCGGCTTCGAGCGGGGTCGCGTCGCGGCCGAGTTCGGTGCCGAAGGCACGGTAGGACTTCTCCTGCCGGAGCCAGTTCTGGGCGCGGGCGCCGGCGAGCTTCATCCCGTGCGCCTCGCCCGCCGCCATCAGCTGGTCCCAGAGGTAGGTCTGCATCTCGATAGGGTGGTGAAGCTCCCAGCCGAGCTCGCCCGTGTAGGCCACGCGGATCGCGCGCACGGGACACATGCCGAGCTCGATGTTTCGCATCGAGAGCCACGGGAAGCGCTTGTTGCCGAGGACGGTCGCGGGGTCGGCGTCCCTGACGATCTCCTTCAGGACCTCGCGCGAATTCGGGCCGGCGATGGCGAAGACGCCCCACTGGGTGGTGACGTCGTGGATGTCGACCCAGCCACCGCCGTCGCCGATGAAATCCTCGGCGGACTTGCGCAGGAAATCGCCGTCGTAGGTCGTCAAGGCCCCGGAGGAGACGCAGTAGTACTCGTTCTCGGCGAGGCGGACGATGGTGTATTCGGTGCGCGTGGTGCCGTGGGAGGTGAGCGCGTAGGTCAGGTTGATGCGGCCGACCTTGGGCAACCGGTTGCAGGTGAAGCGGTCGAGGAAGGCGGTGGCACCAGGACCGCGGACGAGGTGCTTGGTGAAGGCAGTGGCGTCGATGAGGCCCACGCCGTTGCGGATCGCGTCGGCTTCGGCCTTGGCGTAGTCCCACCAGCCGCCGCGGCGGAAGCTGCGGGCGTCGTGGTCGAAGTCTTCCGGCGCGTCCACGGGGCCGTAGTAGTTCGGCCGTTCCCAGCCGTTGACCTGCCCGAACTGCGCGCCCAGCGCGGTCTGACGGTCGTAGGCGGGGGCGGTGCGGAGCGGGCGGCAGGCGGCGCGTTCCTCATCGGGGTGGTGGAGCACGTAGACGTGGTCATACGCCTCCTCGTTCTTGCGCGCGGCGTATTCGGTGGTCATCCAGCCGCCGAACCGCCGCGGATCGAGGGAAGCCATGTCGATCTCGGCCTCGCCCTCGGTCATCAGCTGCGCGAGGTATTCGCCGCTGCCGCCCGCGGCGGTGATGCCGAAGGAGAAGCCCTCGGCGAGCCACATGTTGCGCAGGCCGGGCGCGGGGCCGAGGAGCGGGTTGCCGTCGGGCGTATAGCAGATCGGGCCGTTGTAGTCGTCCTTGAGACCCACCTCCTCGGATGAGGGAAGGCGGTGGATCATCGCCATGTACTCCTCTTCGATCCGCTCCAGATCGAGCGGGAAGAGATCGGCGCGGAAGCTGTCGGGGACATCGTAGAGGAACCGTGCGGGGGCGCCTCGCTCGTAGGGGCCGAGAATCCAGCCGCCGCGTTCCTCGCGAACGTACCACTTGGCATCGGCGTCGCGGAGAACGGGGTGCTCCGGATTGCCCTGCTTGCGCCAGTCGACAAGGGCCGGATCGGGTTCGGTCACGATGTACTGGTGCTCGACCGGGATCGCGGGGATCTTGAGGCCAAGGAGCCGCGCGGTGCGCTGCGCGTGGTTGCCGGTGGCGGTGACGACGTGTTCGGCGGTGATGACCTGCTGTTCATAGGTGGGCACGAGATTGCCGCCCTTCTCGACCATCTTCGTGACGGTGACGCGCCAGTCCGAGCCGGTCCAGTCGTAGCCGTCGACCTGCCACTTGCGCTCGATCGTGCAACCGTGCTGCCGGGCGCCCTTGGCCATCGCCTGCGTCACGTCGGCGGGGTTTATGTAGCCGTCCGTCGGGTGGTAGATCGCGCCGTGCAGGTCGTCGGTGCGCACCAGAGGCCAGCGCTCCCTGATCTGGTCCGGCGTCATCCATTCGTAGGGGATGCCCACCGTCTCGGCTGTCGCGGCGTAGAGCATGTATTCGTCCATCCGCTCCTGCGTCTGGGCCATGCGCAGGTTGCCGACGACGTAGAAACCGGGGTTGAGGCCGGTGTCCGCTTCGAGGGTCTTGTAGAACTTCACCGAGTAGTCGTGGATGTGGGAGGTCGCGTAGCTCATGTTGAAGAGCGGCAGGAGGCCCGCCGCGTGCCAGGTGGAGCCGGAGGTCAGCTCGTCGCGTTCGAGCAGCATCGTGTCCCAGCCCGCTTTCGCCAGATGATAGGCGATGCCGGTTCCGACGGCGCCGCCGCCGATGACGAGTGCCCTGACATGCGTTTTCACGGCGCGAGACTCCCTCTTGATGGCCCAGTCCCCGCATAGGACGGGCGCGACGGGAAATCGCGGCGGAGTCGACGTAAATCGGCGGGAAAACGACTCTCAGGCGGTGTAGAGCAAGTCGAGCACACGCGCGGCCCGCACGGCGTCCTCGGGCGCGACGAGACTGTTCCGCCGGCCGCTGGCGAGGCTGCGCAGGAACGGGCGCGACCCCTCGCCCGCGTCGAGCACGGAAAGCTCGCCGGACCAGGTTGGCCGATCCGCTCCGCGAGGTGTGATCGCCGCCCTGCCGTCCCGAATGCAGAGATGCCCCTCGGTTCCCACTATCTCAATCTCGAGACGCATCCCCGCGTCGGTCCAGCCGGCTTCGATGACGGCGGTCGCGCCACTCTCGAACGACAGGCATCCGATGCCGTGGTCGTCGAGAGCGAAGCCGCAGGCGTGTCCGAGCACGGCGCGCGCCGTGGCCACGTCTCCGAGCATCCAGAGCGCGAGGTCGATCATGTGTATGCCCTCGTCGCCGAACCCGCCGTAGAGCGCCGCCCTGGGGTCGGTCATCCAACCCGACAGGTCGAGCCAGTCCGCGAAGGCGCCGTCATGGGCGAAGTGGAACCGTGCGGAGACGGGCCGTCCGATCCCCCCGTCGCGGACACCGGCCCGCGCCCCGGCGATGGTCGCGTTGGTCCGCAGGAAAAAGCCGGTGTCGAGCGTCAGGCCGAGCGCCCGGGCACGGCGGGCGAGCCGGCGCGCCTCTGCCACCGGGGCGAGCGGCTTTTCGACGAAGACCGGAAGCCCGAGGTCCAGCGCGTGGAGGACGAGCGCCGCGTGACGGGCGGTTTCGGAGAAGACGACGCAGGCGGAGGCGCCACAGTCGGTTTCGGGCAGGTCTGTCAGGATGTCGGCCCCGCGATCGGAGGCGGCGTCCCCGGCCCGGCACCGGTCGTGATCCCATACGGCGGCGATCCGCCAGCCTTCCTCGGCCGCCACTCGAAGGTGATCTGGGGTATGCACGTGCGCCGCGCCGAGGACGAGAAGCGAAGGATCCTCCATATGAAGCGAACTCTGCCTCGGGTGGCGTGTTCCCGGAGTGGCCCCACGGAGCGAACGCCTTGCGGGAACGGGTCACGCAGGACGCGTCAGCCGAGCCAGCGTTTCGAGCAGGGCGTCGTCGGCGAACGGCTTGCTGAGGTATGTCGCCCCCGCGAAGCGCTCCGGCAGGATCGAGGCGGCGTCGTAGCCGGTCAGGAAGACGAAGGGCGTTCCCGTCTCTCGCAGGCGATCGGCGATCGGGAAGCTGTCCTCCTTGCCGAGGTTGATGTCGAGAACACCCACATCGATCGCGTCTTTCTCGATCATGTTCAGTGCACCAGCGACCCGTCCTGTCGGACCGAGCACCTCGAAGCCTTCGTCTTCGAGCACCCGGGCGACATCGAGCGCGGTAATCAGCGAATCCTCGACAAGCAGCACTCTCAGCGGACGATCCGGCTCTGCCTGCCGCCGCTCCCCGTTGGCGGCTTCGTCGTGTTCCGGCAGCCGCTGAAGAACATCCATCGGAATGTCGGCCGTGCATGCGACTCCGTCGGGCTCGAACCGCAGATCGACCCGACCGTCGAGTTCGTAGGCGAGGGAGCTTTCGATGACCGTCCGCCCGAACCCTCGTCGTGCAGGCGGCAGCACCGGTGGACCTCCGCGTTCAAGCCAATCAAGGTGAAGGGTATCGTCGGCCACGCCCCAGCCGATGAACACGTTCCCGTCCGCAGTCGACAGCGCCCCGTGCTTGGCCGCGTTCGTCGCCAATTCGTGAATGAACATGGACAGCGCCAGCGCCGCCTTGGGTTTCAGCTCCAGCGTCGGACCATCGATGGAGATCGTGCCCGACGCGCCGTCGTAGGGACGCAGTTCTTCTTCGACGAGCGCGCGCAGTTCCGCGCCGCGCCACCGGCTCTGCGACAGCAGGTTGTGTGTGTGGGCCATCGCCTTTATCCGGCGTCCGAGGCTGTCGACGTAATCGTCGAGCGTCGCGTGGGACCGGCGGGTGTGACGCATGAGCGACTGGATGCTCGCGAGCGTGTTCTTCACCCGGTGATCGAGCTCGGCCACGAGAAGCGCCTGCCGCTCCTGCGCCTCCGCGCGTTCCCGCGCGACCTGATCGATGCGCCGCAACACCACTTCGAGGATCGAGAGGCGGAGTGCCTCCGCCGCTTCGATCTCGTTGGATTTCCAGGGCCGCGATCGACCGCGCACCGTCTCGCGCCACGCGGCGAACGAGGCCCGCGGCGTCAGTCGTTCCTCCTCGCCCGTCTTCTGGATCGCCTTCGCGGGATTGCCGGCCCAGGTCACGGTATCGACGACCTCGCGGCGAAACCACAGGATGTAGTCCTTGCGGACGCGCGATACGGAGAGCGCCAGCATTCCGGCCGTCTCCCCGAGGACGCCGGCGCATTCGGGAAACTCCTGCGCGAGATGGTCGGTCGAGAAGACGCCCTTGTCATCCTGCTGGTCCAGCTGGCGGACGAGGCTCTGGACGCCGGCCGCGCCGGGGGTGTGGCCCACCTCGGCGAATTCGCCGTCCACCCAGACCGCGACGCCGTCGGCCTGGATGAGGTCGAGAAGGTTCGGCCGGTAGCGGATCAGGCCGTCGGAGATATGCTCCTCATGCGCGAGCCGCATGACAATCTGCTGGTGCACCGACCGCTGCTGGAGGCTGTATTCGTAGGTCTCCGCATGCAGCCGTGATTCGAGTTGCAGCGAATAGACCTGCGCGAAGATCTCGCAGGCGGCACGCGCGTCGCAGGGCACGAAGTGCGGTGTGCGGTGATGGCAGGCGATCAAGCCCCAGAGGTCGTCAAGGTGCACGATGGACAGCGACATCGACGCGGCCACACCCAAGTTCTTGAGATACTGCACGTGCAGAGGCGAAACGCTGCGGAAGACGGAATGGCTGAGATCAAGCGGTGCGCCCGTCGCGGGATTGATCTCCGGATGCAGGGGCATCGGCGTGTAGGCGACGTCGGGAATGCTCCTGATCCAGTTCGTCCGGTAGAGTTGGCGCGCCTGCTTGGGAATGTCGGACTCCGGATAATGCAGCCCGAGATAGCTCTCCATCTCGTCGCTCTTCGCCTCGGCGATGACGGTTCCGCTTCCGTCCTCCAGAAAGCGATAGATCATCACGCGATCGAACCCGGTCAGGTCGCGCACCTGCTGCGCGCAGGCCTGATGGTAGTCCGAGAGGGAGGCGGCACCGCCGATCTCCGCGAGCATCTTCTGAATGGAGAGGAGCGTCGTCTGCATGCCGCCAGATCCGCGCACAGCCTTCTCGAACTCCAGGATGAGGGCCGGACCCGCCGGATGAATGATCGCGTCGACCGGGCCTGCGGGCGTCGCGAGTTCGACCTCGTAGGTCTTCAGCGGCAACGGTCGCGCAGGGCGGTGGCTCACGGCGCTCGCGACCTTTTCGGCGGCACTCTCGCCCAGGAGGTCATGCAGCGTCAGGCCCGCCGGATCCTTCACGTCGATGCCGAGCATTCCCGAGACATCGCCGGCCCATTGCGTCACCCTCAAGCTGTCAGGCTCGAGGGCCAGCAGCGCGCCGTGCGGCTGAATCGACCCCGGGACATGGATCGGCTCGCGATCGCAGTCCGTCAGCGTAGCCGCACCGAAGGACGGGGCCGTCACCGCCATGATCCTCAGACCTTCTCGTATTGGAGGATGACGAGGCGAAAGGTCTCGCGCGCCGCCGCCACCGCGCGGACAATGTCCTCAGACGCGACGATCCGCTCCTCGAGGGCGGCGAGGAAGCGGCGCCAGCGGCGCCCGGAGCCCCTGCCGTCTCCGTTGAGGTAGGCGGCTCCGTTCTCCGCCGACAGGCCGAGCCGGGCCTCCGCCTGTCGCGCGAGAACCTTCCCGCCGAGCCGCGCCCCCTCCAGCACGTAGACCGCTCCGATGGCCGCTGCGGGATCATCGACATCAAGATGAGCGTCCTCGCAGACCACCGGCACGCCGATGTCGCCGAGATCCTCCCGCAGGCGAAGCGCATCCGCCGCGATGCCCCGCCTCAAGTCCTTCGTCAGGAATGGAGATGTCGCGCGCAGCACCGCTTCGGTGACCGCGAGGTTGGACCGCAGCATGCCGCCGTAATTCGCGAGCGTGTCGCAAGCACGATCCCCGAGAAGCTCCTCCGCGCGAAGGTGCAGATCCATCGTCTCCGAGCGAAGGGTCCACCGGGCCCAAGAGGCCGCGTCCCGATGAACGGCCGCCGCTGACGAGATGCCGTCCAGCTGGGCCTTGCGCTGCAAAGCCGGTCTCCTCTCAATGGATCTCGATCTTCGTCCGATGTCAGGATGCGAGAGACGGACCGGGGCGTCAACCGCACACTCGGCGCGGGAGAGCGTCACGGACGCGGACCCGGAATCGGCGTCCGGCTGCTCTCTTTCGGCGACATGACGCTTCTGCGACCTCTCACAAAGCCGGTGCCTCGGCAGACCAGGCGCACCTGACGCAACTCTGCCGGCGCGGCGCCCAGGCCGGGAGGTAGTCGCACTGAACGCCTTCTTGACCGCGCGACGGAATGGGTCGGAGTAGCGGCCGGCGGGCACCGCCACCGGTGAGCGACGCCTTCACCGTTTCCGCGAGGTCGCTGCCCGTGACGGGTTTTTCGAGGACCGGCGCCGCCGGCATGCGCTGCGCGAGGTCGCAGGCGCTGCGGCCGGTGACATACAGGAACGGGACGCCCAGCCTCCTCAGGTCCCGTGCCAGGCCTTCGGCTGGCGACAGTCCGATGTCGGTATTGAGAATCACGAACCCCGGACGCGCGCGATGGAGCGCTGCACCCGCTTCCGACCCGGAGGACGGCGTTCCGGCGCACGGCATCCCCTGACCCTCGACCTCCCGGGCAACGTCCAGAGCGAACACAGGATCGCGCGCCACGATCAGGACCGCCGGCGCATTGACCTGTCTTGGTGATTCTCGACGCATGACGCCAATATACGGCCTGCGACTGCCGCATGGCTGAGATTCGTCAATCCGCCGCTTTCGCCTCTCGGGACGCCGCCCGAACGGCGCGGTCCAGAGCCTCTCGGAATCGCGACCGGTCGGCCTTGGAGAACGCCCGTCCGCCACCCTGCCGGAACGGGTCCGCCGACCTCAGATCGGTCATCAGGTCCCGCGTGGCCAGCGCATTTCCCACGTTGGCCGCGGTCAGCGCCTCGCCGTCATGCTTGAGGACCCGCGCCCCCGCGGCGACGGCCTTGGAGGCGAGAGGAATGTCGCCCGTCACCACCACGTCGCCCGGCCCGGCGCGATCGGCGATCCACTTGTCGGCCTCGTCCGGTCCCGCGGAGACGTAGACCATCTCGACCAGAGGATTGCCGGAGGGCCGGATGCCGCCGTTCGACACCATCCGCACCGGCACCTTGTGTCGCGTGGCCACGTCCTCGATCTCGGTCTTGACCGGACAGGCGTCGGCATCGACGTAGATCACGCGCCCATCGCCTCGGCATGAAAGCGGACGTGGTCCTCCATGAAGGTCGAGACGAAGAAGTACGAATGATCGTAGCCCGCCTGCATCCGGAACGCCCCCGGCTGCCGCCGCGCGGCCATCGCTTCGGTCAATGCCTCGGGCTTGAGAAGGTGGAGAAACTGGTCCGTCGACCCCTGGTCGATCAGCACGTCGCCCGGGAACCCGGTCTCCCGCATCAGGCGCGTGGAATCGTGCGGTGTCCACACCGTTTCGTCCTCGCCGAGATAGGCCGAAAGCTGCTTCCGCCCCCAGTCGCTCGCCATCGGATGCGCGATCGGCGCGAAGGCCGAGACCGAGGCGAACCGTTCGGGAAAGCGCATCGCCGCTGTCAATGCGCCGTGCCCGCCCATCGAATGCCCGGTGATGCCCTGCCGCTCCTCGTCGAGCGGAAACCCGTTGACGACGATCCGCGGCAACTCTTCGGTGATGTAGTCCCACATCCGGAAATTCGGCGCCCATGGAGCTTCTGTCGCGTTCACGTAGAATCCCGCGCCCTGCCCGAGATCGTAGTCCTCGTGATCGGCGACGCCCTCGCCCCGCGGCGACGTGTCCGGGAAGACCACCGCGATCCCGTGCCGCGCGGCCCATCCCTGGGCCCCGGCCTTCACCATCGCGTTCTCGTGCGTGCAGGTGAGGCCCGAGAGGTACCACAGGAGCGGTACCGGTCCCCGCTCCGCCTGCGGCGGCAGGTAGAGGCCGAAGGTCATCGTGCCGCCCGTCGCCTCGGACGCGTGCGAATAGACGCCCTGCACGCCGCCGAAGCATCTGTTTTCGGATAGGGTTTCCATCTCGTCTCCTTCAGAATTCCGATACCCAGGCAATCACCGCCGAGAACGTCAGGACGGACACCGCCGTCGACACGAGGATCGCCGCCGAGGCGCGCTGCGGCGCGACGCCGTAGTGCTGCGCCAGAATGAAGACGTTGCCCGCGACGGGCAATGCCGCCAGCGCGATCATCACGCCCGCCGCATACGGCTCGACCGGAAAGATCAGAAGCGCCGCGACGGCGACGGCCGCCGGGTGCAGGAGCAGCTTGGACGTCGAGAGCCAGAAGGCGACGGCCAGCCGCTCGGCCGATTTGGAGGCGAGCGAGGCGCCGATCGCGAACAGGGCACCAGGCGTGGCGGCGGCGCCGAGTATCGTCAGGAAATCGGCGAAGGGCCCCGGTATCGGCAGGGACAGGCCGGACCACGCGAGCCCGAGCAGGATCGACATGATCATCGGGTTGCGGACCAGACCGCGCGCGACGCTGACGAGCACGCCGAGCGAGACACGTCCGTCACGGCGCCCGGTGATGAGGATCACGATGAGACTGCCGAAGACGATCAGGTCGACGGCGAGCACCATCATGATCGGGCCGACCGCGGCTTCGCCCAGAAGCAGCAGGAGCATCGGCAGGCCCAGGAACCCGACGTTGCCGATCACGCCGCACTGCGCCTCGACCGCCGCTTCCTCGAGCCCCCTGCCCCGGAGCATCGCCACCAGCGTCACGAGCACGTAGACAGTCGTCGTCGCTGAGAGATAAGCCAGGACGAAGTCCCACGAGAATATCTCTCCGAAGGACAGGTTCGCGGCGAACCGGAAGATCATCGCCGAGAGGGCGAAATAGAAGACGAACTTGGTGAGATAGGCGGTGGCCTCTTCGGTGAAGAAACCGGTGCGGCCAGCGAGATATCCGAGGCCGATCAGTGCGAAGAAAGGCAGGGTCTGCAGCAGGACCGCGGTCATCCGCCTCCCCTAGCCGGAGGGCGCAACGGCCACAAGCGCTAGCCGCTTCCGATCAGAATGCCCGCCGCCAGAACGAGCCCGCCTCCCAGCACCACCTGGAAGGCGGCGCGGAAGAACGGCGTGTCCATGAACTTCTTCTGGATCCAGGCAATGGCCCAGAGTTCGACGAACACCACGATCAGCGCGATGACCGTCGCGGTCCAGAAGTGGGGAATGAGATAGGGCAGCGCGTGACCGAGGCCGCCGATCGTCGTCATCACGCCCGATGCGACCCCTCGTTTGACCGGCGACCCCCGACCCGAGATCTGCCCGTCATCCGATGCCGCCTCGGTGAAGCCCATGGAGATGCCAGCGCCGACGGAGGCGGCGAGACCGACGAGAAAGGTCGTCCACGGGTCCTGAGTGGCGAAGGCCGTCGCGAATATCGGCGCGAGCGTGGAGACGGACCCGTCCATCAGCCCCGCGACGCCGGGTTGCACCCAGGTCAGGATGAACCGGCGATGCGCCGCCCGGGCCTCGACCTCCTTGTCGTCCTCGTCGAGATGCGTCTCCTCCAGCCGCTCGGCCTTCCGCGTGTGCCCCGCTTCGGCCGCGGCCAGGTCGCCCAGAAGTTTCCGCGTGCCGGCGTCGCTCGTCCGGGAGGCCGCGGTCGTATAGAACCGTTCCGCCTGCCGCTCCATCTGCCCGGCCTCGTCCCGCATCCGCTCGAGCCCGAGGTTCTCGACCAGCCAGACCGGGCGACGCGCATAGTAGCCGGACACGTGTTCCCGCCGGATCAGCGGAATGAACTCTCCGAACCTTTCCCTGTGCTTTTCGATCAGCCTACGGCGATGGCCGTCCTCTTCCGCCGCCATGTCGTCGAAGATCCGCGCGGAGGCGGCATACTCCTCGCGCAGCTTCTCGGCATAGGTGCGATAGATCCTCGCGTCGTCTTCCTCGGACGAGATCGCCAGAGCGAGAACCTCCTGCTCACTCAGGTCGGAGAACCGCCGCCGCTGCGCAAATGCTGGAATCATTCAACCGATCTTTCTTAGAACAATTCTAAACTAACCGGTGGCGAGACGAAGGCAAGGGGATGCGCGCCGCCCGAGCTGTATGTGGCCGAATGGCGGCGACGGCCCTTTTCCTTGATCAAACTGAACCGTGCAGTTTATAACACTGCGGGGCGGGCATATATGGATCTCATGAACGCGAACAAGGACATCCTCAAGCAGGGCCGCAAAGTCTCGCAGGTGCTCGACGGGGCGCGGAAGGTCTTTCTCCGGGATGGCTTCGAAGGCGCCAGCGTCGACGAGATCGCACGGGAGGCGGGCGTGTCGAAGGCCACGCTTTACAGCTACTTTCCCGACAAGCGGCTTCTCTTCATGGAGGTCGCCAAGAGCGAATGCCGCCGTCAATCCGACGCCGCCATCGACCGCATCATGCTGTCAGGCCCCCCGGAAGACGTTCTGTTCGAGGCCGCGTCCCACATGGTGCGATTCTTTCTGTCGGGGTTCGGCCGGCAGGTCTACAGAATCTGCGTGGCCGAAAGCGACAGGTTCCCCGAGCTTGGCCGCGAATTCTACGCCTCGGGCCCGATGACGGTCCACAAGATCCTGGTCGAATACCTCAGACAGGCTGTCGAGAAGGGCGAGTTCGAGATCGAGGACATAGATCTCGCCGCTGACCAGTTCCCGGAGCTGTGCAAGGCATCGCTGCACATTCCGATGGTGCTCGGCCTGAAGAGCGAGTTCTCCGACGCCGAGATCGACCGTGTCATCCGTGGCGCGGTCGACATGTTCATGGCGCGCTACGGCACGCGGCGCTAGTCGATGCGCCGTACGAGGTTCTGATTCCCCGAGCCCTTCTTCATCTCGAAGATCTTGAGGTCGGCCACGAGGTCGGAGAGCTTCCGCTTGCCGTAGGTGCGCGTGTCGAAGTCCGGATTGGAGGCCGTGATGTACTGGCCGATCTGGCTCAGCGAATACCACTCGTCATCCTGGTTGATGGCGTCCATCGCCCGGATCACGAGCTTGGTCGGATCTTCCGCTTCGGCGGGCTTCTCGCCTGAGTCGTCGGATTTCGCCGTCTTTTCCGGCTGCTTCTTCGGCGTGCTCGCCGCCACGAGGTTCTCGACGTAGATGAAGCGCTTGCAGGCCTTGACGAAGGCGGCCGGCGTCTTGCGCATGCCCATGCCGTAGACGTCGAGCCCCTGCTCCCGGATCCGGCTCGCGAGCCGGGTGAAGTCGCTGTCCGACGAGATCAGGACGAAGCCGTCGAACCGACCTGAATGCAGAATGTCCATCGCATCGATCACGAGCGCGATGTCGCTGGCGTTCTTTCCGGTGGTGTTCGCGAACTGCTGATGCGGAACGATGGCGAGGCTGGCGAGCTTGTCCTTGGTCCACCCCTGCGGCCCGCCGCCGGCGAAGTCGCCGTAGATCCGCCGGATCGAAGCCTCGCCGAAAGATGCGATCTCGTCGAACATCGCCTCCGCGTACTTGGCCGAGATGTTGTCGGCGTCGATCAGGACGGCGAGAAGGGGTGGTCTGTCAGCCATCGGTCAGATCCTTGTACATCACGAGCGCGTCGACATACCCGGCGGTCGGGTGACGGAAGGCGCCCGGCAGGCGCCCGATCGTTTCGAAACCGGCGCGCAGCCACGTTTCGATCGCGCGGGTATTCGTCGCGACGACGAAATTGTATTGCATCGCCCGATATCCCTCCTCGCGCGCGGTGTCGAGAGAATGCGCCAGCAAGGCCCGCGCGACGCCCCGGCCCTGCGCATCCGGCGCCGTGCAGTAGCCGGCGTTGCACACATGCGCGCCGCCGCCCTTCTGATTTTGTTTCAAGTAGGATGTGCCGACGATCCGACCGTCGAAGTCGGCCACGAAGTTTTGCGCACCATCCGGGCGCCAGTACGCGAAGGCGCCGTCGCGACCGCCGCCCGGATCGGCCGTGAGGGTATCGCCCGCCTCGATCACCGGCTTCAGGATCGTCCAGATGGCGTCCTCGTCTTCTGGCGTCGCCAGACGGATCTTCGGCGTCAATACTGCACGACGCTCCGGATCGATTCGCCCGCATGCATCAGATCGAAGCCGGTGTTGATCTGGTCGAGCGGCATGGTGTGGGTGATCATCGGATCGATCTCGATCTTCCCGTCCATGTACCAGTCGACGATCCGCGGGACGTCCGTGCGGCCCCGCGCGCCGCCGAAGGCCGTCCCTTTCCAGACGCGGCCCGTGACCAGCTGGAACGGCCGGGTGGAGATCTCGGCCCCTGCCGGCGCCACGCCGATGATGACCGAGACGCCCCAGCCGCGATGCGTGCATTCGAGCGCGTCGCGCATCACCTGCACGTTGCCGGTGCAGTCGAAGGAGTAGTCCGCGCCACCGATCTGGTCGAAGGGCGTCTTTGTCAGGTTCACGATCTCCTGGACCACGTTGTCGCAGTCCTTGGGATTGACGAAATGCGTCATGCCGAACTTTTCGGCCATCTCTCTCTTGGCCGGATTGAGGTCGACCCCGATGATCATGTCGGCACCGGCCAGCCGCAGCCCCTGGATCACGTTGAGCCCGATCCCGCCGAGACCGAAGACTACGGCCTTCGCGCCGATCTCGACCTTCGCGGTGTTGATGACCGCGCCGATGCCGGTCGTCACGCCGCAGCCGATGTAGCAGATCTTGTCGAACGGCGCGTCCTCGCGCACCTTCGCGACGGCGATCTCGGGCAGCACGGTGTGGTTGGAGAAGGTCGAGCAGCCCATGTAATGAAAGAGCGGATCGCCATCGAGCGTCGTGAAACGGCTCGTCCCGTCGGGCATCAGCCCCTGTCCCTGGGTCGAGCGGATCGCCGTGCAGAGGTTGGTCTTCTGGCTCAGACACGACGGGCACTGACGGCACTCCGGCGTGTAGAGCGGGATGACGTGGTCGCCCTTCGCGACGCTCGTCACGCCCTCGCCGACCTCGACGACCACCCCGGCGCCCTCGTGGCCGAGGATCGCGGGGAACAGACCTTCGGGATCCGCGCCCGAGAGCGTGAACTCGTCGGTATGGCAGATGCCCGTCGCCTTGATCTCGACCATGACCTCGCCGGGCTTCGGTCCGGCGAGGTTCACCTCCATGATCTCGAGCGGCTTTCCGGCCTCGACCGCAACGGCTGCACGTGTTCGCATCCTTGTTCTCCCAAATCCCGACTGTTGCAGGGACACTGCGGGAAAGGGAGGATCGATGCAACGTCGGATCAAGAGGCTTCCCTGGCGCAGGCCGCACGTTAGACTTGCGGCATGAAAAGGATCGCACTTCTCGCTCTTCCCGTCCTGATCGCTGCTTGCGTTCAGGAGGGTCCGAGGCTCCCGCCGGTCGGTGTCGCGGCGGAGGCCAGGTCGGCCACGGCCGAGGATACCTGCGGCGCGGCGCGCTTCACCTATCTTGTCGGCCAGCCACAGACGGCGCTTCAGGGTGTCGGCTTCCCGGGCGGTACGCGGATCATTCCGCCGGACACCGCCGTCACGCAGGATTTTCGGGCGGACCGCCTGAACGTCGTCGTCGATGGCAATGCCGAGGTCGCGCGGGTCTACTGCGGCTGAGGCCGTCGCCGACTCGACTCCGCGTCGCACCGGCCCTAGTTTGGAACATAACAGGAACACATACCGCTGCCACGGTCGATGTCCAATCGCAGGATTCTCTCGCTCTGGTTTCCCCGGCTCGCTGCCGAGCGGGTTCTCAGGAATGAGCGGGGAACGCAGGACGCACCGCTCGCTATCGTCGCGGAGCGGAGCAATGTCCAGACGCTCGTCTCGCTCTCGGCCGAAGCGCAGGCGGAGGGCCTGACGCTCGGTCAGCCGCTCCGCGACGCGCAGGCGATGTGTCCGCATCTGGCGACCCGCCTCTCGAACCCGGTGGCCGAGGCTGCGTTCCTGTCCTCGCTTCGCCGATGGGCCGGCAAGTTCTCGCCCTGGGTAGCAGAGGAACCGCCTGCGTCTCTCGTGATCGACCTGACGGGCTGCACGCATCTCTTCGGCGGAGAGGAGGCGCTTCTCGACCGGATCGCGGCCGAATGCATCGATCTCGACCTGACCGTTCGCGCCGGTATCGCCGATACGTTGGGAGCCGCCTGGGCGCTGGCCCGCTATGGCGGACAGGCGGCGCCGCACGCCCGATCGGGCGACGCGATCGATCAGGAGGCCTGGGCCACGCGGTCTCGTGCCGCCCGGCGGCGGCACTGGCAGGGCGGCGGCCCCATCCCGCTGGCTCGGACAGCACAGGGCGACACCTTCCGGATCGCCAGACCCGGCCAGACCCGGACGGCACTGGCGCCGCTGCCCGTGGCGGCCCTCAGGCTGACAGAAGAGGCTGTGGCGACCCTCACACGTCTCGGCATACGGCGGGTCGAGGATCTTTCGGGACAGCCGCGGGCGGGGCTCGCCCGGCGCTTCGGACAGCACCTCGTGCAGCGCCTCGATCAGGCGATGGGGGTGGAGCCGGAGCCGATCTCGCCCGCCAAGCCGTCGTCGAATTTCGCCGTTCGCCTGACGTTGCCCGACCCGATCGGTCTCGAAGCCGATATCGTGGCGGCGCTGGACCGGCTCCTGCCGGCGCTGGAGGATCGCCTGCGATCGAAGGGACAAGGCGCGCGGCGCGTCCGGCTGGAGTGTCACCGCGTGGATCAGGCGATGGACTTGATCGAGGTCGGCCTCGCGCGGCCATCCTCGGCTCCGGACCGCATCCGCCCGCTCCTTCTGATGAAGATCGGCGGGATCGACGCGGGCTTCGGGATCGACCGGATCCGGATCGAGGCGCTCGAGACCGAACCGGTCTACGACCGACAGCACCGCGGTCATCTCGAGGCGGCTGCGGAAAACACCGCCGGCGGCTCGGGTGGAGCGGAGCTTGACGATCTGATCGGCAAGATCGGGGCGCGGGCGGGTCTCGAGACGATCACGCGGATGCATCCGGCCGACAGCCATATCCCCGAGAAGAGCGCCAAGCCGCTCGCCGCGGCATGGTCGGACCCGGCAGAGGACTGGCCGCGGCCCGCAGCGCCCCGGCCGCTCCTGATGTGGCGGCCCGAACCGGTCACGGCGGCGGACGGGCCGGAGGTTCCGCTCGCGTTCCGCTGGCGCCGGCGCGATCTGCGCACCGTTGCGGCCGCCGGGCCCGAGCGCATCGCGCCGGAATGGTGGCTTGACGATCCGGACTGGCGGTCGGGCATCCGGGACTACTGGCGGGTGACGGCCGACACCGGCGAAGCGCTCTGGCTCTATTTTGCGCACGGCGGCACGATGTCGGGCGGCTGGTTCTGCCAGGGCTCGTTTCGGTAACCCGCTCTACTGGTAGCTCCGGACGAGCGCCTCGGCGACAAGCGTCCACCCATCGGCCACGACGAAGAAGGCGAGCTTGAACGGCAGCGCGACGATGGCGGGCGGAACCATCATCATTCCCATCGACATGAGCACCGCCGCGACGACGAGATCAATGATGAGGAACGGCAGGAAGACGAGAAACCCGATCTGGAACGCCCGCGCGATCTCGCTCAGAAGGAACGACGGGACGAGCGCGGCCAGCGACGGAGGTTCGCCCGGCGGCGGCACGGCATCCGGGCGCAACTCGATCATCGCCGCGTAGGTCTCGGGATCGACGCGGCCCTCCATGAAGACCCGGAACGGTGTGATCGTTTCCCGGATCGCCGCTTCGGGCGGGAGAGTTCCGTCGAGCAGGGGCGACACGCCGCTCCGCCAGGCGTCGAGCAGCACGGGTTCCATGATGAAGAAGGTGAGGAACATAGCCATGTGATGGTCCTCACTTTGAACGGCGGTTTCCGCCGCGTTTCGGATCCGGCCG
>CAZPOK010000022.1:0-23440 GCA_964587905.1 uncultured Rhodobacterales bacterium | reverse complement strand
TCCCGCCTACACGCGTTCCAGGCGTGCGCCTTCGACCACTCGGCCACCTCTCCGTTCCGCCGCTTCCTAGCCGCTAAGCGCCGTCCGGTTCAAGACCCAATGCGGTCAGTCGAGGTGGACGTTGACGCGCCGGTTCCGGGCGCCCTTCTTCTCGATCTTGCCGAGCCTGAGGCGTCCGATCTCGCCGGTCCGCGCGACATGGGTGCCGCCGCAGGGCTGGAGGTCGACCTGGCTGTCGCCGTCTCCGATCCGGATCAGCCGCACGCGTCCAGCCCCCATCGGCGGCATCACCGACATCGTCTTGACGAGCGACGGGTTCGCCTCCAGCGCCGCGTCGGTGATCCAGTCCTCGGTCACCGGCAGGTCCGCCTCCACGAGGTCGTTCAGCGCCGCCTCGAGCGCCTCCTTCTCGCGCGGCGCCTGCGGCATGTCGAAGTCGAGCCGCCCCTTGTCGACACCGATCGATCCGCCGGTGACCGGGAGCGGGATGATCACCGACAGAAGATGCAGCGCGGTGTGCACCCGCATGTGGCGGTAGCGACGGTCCCAGTCGAGCGCCTGGCGCACCGGTGCGCCCTCGGGCGGCAGCGCCGCCGCCTCGCCGGGGATGAGAACGATGGTGCCGCCCTCGCCCTTGACGGTCGTGGCGATCCCGATGTCGCCGCCCTCCCAGCTCAGGCGGCCCGCGTCGCCCGGCTGGCCGCCGCCCGTCGGATAGAAGATCGTCCGGTCGAGCACGATGCCGCCCTCGGGCGTCAGAGCCGTCACCTTGGCGTCCGCCTCCTTGCGGTACGGGTCGGCGAGAAAGAGTGTCTCGGTCATCGGGTCTCTCCCCTTGCGTCCGCCTGCGCGTCGCGGCTGCCGGGCTCCGGTCGCGCCTCTGCCGGGGGCGGCATGTGCTCCCCCCGCGGGAGGGACTGCAGCGTCTCGGGGTTCCGGAGCCAGATGTCGCGCTGGGCGAACGGGATCTCGATCCCCTCCTCGGTGAAGCGCTCGGCGATCCGGTGATGGATCTCGGTCTTCACCGAAAGAAGCTGGTTCACGTCGTACAGCACCGCGCGGATCCGGAAGTCGAGACTGTCCGCCCCGAAGCCCAGGAAATCGACGCCCGGCTCGGGAAAGTGCATCACCGACGGATTTTCCCGCGCGATCTCGAGCAGGATCTCCTGTACCCGGCGCGTGTCGGTCCCGTAGGCCACGCCCACGAGCACCACCGCGCGGCCCATGAAACTGCCGCGGGTCCAGTTCGTGACGGTCCCGGTGATGAAGTCGCCGTTGGGCACGATGAGCTGCTGCTTGTCGAAGGTCTCGATCACCGTCGAGCGGACCGAGATGCTCTTGACGATCCCCATGTTGCCGCCAACCTCGATCCAGTCGCCCTCGCCGATCGGGCGCTCGATCAGCAGGATGATCCCGGCCACGAAATTCTCGATGACATTGCGCAGGCCGAAGCCGATACCGACGGACAGTGCCGAGATCACGAAGGCGAGCGCGGTCAGGTCGATGCCCGCGGTGTTTATCGCGATCAGCGCCGCGATGGCGATGCCGACATAGCCGATGCCCGAGACGATCGCGTTCTGCGCGCCGGTGTCCATTCGCGTGCGGGGGAGCACCGTGCTCCGGAGCGCCCCCTGCACGATCCGGACGAACAGGAGCGCGGCCCCGAAGACCACGAGCACGACCGCGACGTCACCCGGCGTGACCCGCGTCTCCCCCAGACTGAAGCCCTCCGAGAAGCGGGCATAAACCTCGCTCAGCTCGGCGGGGCGCATCCCCCAGATCAGCGCGAGCACCGGCAGCGCGAGCAACGCCAGCGCAAAGTTCACCAGCACCGGGATCAGCGCCTTCGGGGCCTCTTCCACGGGAGTGCGAGAAATCAGCGAATAGAGGTCGCGGATCGGCACCTGCAACGCCAGGAGGAAGGCGATGACGCCGAGCGTCAGCGCCGCCGGGACCATCAGGCTCTGGGCCGCGTTCTGATAGCCCGCGATCGCGAGAACCGGACCCGCCACGGCCACCGCCAGCAGCGCACGGCCAACGAGGCCGACGGCCCCGGTCGCGAAGCTGGCCTCGTCGGCTTGCTTCGCGCTGTCGCGCGCCGCGACAAGAAGCTTGCCGAACCTCCAGAACAATACGCCGAGGATGAGGTAGACCGGCAGCAGCAGGACACCGTCCGTCGCCGGGCTGACCTCGTCGAATTCGGACAACACCTCGAGCACACCGGCCAGCCCGACCATGATCCCGATTCCGACCGCCGTCCGCCGCGCCATCGCACGATCCGACGCGCTGAGATCGAGCGTCGCGAGATCCGCGGGATCCGGCGGAAACAGCCGTCCGCCAAGCCAGAGCGCCAGGAACGTGGTGCTCAGGAACCCGATGAGCCCCAGCAGGAGCATCGTTCCCATCTGCCCTGTCACGCCCGTCGAAATCGCGGCGGCAACCAGCATCACGGCGCCGACGACCGGCAGCAGCACCTGGCCGAACGAGGCGATGAACACGACCGTGCTCCGCGCCCGTCGGCGGTAGACGAGTCCGGCGAGCCGCCCCGCCCAGCTCCGGCCGCGCAGGATCAGAAGCAGACCGGCGGCGACCAGTCCGATCGTCACCACCGCCCCGTCGCGCAGCGCCGCCCTCCGGGTGTCGTCCTGGAACGCCTGCCCGAACTCGTTGCGCATATTCGTCGCCACGGCGACAAGCGAGGTCGCGGCATCCTGCCAGTGAGAGGGAACCAGCGGGCTCGGCGCGCGCTCGAGCAATTGCTCGTTCTGCCGCGCCCGCAGCACCATGTCGATCTCGCCGATGAGCCCGTCCGCCCGGTTGTAGGCCTCGGTCGCCGTCACGCGCGGCACCTGCGCCACGGACAGTTGCCTGTTGAGCTCCTCGCGCCGCTCCGCGATCTCCGCCGGTTCCTCCTGCCCCTCCTCGGGCGGCGGACCGAGCGCCTCGATCTGCCCCTGCAGCCGCGCGATCGCCGTTTCGTTCACATCCTGCGCCGCCAGAAGCCGTGCACGCTGTTCCGACAGCTGCTCGCGGATCTCCTCGAGACGCGCGTCAGAAACCGTCGGATCCTCGACCAGGGTCTCCGCGACGCTCGCGACCGTCTCGAAGGCGTCGTAGTCGATCGGCGGAGTCGCCTCCTGCGCGGCGGCGGCTCCCGAGAGCGCGACGCAGACGACAAGGCCGATGATGGCAAGGAGCCGGGTCATTCCTCGAAGACGTCGGGCAGCTCGCGCCCCGGACGGTCGAGCCAGTCCGGCACCGGCAGGTCCTTCGATCTCAGGAAGTCCGGGTTGAAGAGCTTGGACTGGTAGCGCGTGCCGTAATCGCAGAGGATCGTGACGATTGTGTGCCCCGGCCCCATCTCGCGCGCCATCCGCATCGCCCCCGCGACGTTGATGCCCGACGACCCGCCGAGGCAGAGGCCCTCCTCGGCCAGAAGATCGAAGACGACGGGCAGCGCCTCGCTGTCGGGGATCTTGTAGGCGAGGTCGGGGGTGAAGCCCTCGAGGTTTTCCGTCACCCGGCCCTGCCCGATCCCCTCGGTGATGGAATCGCCGCCGGCCTCGCGCCCGGTGTAGATCTTGTACATGCCCGATCCCTCCGGATCGGCGAGACCGATCTTCACGCCCTTCGGCTGCAGCACCCTGGCGGTTCCCGCGATGGTCCCGCCGGTGCCGATGGCGCAGATGAAGCCGTCGACCTTCCCGTCCGTCTGCCGCCAGATTTCCGGGGCCGTCGTCTCGACATGCGCCTGCCGGTTGGCGACATTGTCGAACTGGTTGGCCCAGATCGCACCATCGGGTTCGCTCTGCGCCAGCCGCTCGGCGAGCCTGCCCGAGTAGCGCACGTAGTTGTTGGGGTTCTTGTAAGGCGCCGCCGGCACCTCGACGAGTTCGGCGCCCGACAGGCGCAACATGTCCTTCTTTTCCTGGCTCTGCGTCTCGGGGATCACGATCACCGTGCGAAACCCCATCGAGGCTCCGACCAGCGCGAGACCGATCCCGGTGTTGCCGGCCGTTCCCTCGACGATCGTCCCGCCCGGACGCAGCAATCCCTTTTCGACCGCGTCGCGGATGATGAAGAGCGCGGCGCGGTCCTTGACCGACTGGCCCGGATTCAGGAACTCGCACTTGCCGAGGATGTCGCAGCCCGTGGCCTCCGACGGGCCGCGAAGCCGGATCAGCGGCGTGTTTCCGATGCTGTCTGCAAGATCGGTCCTGATCTCCATGCCACGCTCCCTTCCCGACGCCCGTCCTGTCTAGGGGGACGGGAAAGCGAACTCAAGCAAGCTCGGCCAGGCGCTCACGGTTCAGTGCGGTCCAGAACAGCAGGAACGCGAGCGGCAGGACCTTCGCTGCCCCCGTCTCGGTCAGCCCGATCGCCTCGTCGAGCGTCAGGATGTGCGTGCGGATGTCCTCGCCCTCGTCCGCCATGCCGCTGTGCGGGCGGTCCGCGTCGTCGGGACCGAGCGGGCAGAGCCCGACGTAGAGGTGGAAGAACTCCGTCGTCGCGCCGGGCGACGGATAGCCGCCGGGCACCGGCACAAGCCGCCCGAGTTCGAGCCCCGTCTCTTCCAGCGCCTCGCGCCGCGCGCAGTCGGCTGGGTCCTCGCCCGGGTCGACAAGGCCCGCGACCGGCTCCAGCGCCCAGGGCCGGGCGTCGCCGCGGACGTAGGGGCCGATGCGGAATTGCTCGACAAGGGCGACACGGTCCGTTCCGGGGTCGTAGGGCAGCACCAGCGCGGCGTCCGTGCCGACGAAGACCTCGCGGGAGACCTCGACGGTCCCGCCGGAAAAGGCCGGATGCCCGAGGGTGATCTCGTCGAGCGCGAAGAATCCGCCGTGCCGCCGGATGCGCCGGTGCTCGACCACCGTGTCGCCTCCAGGCCCGCGCTCTGCGGCTGCCGGAGCAGCTTCGCCCGCCGCGATGATCCGCGACCATGCGCGGCTTCGGAACCGCGGCCAGAACCGCGCGGCGGCGCTCCCCGCCCAGCGTCCATACCCCGTCATGTATTCCGCGGCGGCGCCCGTCGTGACGCCGCCCCATCGCGCGACCCAGTCTTCAAGCTCGAACGGTGCCCCCGGCTGCCATGCCTCCTCCTCGTCGGGAAAGAAGGTCGCGGCCCGGACAGGCGCGCCGTCCGAGGACACCTCGACGGCGCGCGTCGAGAACCGGTACGCGCCTTCGTAGAACGCAAGCCGCGCCGCGTCGTCCGGCAGCAGCCCCTCGGCGAGCAGGCCCTCGGCCACGGCCCCCTCGCGTCTCCGGATCATCGGAAAGTCCTCGCCGACGACCCACAGCGCCTCGTGACCCTGAAGCGTCGCCGGCCTGAGCCGCACCCGGCCGGCGCCCGGCGGCCCGAGCACGAGATCCAGAAGCGGGCGGTGCCGCAGCGTCCCGTAGAAGAACAGCGCTGTCGGTGGCGTCATGTATACCGGCGCGCGACCTGCTCGGTGAGCCAGCCGAAGACGAGAGCGCCGACGACGAGGCTGCCCATCACCTCCGCGGTGAACATGGTCTGACCGAACGACATCATCATCGCGAACATGTCCTGCAGCGCATCGATCGGACCGTCATAGCGCATCCGTGTCGACTGGATCGTCATCAGGTAGGCCGACCAGACGAGCAGGCACCAGAAGACGATGATGCCCGCCGTCGTCACGCCGTACCCAAGCGAGGCCTTCAACGATTGCCCGGCCCGCGCCCCCATCACGCGCCATCCGAAGAACGCGCCGATGACGGTGTTGATCGGCGAGAGGAGCCCCATCTGCGTGCCCTCCGCGAGAAGCGGCTTCACGAGGTCCGAGACGAACCACGCAAGAGCGGCGAAAAGAAGCGCGGCAATCAGCTTTGGCGCGGTAGGCATGTGTCAGGCGACCTTCGTCACTGTGATCTGCGTCACATCGCAATTTCCGCTGAGAAACGTGGCCGCGCAAGACGTAAGATAGAAGTTCCACATTCTTCGGAACCGATCGTCGAATCCGAGCAACGATACCTCGTCCCAGCGCTCGTTGAACGTGTCGTGCCAGCGCCGCAGCGTCTGGCTGTAGCTCTCGCCGAACTCGACCGACCGCGCAACCTCGAGCCCCGCCTTCTCGACCTCCTGGCGCAGGACCTTCGGCGAGGGCAGCATGCCGCCGGGAAAGATGAACTTCTGGATGAAGTCGACGCCGCGCTTGTAGACCTTCCAGCGGCGGTCGGCCACGGTGATGATCTGCAGCGTTGCGTTGCCGCCGGGCTTCAGCCGGTCGCGCAGCGTTTCGAAGTAGACGGGCCAGTACTTCTCCCCTACCGCCTCGAACATCTCGATCGACGCGATCCCGTCGTAGGTTCCGCGCTCGTCGCGGTAGTCCTGGAGCTTGATCTCGACCGCGTCCGAAAGCCCCGCCCTGCGCATCCGCTCCACGGCGTAGTCGCGCTGTTCCTTCGAAATGGTGAGCCCCGTCACCCTCAGCCCCCGCTCCTTCGCGGCGTATTCCGCGAAGCCGCCCCAGCCGCAGCCGATCTCGAGCACATGGTCACCGGGCTTCGCGCCCATCTGGTCGACCATGCTCTCGTATTTCTGAATCTGAGCCTTCTCAAGGCTTTCCTGCCCGGTCTTGAAGTAGGCCGACGAGTAGGTCATCGTGTCGTCGAGCCACAGCCGGTAGAACTCGTTGCCGAGATCGTAGTGGTAGGAGATGTTCTTCGCCGCCTGCCGCTTCGAATTCGACTGCAGCCAGAAGCGCAGCTTCTCGTAGGTGCGCACCAGCCCCATGCCGGGAAAGCCGTCGTAGATGTCTTCGTTGTCGTGATGGACGAGGTCCATGAAGGCCTGCAGGTCCGGCGTCGACCAGGCCCCTTCCAGGTAGGCCTCGCAGAACCCCAGATCGCCCTCGCGGATCAGCCGGGCGAAGATGTCGTGGTCGTGAATGTCGAGTTCCGCCACCGGCCCCGGATTGGCGCCCTCCGCCCGGAACTTTCGCCCGTCCGGCAGCACCATGTCGAGCCGCCCGTAGTCGAGCTTCTTGGCCGTCTCGAAGACCGGCCCGAAGTACCGGGGCAGGCCCGTCTGCCCCTTCGTCGATGTCAGCACCTGCATTCCCGCTCCCCTGCGTGTCCCGCGACACTAGTCGACGGACCACCCTCCAAACAACTGTTTCTGCGCCTTGATTCCGATTTGCCACCCTGCCGCAACACCGCTCAGAACCCCCGGTTCTCGTAGGCGGCGAGCGCCCGTTGGCGACCCTGCTTCACACCCACGACGGGCTCGGGATAGTCATCGTCCGGCGACAGCCGCCAACTCCGCGGGATGGCGTCGAAGTAGGACAGCGCCTCCGCCGACGGGTGCGCATAGTCCTCGGCGATCCAGCGGCTCACGTAGTCTCGATCCGGATCGAACCGGTCCAGCTGGGTCTCGGGATTGAACACCCGGAAATAGGGCGTCGCATCCGGCCCCGACCCCGCCGACCACTGCCAGCCCAGGGCGTTCGACGCCGGGTCCCAGTCGGCGAGGCAGTCCTCGAACCACCGCTGCCCCACCTTCCAGTGCGTCATCAGGTGCTTGGTGAGGTAGCTCGCCACGATCATCCGCGCGCGGTTGTGCATGTGGCCGGTCACGTAGAGCTCCCGCATCGCGGCATCGACGAACCGCACCCCGGTCCGGCCCCGCTGCCACGCCGTGACCTCCGCCCTGCGCGCGTCCTCGCTCCAGGGAAAGCCGTCCCATTCCTCGCGCCAGTTCCCGGAGACGAGCCGCGGCGTGTGGTAGGCGAGATGGTAAGCGAAGTCGCGCCAGACGAGTTCACGCAGGAACGTCTCCGCCCCCCGCTTGCCCTCGTGCAGCGCCCGCATCCCGGCGTGCCAGCACGACCGGATCGAGATTTCGCCGTACGTCAGGTTTTCCGACAGCCGCGAGGTTCCCGCCTCGCCCGGCATGTCCCGCGCCCGGCCATAGTCATCCACCCTGCCTGCGATGAAGGCCCCCAGCCGCCCCCGCGCCGCCTCTTCGCCGATGTTCAGCCAGGGCTGCACGACATCCGCGCCGCGGTTCATGCCCGCGGCAAGGGTCCAGTCGCCCGGATCGTCGCTCCGCGGCCAGGTCTCTGGCGCCATGAGCGCCGTCACCGCCGGACGGGGCTCGGGCACGTCGCGATCCTTCACCGCCTTCCAGAACGGCGTGTAGACCTTGTAGGGACCGCCCTGCCCCGTCTCGACCGTCCACGGCTCGAACAGGACATGCCCCGCGAAGCTCCGCGCGTCGACTCCACGCGCCTTCAGCGCCGACTTGACGCCCGTATCGCGCGCGACGCTCGCAGGATCGTAGCTCCGGCTCCAGAACACCGCGCCCGCGCCCGTCTCCGAGACCAGCCCGTCCAGCACCTCCCGCGCGCGCCCGCGCCGGAAGACCAGCCGCGAGCCGATACCGGACAGCAGCTCCGCGAGATGCTCCGCCCCGAGCCCCAGCCGCCACTTCGGGCAGGCGCCGTGACCCTCCATCACCTCGTCGAGGATGAAGACGGGAACGACCGGCCGTCCGCTTGCCGCCGCGGCGGTCATCGCCGGATTGTCGGACAGACGTAGATCGCGCCTCAGCCAGAGGAGGATCGGTGCCGCCATTCTCAGGTTCCCTGCCGCAGGCGTTCGCCCGTCTTCACAGCACGTGATCTAGCGCCGCGATCAGCCGGTCAACCTCCTGCCGCGTCGTATAGTGCAGGAAGCTCATCCGCAGCACGCCCTTCTTCGGGTCGACCCCCATCGCCGCGAGCGGCCGGACCGCGTAGAAATCGCCGCCGCCCGCCATGATCCCGTGTGGGGCGAGCGCCTCGGCCACGTCCTCCCCCGCCTCACGCGTCTCGACCGCGACCGTCGGCGCCCGGCCCTCCGCCCGTCGCGGTCCGAGGAGCCGAATGTCATTGCGCGCGGCGAGATAGTCGAGAAGCGGCTGAAGGAGTTGCCCTTCGTGCCTCCGCATCAGGCCGTGCACCGCGGCGGCGCGTCCCGCCGCCCCGGCGTGCTCGGCGTAGTGCCGCGAATAAAGCGCGTCGATGTAGTCCGCCATCCCGGCACAGGCCGCCACCTGCGCATGGTCCGGTCCCGCGGGCGTGAAGCGCTTGTAGAGCGTGTCCGCGTTGAAGGCGTGAGCCTGGTTCGGCAGCGCTTCCCCCAGCCCCCGCCGGATCACCATGATCCCCTGGTGCGGCCCGTAGGTCTTGTAGGACGAAAACAGGTAGATGTCCGCGCCGAGCTGTCCAACGTCGGGAAATCCGTGCGGCGCGTAGCTCACCCCGTCGACACAGACATGGGCGCCCGCCGCATGGGCCTTCGCCGCGATCTCGGCCACCGGGTTGATCTCGCCCACGACGTTGGAACAGTGCGGGAAGCACAAAAGCTTCGCCCCGTCGAGCAGCGCGTCGAGCCGGGCGGGGTCCAGATGCCCCGTGTCGGGGTCCATCCGCCACTCCCGGACCTCGATCCCCTCGTCGGCGAGCCGCCGCCACGGCCCCGAGTTCGCCTCGTGATCCTGATCCGTCACGACGATCGCGTCGCCGGATTTCAGCCACTGCCGGAAGGCCTGCGCCATCACGTAGGTGTTCTGCGTCGTGGACGGCCCGAAACTCACCTCGTCGGTCTCGACGCCGAGCATCGCGGCAAGCCGCAGCCGCGCCTCGTCCATCTCCTCGCCGCCGAGCCGCGACGCCTCGTAGGGCCCGTAGGGCTGCACCTTCCGCTCGCGGTAAAACCGCGTCAGCCGGTCGATGACCGCTTCGCAGGCGTAGGAGCCACCCGCGTTTTCGAAGAACGCCTGTCCCTTGAGGGAGCGGTCGGTGAAGGCGGGAAACTGCGCCCGCACGAAATCGATGTCGAGATCCATGCGCGAGCCTTGCCGGGCTTTCGCGGCAGGGTCAAGACGGGGCGCCCCGAACCGGAGCGCCCCGCATCTTCACGTCCCTTGCCCCGTCCGGTCGGACGGGGATCGAGGCTCAGGCCCGCTTCTCCGCCATCAGCCCCTTCACGATCGCCACGCAGATCAGCAGCAGGATGATGGTGAAGGGCAGGCCGGTGGAGATCACCATCGCCTGCAGAGACGTGAGCCCCCCGCCGAGCAGGAGCGCGATCGCCACGAGCCCCTCGAAGGTGCACCAGAACACCCGCTGCGGCACCGGCGCATCGATCTTGCCGCCCGCCGTGATCGTGTCGATCACCAGCGAACCGGAGTCCGACGAGGTGACGAAGAACACGATGACCAGCACGATCCCGATGGTCGAGGTGATCGCCGCGAGCGGCAGGCTCTCGAGCATCGCGAAGAGCGACAGTTCCGGCGAGTACGCGTCGATCACGTTCGCCTTGACCGCCGAGGTGTCGGGGTTCGCGATCATGTCGCTGATCGCCGCGCCGCCGAACGTCGCCATCCAGAGCACGCAGACGAGGCTCGGGATGATCAGGACGCAGGTAAGGAACTCGCGGACCGTGCGGCCCCGGCTCACGCGGGCGATGAACATGCCGACGAAGGGCGACCAGCTGATCCACCACGCCCAGTAGAACGCCGTCCACCCCTGCATGTAGCCGGTGTCCTCGCGTCCGAACGGGTTCGAGAGCGGCACGACCTCGCGCGCATAGGCGCCGAGCCCGGAGACGAACTCCGTCAGGATGGTCGCCGCGCCCGCCGCGAAGAGCACGAAGATCAGCAGCAGTGCCGCGATCACCATGTTGATCTCCGACAGCACCTTCACCCCGCCGTCGAGCCCCCGCAGGACCGAGACCAGCGCGATCGCGGTGATCCCGACGATGAGGATGACCTGCACGGTCACGTTGTTGGGTATGCCGTAGACGTAGTTCAGGCCCGCGTTCGCCTGCTGCGCCCCGATGCCGAGCGAGGTCGCCAGTCCGAACAAGGTCGCGAAGACCGCGAGCGTGTCGATGATGTGACCCCACCAGCCCCAGACGCGCTCGCCCAGGATCGGGTAGAAGGCCGAGCGGATCGAAAGCGGCAGGCCCTTGTTGTAGGAGAAGAGCCCCAGCGCCAGCGCCACGACGGCGTAGATCGCCCAGGGGTGCAGTGCCCAGTGATACGACGTGGCCGCAAGAGCCATGCGCCGGGCCTCTTCGACGTTTCCTTCTATGAGGTTGCCGGCCTCGTCGAAGGGACGGGCCACTCCCAGCGGTTCGTCGCCCCAGGGCGTGCCGAAGTAGTAGGCGGGCTCGAGCACCCCGAAGAACATCAACCCGATGCCCATTCCGGCCGCGAAGAGCATCGCGAACCAGCCCGGATAGCCGTAGTCCGGCGTCGCGTCAGCGCCGCCGAGCCGCACAGAGCCCCACGGGCTGACGATGAGGAACAGGCAGAACAGCACGAAGATGTTCGCCGACATCAGGAAGAACCAGTCGAACGTGCTGGTCAGCGTCGGCCGGAGCCAGCCGAAGAATTCCCCCGCCTGATCCGGCGCCGCCAGCGCGTATGCGACGAAAGCGACGACCGACAATCCGGAAATCAGAAAGACCGGATTGTGGATGTCGAGCCCGAAGGGCCCGATCTGGGTTGCGATGTTGTCCTGACCGATCTCGTAGTCGGTCTCGATGATATCCGAGGTTCCCTCCGGCTCGGGAATCCCCTGATTTGCGGTTTCGTCGGCCATTCTCGCGGCCTCCCCTTCTTGAAATTCGTTGTCCGCGCGATCAGGCGTCGCGCACGAGCATCACGGAAACTCCAGTATGTCCCGCCAGCTTTCCACCGTTCGACGGCCAGAAATACTCGGCGAAGCCCGGCTTGTGCGAGGCCATCACGACGAGGTCGGCCCCGATCTCGTCCACGGCCTTGATGAGCACGTCGTCCACATCCGTCGTCGGATCGTGGGCGACCATGGAGTGCGCCTTCGGCACAACTCCCCGCTTGCCGCCGTCCTCCTTCGCGAAGGCCTCGAGCTTGGTCGCGAACTCCTTGGGATTGTGGGCGAGCGGCCCCGGTGTCGCCGCTGTGACAGAGACGTAGGTGAGTTCGGCGCCGTAATGTTTCGCGAGGTCCGCAGCCGTCGCGAGCGCGCGGTCTATCTTCGGCAGATGCCCGA
This sequence comes from uncultured Rhodobacterales bacterium, assembly GCA_964587905.1. Classification (GTDB taxonomy): domain Bacteria; phylum Pseudomonadota; class Alphaproteobacteria; order Rhodobacterales; family Rhodobacteraceae; genus DAINOF01. Next base: position 11,396 of record CAZPOK010000022.1, on the reverse strand, counting down.
GGTCGATCGGCACCATGATGGTCTTGAACATGCACTCCCTCCTGTTCGCCTCCGTGTCACCGGGGACAGAGGATGCTGAGACCGGCCCGGAGGTCTTCAATTGTGACCCGGGGCGCAGCGTTGGGTCCCGGTGGCCAAACGGTAGCGCGAAACCGCACCGGAACGCAAACGGGCAGACGAAAAAGATGAAGCCGGGAAACGACATCCGCCCAGATCCATCTTCCCTGCGAGATCAGGAGCGAGGATGACGGATCTGTCGGTCCGGGATCGGTTCGCGACACCCAAGGGGCCGGCGTCGCAGCCGGCGGCAGCCCGGGGGTGCGATCAGGCGCTGACGTCCACGACGACCCGCCCGCGCACCTGTCCCTTCAGGATCGCCCGGCCAAGCTCCGGCAGATCGCCCAGCCCCGCCGGCTCGACCATCGCCTCGAGCTTGCCCATCGGCAGGTCGCGCGCGATCCGGCCCCAGGCCTCCACCCGGTCCTCGTAGGGCCGCAGCACGCTGTCGATGCCCAGAAGACTGACGCCCCGCAGGATGAAGGGCGTGATCAGCGCCCCCTCGATCGCCGCGCCGCCGGCAAGCCCGATCGCGGCGACCGAGGTTCCGTATTTCATCTGCTTGAGCACCCGGCCCAGCATGGCGCCCGCAACCGCGTCGACGCAGCCCGCCCAGCGTTCGCTCTCGAGCGGTCTCTTGGTGACCTCGGCGAAGTCCTCCCGCGGCACGATTTCGGCCGCGCCCAGCCCCTTGAGATAGTCGGCCTGATCCGGCCGGCCCGTCACCGCCGCCACCTCGTGGCCGAGATGCGCGAGGATCGCCACCGCGACCGAGCCCACGCCGCCGGCCGCCCCGGTCACCAGAACCGGCCCCCGTCCCGGCTCAAGCCCGTGCCGTTCGAGGGCCATCACCGCGAGCATCGCCGTCAGCCCCGCCGTGCCCACCGCCATCGCAGCCCGCGCATCCAGCGCCTCGGGCAGCGGCACCAGCCAGTCCGCCTTCACCCGGGCCTTCGTCGCGTAGCCGCCCCAGTGCGCCTCGCCGACGCGCCAGCCGGTCAGCACCACCTTGTCGCCCGGCGCGTAGCGCTCGTCCGACGAGGCCTCGACCGTGCCCGCGAAGTCGATCCCCGGAACATGCGGATAATGCCGCACCAGCCCGCCGCCCGGCCCGATGCAGAGCCCGTCCTTGTAGTTGAGCGTGGAATACTCGACCGCGACCGTCACGTCGCCGTCGGGAAGCCGGCTGTCGTCCAGTTCCTGAACCGAGGCCCGCGTCTTTCCTTCGTCGTCCTTCTCGACCACCAGAGCACGGAACATGACGACCCTCCCTCATCCGTTTCACCCGACCTAGCAGGCGCCGCCCGACAAGGCAAAGGCTGTGCCGGCGCAGACCGTCTTCCGACGCGCCCGCTTTTTCGGCGGCGGCGGCCCTCGGCAGCGTGGCCGAAAAAGATTTCGCTGCGCCGCGCGGCGCGGCTCTTGTGCGTTCCCCACGCCCCACATACGATTCGTCCAACCACAACGACCCCATCCGGGAGGAACGAATGACCCTGAAAATCACCCTGACAGGCGCGTCCGTCCTCGCGCTCGCGGCCGGTGCCGCGTCCGCGCAGGACAGCGATCTCCTCGTCTTCGACTATTCCGGCTTCGAGGATCCGGCCTACCACTCCAAATACGTGGAGACCCACGGCGAAAGCCCGACCTACGCCTTCTTCGGCGACGAGGAGGAGGCCTTCCAGAAGCTCCGCTCGGGCTTCGAGGCCGATGTCAGCCACGTCTGCGCGGGCTCGGTGACCAAGTGGGTCGCCTCCGGCATTCTCGAGCCGTGGGACAAGTCCCGCATCGAAGCCTACGACGATCTCGATTCCAATCTCGTCGGCCAGGACGTCGCGGCGGGCGAGGCCGATCTCTACTTCATCCCCTCCGATTGGGGCACGACCGCCATCGCCTACAACACCGAGGAGGTGCCGGCCGAGGACGTGGCCTCTCTCGACGTGTTCCTCGACCCGAAATACGCGCAGCGGATGACGCTGCCCGACAACGTCGACGACGCCTATGCGCTGGCCTACCTCGCGACCGGCGTGACCGACTGGACCACCGCCACCGACGAAGAGTTCCAGGCGGCGTCGGACTGGCTGCGTCAGGTGCACCCGAACCTGCGCACCTATTGGACCGATCCCGCGGAGCTTTCCCAGCTGATGGCGACCGGCGAGATCCTCGTCTCCTGGGCGTGGAACGAGACGCTGCCGGCGCTGGCCGAGGAAGGCTTTCCGATCGGGTTCGAGCGCGAGCCGGAGGAAGGGTCGTCGGTCTGGCTCTGCGGGTACGTGAACCTCGCCGACGGCCCCGGGTCGGAAGACAGGGCCTACGACTTCATCAACGCCTTCCTCGATCCATCCTCGACCGCCGCGCTCGTGGAAGCGGGCTACGGTCAGGCCAACGCGGCCGCTATGGAGCAGTTCTCGGAAGAGGAACTGACCGCTGTCGGCATGGGCGAGATCGACGCCCCGGTCCTCGCGCAGCTGCCGCTGCCGGGCGAACTCCGCGAGAAGCAGTCGGCCGAGTTCGAGAAGATCAAGGCCGGGTTCTGAGCCGGAAACGGCGTTGACATGCAGCGCCGCGCCGGTTCCCGGCGCGGCGTTTTTCTTGCCTACCCGAAGTGCAGATGAACGCTCCGCGCGCCCGGGAACAGCGCAGAGACGACCTCCGAAGGCACCTCCACCCGTCCCGAGCCGGTCGCATCCCAGGTGAACTGGAGCACGCGCGGCCGCATCCTGCGGGGATCCTCGAGCTCTCCGGCGGGAACCGCGACGCGGTTCGTGCCCTTGCCCAACGGCGTCGGGACGAGATAGGCGATCCGCCGCCCGCTCCGCCGGATCGCCGAGGCCACGTGGACATGCTCCCGGTTCGCAAGCGCCGCGAGCCAGGATGTCCACAGCACGGCAGGCGCCTCGCCCCGCGCCAGCGTCTCGCGGCACAGGCCCTGGACGTCTGCGGCGATCTCCGTCACGCGGGTCTCGACCGTGGGCCGCGGCGGGATCTGCGACACCGGACGCGACGTCTCGCGGCGAAGAAGGTCGTAGGCCGCCCGGATGCGGGAGAAGTCGCTCTCGCTGCCGCAGATCCGGTCGGGATGAGTCTCGAACGCGAGCCGCTTCCACGCCGCCCTGATGTCCGCCTGGCTCGCCAGCGGCGGCAGTCCCAGCGCGCGAAGCGCATCCGCCCGGTCTCTCGTGATCAACGCCATCCTGCTCCCCCGATGCCTTCGCGGGCGGACGATGCGTGTCGATGATGCGCTCTCTCCGGCGCGGACCGTCCGGTCCTCCGCCGTGCCCGCCCGTGGCGGTGCGCCATCCTCGATGCAAATCCCCGGCCCAGCGAGCCGGACGCCCGACGGCATCCGTGCGGAGACGTTAGCCCCTCGCCCCGCGCGCGGACAAATCCCGCTCCGGTTTGGAAGCGCTGGCGGAAACAGTCGCCGCGCGACCGAAGCTCCGTTGCCCCGGGCGGCCCGGGCGAGAGTGAACCGCATCGAGTCGCGGATCGTAGACCCGGACAGACCCGCGAAACACCGGCAAGGACGGAAACATGATCGACATCGCCAACATCGTCCTCGCGCTCGCAAGCGTCGGCTTCGGGGCCATCGGATGGCTCGCGCCGCGCTACACCATGGGCGTGCTCGGCCTCTCGTCCGACGACCCGTCGATGGGCCTCTCCGAAATCCGGGCCGCCTCCGGCGCGCTGTTCATCGGGCTGGGGCTGGGCGCCATCTTCCTCGCGACGCCCGCCGCCTACGCGATGGTCGGCTTCGCCTGGGGCGGCGCCGCGCTCGGACGGCTCACGTCCATCGTCGCCGACGGCCCGATCCGCAAGAAGGCGGCATTCTTCGGCGTGGAATTCACCATCGCGGCCGCTCTGCTCGCGCTGAACCTGCCGCTTGCCTGACCGCGCGTCCGCGACGGATTTTTTCCGCGTTGCCAGCCCGGTGCGCCCCGGCGGGCGCGCCGTTTCGCGCGGCGCCGGACGGGATCGGCGACCTTGAAATCCGGATGCGATGCGCTTACCTCTGGGGTGTCCCGGAAACGGGACTATGGCGATAAACGCGCCCGTAATAAGCGGATCGGACCCGGGGGCGGTACCCGGCGGCTCCACCAGACACCCGGTCATTGGCGGGACATGGGGCCGAAACAGGATCGACGGACGTCTAAAGGGGTTAGCTTTCGCTCGGTGAGGTACCACCGTTACCGGTCCAAGCATGATAGTTGCCAATGACAACCGTGCTCCGGTGGCGCTCGCAGCGTAAGCTGTGCGCAAAACCAAATCTAAGCCCTTGCGTCTAGCAACGTAAGGCGGGGTTCGCAGGCACCTGGCAACAGAAGCCTGCACTTTCCCCCCATTGATATGCCTGCCCGTTTCGTCCCATGCTGCGTCATGCGCTTTCTCGGTGTGACGGCTCTCATCGGCCTGCTCGCGGCGTCTCCGGCCGCAAGCTGCGCGACGGCGCTGATCCTCGCCATCGACGTGTCCAACTCCATCGACGACGGCGAATACCGCGTCCAGACCGACGGGCTGGCAGCGGCGCTCGACGATCCCCGGATCCGCGAGGAACTGGTCCGCGGTGAGGTGGCGCTCACGGTCATCCAGTGGTCCGGCGCGGGCCGTCAGGAAATCTCGATTCCGTGGCGGCGCATGGAGACGCCGGGCGATGTCCGGGCCATGGCACGCGCGGCGGCCGGCATGGACCGCGCCTTCGTGATGTCCGACACCGCCGTCGGAGACCTCATCCGCTTCGCGCTCGCCCGGTTCGCCGACGTCCCCGACTGCGCGCGCCGGGTGATCGACGTCTCCGGCGACGGGTCCGACAACGCCGGGACCGACCCCTCCGCCGCCCGCCGTCTTGCCGAGGCGCGCGGCGTCCAGATCAACGGCCTCGCGATCGAAGGGATCGGCGTCGCCATAACCAACTTCTATCGCAGCCAGGTCATCACCCGCGACGGCTTCGTGATGACCGCGACCGGGCATGCGACATATGCCGAGACGCTCCGCCAGAAGATCCTCAGGGAAGTCAGCGCGGTGATGTTCTGAGGCGCGTGAAGGTTTCGTGACGGACGCGCTTTCCGTCTTGCCGGCGCGCCGGTCCGGTGGTCAGAGAAGCGGATGACAGACACGCCGGATCTCCGCGAGCTCTCCCGCATCTTCGGACGCATCGGCGTCCTCTCCTTCGGCGGTCCCGCGGGACAGATCGCGCTCATGCACCGCGAACTCGTGGACGCGCGGTCCTGGCTCACCGAGAAGGAATTCCTCTCGGCCCTGTCGTTCTGCATGCTGCTTCCGGGCCCGGAGGCGATGCAGCTCGCGACATATGCCGGCTGGAAGCTCCGGGGCGTTCCGGGCGGCCTCGTCGCGGGCGGGCTTTTCGTCCTGCCGGGCGCGCTCGTCGTTCTGGTCCTCGCCATCGGGTACGCCTATCTCGGGGATCTCCCGCTCGTCGAGGCGCTGTTTGTCGGCGTGAAGGCCGCCATCGTCGTCATCGTGCTCGAGGCGCTCTTCCGCATCTCGAGGAAGGCGCTCGCCGCGCCGGACCACTGGATTCTGGCCGGGCTGTCCTTTCTCGGCATATTCGCCCTGCAGGTCCCCTTCCCGCTTCTGATCGCGCTCGCCGCGGCATGGGGCGCTCTCAGGGCGCCCGCGGGCGCCGGCGACGCGGTCGCGCTGCCCCGGTCCGACGGCACGCTCCGCACGATCGCCGTCTGGGGAACCCTCTGGCTCGCGCCGGTCGCCCTGCTCTGGGCGTCGGGGGCCGCGCTTCTCACCGACATCGCGGTCTTCTTCTCCAAGCTCGCCGTCGTGACCTTCGGCGGCGCCTATGCGGTTCTCGCCTACATGACGCAGGAAGTCGTGCAGGATCAGGGCTGGCTGACCCTGCCCCAGATGATGGACGGCCTTGGGCTCGCCGAGACGACGCCGGGACCGCTGATCCTCGTCACCGAATTCGTGGGTTTCCTCGCAGGCTTCGGCGAAGGCGGCCTGCCGCTCGCGCTCGCGGCGTCCGTGGTGACGCTCTGGGTCACCTTCGTGCCCTGCTTTCTGTGGATCTTCGCCGGCGCCCCCTACCTCGACTGGATCACCTCGCGCCCGCGCCTCAAGGGCGCGCTTTCGGCGGTCACGGCAGCCGTCGTCGGCGTCATCCTCAACCTCTCGATCTGGTTCGCGGCGCACGTGTTCTTCCGCACCGTCGACAGCGCCCGCTTCGGCCCGTTCGAGACGATCGCCCCGGTGCCCGGCTCGATCGAGCCCGTGGCGTTCGGGCTGGCCGTTCTGGCGGGCGTCCTGCTGTTCGCGGTGCGGCTTCCGCTGCTTTCGGTGCTCGGACTCTCCGCCGTATCCGGCGCCGTTCTGGGCGTTTTCGCCTGAGACGCCGTTCCGGGGCCGCGCCCCTTCCCTTCCCTCCCGAATCTCTTATGGTGAACCAGCAACCCCCGAGGACCGCATGACCCGAACCATCGACTACGGGAACCTCATGCACCGCGCCATGCGCGGGCTGATCCAGCAGGTGCTGTCGGACGTGGCCGAGCACGGGCTGCCGGGGCAGCACCATTTCTTCATCACCTTCGACACGATGCATCCCGAAGTCGAGATCGCGGACTGGCTGTCCGACCGCTACCCCGACGAGATGACGGTCGTGATGCAGACGTGGTTCGACAACCTCGAAGTCGGCGAGGACGGCTTCGCGGTGACGCTCAATTTCGGCGACAGCCCCGAGCCGCTCTACATCCCCTACGATGCGATCAAGACCTTCGTGGACCCGTCGGTGGAATTCGGTCTCCGCTTCGAGACGCAGGAGGTCGGGGACGACGAAGAGGACGGCGACGACGACGAGCCCGATCCGGAGCCCCCCGCGACGGATGCCGAGGTGGTCCAGCTCGACCGGTTCCGGAAGTAGCGCATGATCTGTCGGGGCGGGCGGCGATTGTCTTGTCCGGTATGCCAAAGTATACGTCCCGCCGAACACTGCCCGAGGGACATGCCATGACCGCCACCCGCACCGAAACCGACAGCTTCGGCCCGCTCGAGGTTCCCGCCGACAAGTACTGGGGCGCGCAGACCCAGCGCTCCATCCTGAACTTTCCGATCGGCTGGGAGACGCAGCCCGTGGCCATCGTCCGCGCGCTCGCCGTCATCAAGCAGGCGGCCGCCACGGTGAACATGGCGCAGGGCAAGCTCGACACGCGCCTCGGCGACGCCATCGTGGAGGCGGCCTCGGAGGTCGTGGCGGGCCGGTTCGACGACAATTTCCCGCTGGTCGTCTGGCAGACGGGGTCCGGCACGCAGTCGAACATGAACGCCAACGAGGTGATCGCCAACCGCGCGATCGAGATCCTCGGCGGCGAGATGGGCTCGAAGGATCCCGTGCACCCCAACGACCACTGCAACATGAGCCAGTCGTCGAATGATACCTTCCCGACGGCCATGCACATCGCCACCGCGACGACGGCGCATGACGTGCTGCTGCCGGGCCTCGCCAAGCTTCATTCCGCGCTCGAGCAGAAGTCGCAGGAATTCAAGGACATCATCAAGATCGGGCGGACCCACACGCAGGACGCGACGCCCCTGACCCTCGGTCAGGAGTTCGGCGGCTACGCCCATCAGGTCGCCATGAGCATCCGCCGGGTGAAGGCGGCGCTGCCGGCGATCTACGAACTGGCGCAGGGCGGCACGGCCGTGGGCACCGGGCTCTCCACCAAGGCCGGCTGGGCCGAGGGCGTGGCCGCGGAGGTCGCGAAGATCACTGGCCTGCCCTTCGTCACCGCGCCCAACAAGTTCGAGGCGCTCGCCGCGCACGACGCGATGGTCGAGATGTCGGGCGCGTTGAAGACGACCGCGGCCTCGCTCTTCAAGATCGCGAACGACCTGCGCTTTCTTGGCTCGGGTCCCCGCTCCGGTCTGGGCGAGCTGATCCTGCCGGAGAACGAACCCGGTTCGTCGATCATGCCCGGCAAGGTGAACCCGACGCAGGCCGAGGCTCTGACGATGGTCTGCGCGCATGTCATGGGCAACGACGCCGCGGTGGGCTTCGCCGGAAGCCAGGGCCATTTCGAGCTCAACGTCTTCAAGCCGATGATCTCCTACAACGTGCTCCAGTCGATGCAGCTTCTGGGCGACAGCGCCTCGGCCTTCACCGACAACATGGTCGCGGGCATCGAGGCCAACACCGACCGGATCGAGAAGCTGATGACGGAAAGCCTGATGCTGGTCACCGCGCTGGCGCCCACCATCGGCTACGACAACGCCACCAAGGTCGCCAAGACCGCGCACAAGAACGGCACGACCCTCCGCGAGGAGGCCGTCGCGCTGGGCTTCGTCGACGAGGAGACCTTCGATCGCGTGGTCCGGCCCGAGGACATGATCGGCCCGACCCCATGAGCGACGGCCCGGTCAACCTCAACCGGGTCCGCAAGCAGAAGGCGCGGGCCGCCGCCAAGCTCCGTGCCGACGAAAACACCGCGAAGTTCGGGCGCACGAAGGCGCAAAAGGTCCGCGAGGCCGGCGCGGCGGAGAAGACCCGCCGGACCCTCGATCAGCACCGGCGGGACGACGGGTGAGCGGACGGCCGGTCAAGCGGTCGCTCACGCTCAAGGGGCACCGGACGAGCGTGTCGCTCGAGGACGACTTCTGGATCGCCTTCCGCGGGATCGCCCGGTCGCGGGGCCGCGCGCTCAACGATCTCGCCGCCGAGATCGACGCGGAACGGCCGCCGGAGACGGGTCTCGCCAGCGCGATCCGCATTTTCGTTCTGCGGCACTACCGCGGGAGCTAGGCGCAAGACCCTTGACTGGATCTTGCCAAGGATTCTCGAAGATCCGTGTCCCGGTTGCGAAGCTCGAGCCAGATCCCGTCGCGGCTGCGCACCGTGAGGTGCGCGACCGGGACCGGCGCCCGCCCGTCGACGGGCGCGACGCGCCACCGCGCCAGCAGGAGCGCCAGAAGCAGGGGGCCCTCGAGCATCGCGAAGCCCGCGCCCGGGCAGACCCGCGCCCCCAACGAGAACGGGAGGTAGGTGGCGGAGCCCGGACACACGCCCTTCTGCCAGCGGTCGGGGTCGAAGTCGTCGGGCCGGTCCCAGTGGCGCGCATGGCGATGCAGATGCCAGGGAGAGACGACGATCTGCGCGCCTTTCGGAACCTCCCTGTCCCGGAACCGCTCCCGGCCCGCCGCCTCCCGCACCATCATCGGAACCGGCGGATAGAGCCTCAGCGCCTCCCGGAAGACGTCCCGCGTGAAGCGGAGCCGGGACAGGCTGGCAAAGCTCGGCGCCTCGGCGAAGTGTCGCGCCTCCCCGGCGGCGCGCGCCTGCGCCTCGGGATGCGCGGCGAGAAGATAGAGCGACCACGCCAGAGCGGCGGCGCTCGTCTCGTGCCCCGCGAGAAAGAAGATCGCAACCTGGTCCACCATCTCCTCGGCGCCGAACCGCGCGCCCGTCTCGGGATCGGGCGTCGTCATGATCTTCGTCGCCAGATCGTCGGGCGCCGACCCCGCCTCGATCTCCGCGAGGCGGTGCGCGGTCATCCGGGCGATCGCGCCCCGGATGCGGCGGGCGGCATCCCTCGCCGCGGGCCGGTGGCCGCGCGGCACCCACCGCGGAAGCGGCAGGAACGCGGCGAGGTTCAGAAGCGGCTGCGCCCGCTGGTAGGTCCGGAAGTCGCGATAGACCGACGCCGCGAGCGGCGCGTCGATCGGAAGCGAGAAGAGCGTCCGGAAGATGGCGTCGGCGGCCATGTGGCTCGCCGCCTGCTCGATCTCGACAATGCCCTCCGCCAGCCGCCCCGCGCCCGCCTGCCCCGCTCCGAGGAGCGCGGGAAACGCCTCTTTCAGCCGGCCACGCCCGAACGCGGGGTCGATGATGCGCCGCTGCCGCGCCCAGGCGGCGCCGTTGGTGAGGAAGACGGAATTGCCCAGCAGCGGGCGCAGGCCTTCCGCGATCCGTCCGCTCTTGGGAAAATCTTCCGGCCGCGCCATCAGAACCTCCCGGACGAGATCCGGTTCGTTGACGAGGAACGACCGGAAGAACGGCGTCCGGAACTCCGCCATCCGCGCGCGGTAGAGCCGTTCGGGCTGCGAGGACAGGATGTCCTGCCGGAAGAGCCGCAGGAACCGCCAGGCCGACACGCGCTCCGGGCGCGCCTGCGGCTTCGGCGCCGTCACGCCGCCATGGTCCGGTAGCGTGAGACCGGGACGTCGATCCGGCTCTGCGACGGTGGCCGGCCCTCGAACCGCTCCCCCAGCGTGAACGGGCCGGCGGTGATCCGGAAATAGTCGTAGTCCCCGGGCCGGTCGAAGGCGCAGAGATACTGGAAATGCAGCCGGAAGAAGCGGCGTCTGAGGTGCTCGAAGGCGACCGGCGAGAGCGTCTTGGAGAACGCCGCCGAAATCACCAGCGGCCAGACCTTCCCCTCAGGCGCGACGCCACTCACCGCGACCGGATCGCAAAGCGCGAACGCGCAACCGTCGGAGGGGGCGCTCACGTCGACCCAGACAATGCGGTGCTCCTCGGACAGGCGCCTCAGATCGGCGCGGAGCTGCGTCGCGTCGGGCAGAAACGAGATCATCGGGATCGCCTGCCCGAGCGTCAGGAGCGACAGGTCCGGCCCGTCGCCGGACACCCACCCCTCGCGCATCAGGCGCGCGAGAACCGAGACGGCGATGGCCGCACCCGAGGAATGGCCGACCACCAGAATCTCGTCCACATCCTCGGCCAGCACCTGCGCGATGCGCTCCGCGAAATCCGCCTCGCGCCGCGCCAGTGCCTCCGGCGTCGCCCCGTTCCGCGCGGCGGCGAAGGCGAAATCATGCATGAGGTAGTACGCGAAAAGCTTGTGATCCCACTTGCGGAATTGCGTCAGGACCGCCCAGACGACCGGCACCGAGACGAGCCAGCCGACGACCGGCCAGGTCGGCCAGGCGACGAGCGCGCCCGCGATCCAACCGGCAAGCAGCGCCGCCGCGAGCTGAAGCAGAAGCATGACGATCGGGTAGAGCGCCGCGATCACTGGGCCCTTGCGGAGCCAGACGAGCCGCCGGAAGGTTCCGGACCGGACGTAGACCCAGACCGTGCGCACGAGCTGAAGATAGGTCGCGCCGATGCCGCCGCTCATCGAGTCCTTGACGATGTCGGACCACCCCAGCACCTCGACATCGACTTCCGTGACAAGCCCGTCCATCAGCGACGCGGCGCGCCACCGGCCCGGACGGTCGCCGCCCGAGGGCAGCAGCGCGAGTTCATAGCCGGATATCTCGGCCTGTTTCTCGCCCTCGACGCGGTAGAGTTCACGATAGCGGCGCGCGGGGAACGGGTCGTATCCCGGAATGTAGAAGACGTGCCGGCGAAAATCGGGGCC
>CAZPOK010000021.1:15001-24033 GCA_964587905.1 uncultured Rhodobacterales bacterium | reverse complement strand
CGGATTATTCGACGCTCGCCGTCAGTCACCGCGAGGTCGCGCCCATGTCGGGGGAATATCGCTGCCGCCTTCGATAGAGTAGCGGTTTCCGGTTTGAAAAAGCATGGGATCCGCAGCGATCCGCCCGGCAGCCAGCCCCTGTCCAAGTGAGAAAGCGGAGGCTTGGCGAATCAGAGACGAGGGCACGTGCGAGAAGGCCGTTGCCACGTGTTCAATATCGGTCGCGGAGTTCATCCTCATCAGTATGAGGTTCTCGCACTGCGAAAGCACATTGACGTGCAATTTCTGTGGACGCTGTGTCACCAGCAAGAGATACAATCCGAACTTTCGGCCCTCTCCCGCTATCGCGGCCAGTTCTTCAGACGCCATCGCCTGGAAACGATCAGCCGGGGTCTGGGGGCAAACGTTGTGGGCCTCGTCTATCACGAGGAGCGTCGGTTCCCGATCATGCCGCGCGTTCCAGAAATGCGCGACAATGCTGGCCGCCATCATAGAACGCTCTCCGGACGACGGAAGGCTGCCGAGGTCGAAGACGAGGGCGCGCCAGTCCTTGGGCACGAGGTCTGTCATCGCAGGCACGTCCGCGGGCGCCCAGATTCCCAAGTCCTCCACATCGAGGTTCTCGATGCGCATTGCGAGGTCGCGGGAGGCATCATCGAACACCGCTGCCGCGCGTTGGCGAACATCACTCAGCGTATATTCGGTGGTACCGATCTCTCGAACGATCCGCCGAAACACATTGAACTCGCGGGCGTCTCGGAGCGGGTCCATATCCAACACCAACGCCTGCTGAGCAATCGGCAACCGCCCGAATCTCGACCGCAGCGGTTTCTGCCCCGGCCGCGTCCCGTGGACCGACAGCTTGCTCACCGCCATATCGTAACGATCAGCCAAGGCAGCATGGACGGCTGGTTCTACGCCTATTTGGTCGGCATCGCAGAGTTCGCCCAATCGCACGTAGTCCGAGTTCGGGTCGAGCACCGCAAGTCTCAGATCCGTCTCCAGCAGGAGGCGCTCCAGGATAAGGCCGAGCGAGTATGTCTTGCCGGAGCCGGATTGGCCGCACACCAGCGTGTTTCGGCCGAAACCGGCAGCTTGAAGTGTTGCCGGCGGATCGTCGGCAACCCGGCGCATCGTGCCGATCTCGAGGCTGGCCTTCTTGCCTCGCAGCCTTTCGAAGTGAGCTTCCACGAGCTCGGGTCCCGCTATGGAAAGGGAAGCCAATCCGAAAGCGGTCGCTGTTCCGCCAAGCGCTTCGAGGCCGTCCGTGACGGCACGGATCGCGCCGCACCCGGTGACCTTCGTTCCCCCCGAGCCGTCGACAACCTCGATGTCGATTATCTGACCGAGGTACGCGGCTCCGCTGCCTGCTTCGATATGGACATATCCTCCTATTTCCAGTCCCGCGCCAATGCCAGCGGTGAATTCGAACGAATGCCCGTCGATGGAATACGCCGTGTTATCGTGTACCATGAGACAAGGATGCTTTCAAAATTGTTGCCACGCCTAGCCGCTTAGCATCAGCGCCAGGTCTGTCAAACAATCTCGGATGTCCGTCACCCCGTCAAAGCCAATTGCTCTAGCCGGAATAGCTGATGATCCTGGCTGATGCGGTTGCTCCATCAGGGCGCAATGGCGGTGTGCGACGTCCGCTACGGGTTCGTCAGCCTTCCCAGCTCAGGACGTCGCGATCAAGGGGGTCAGGTCATCTCCATACATCAACGCCTGAAGACGCGGCCGGTCGAGGATCTCGATCTTCCCGTAGCCGAGACGCAGCGCGGCGATGGTTTCAAGCTCGTGGAGTGCGGCATTCGTCCTGCGACGCGATAGCTTCGCAATCGAGGCGAGTTCGCCTTGCGTCAATTCGAGGTGACCATGCCAGCCCGGTCCGCCCCGGTCTATCCGCAGGAGACACGCACTCACCCGACTTACCGGCTGGGACAACCCCAGAGCCTCCGCCGCATCGATCAGCAGGCGCATGTTCGCCATGGCCATCAGGAGCAGGTATTGATGCATTTCCGGATATTTGTCGCAGAGGCGGGTGATCTCCGCCCGGCTGAGGCGCAGCAGCCGCGTATCCCGCTGCACGAGGATGTCAAAGCGACGTGGTTCACCCGTCACGGCGGCCAGATCGCCGATCCACCAACCGGGCCCGACAACATGCGCCAACGCGCGATCGCTGCCCCACAACGGCAAATGCATATCGAGACGACCGGACACGATGCCGAAAATGCCTCCGGCCGGGTCTCCCGCACGATAAATCGAATGCACCTCTGCCGCCGTGATCCGGTCGCAGCGGCGCGCGATTTCGTTCCTGAGTTCTAAAGAGGCTTGCGAGAGCCACCCCATTCCATCCAGCACGGATGTCTCCCCTCCAACCCTCAAAAAAGTTGTCGAATTGTGCATCGCGGAACAGTCTTCTGCGATGTTCAAGTACTAACAGAAACTTTATGCAACCGTGATCAGAACGCATCAATATGGATGGACAAGATGAACAAGCTCACTGCCGAGTTCATCGGAACCTTCTGGCTCGTCTTTGGAGGATGCGGGAGCGCAGTCCTGGCGGCAGGCTTTCCCGAGATCGGGATCGGCCTTCTCGGCGTGTCTCTGGCCTTCGGCCTCACGGTGCTGACCATGGCCTATGCCGTCGGTCACATCTCCGGCGGGCATTTCAATCCGGCGGTGTCCCTGGGGTTGGCGATGGCCGGCAGGTTCGGCTGGGGGGACTTGGCGCAATACTGGGTCGCGCAGGTTCTTGGCGGTCTGGCCGGCGCGGGGGTTCTCTTCACGATCGCTTCCGGCGCGCCCGACTGGGCAGCGGGCGGTTTTGCTTCCAACGGGTACGGTGTCCTCTCGCCAGGCGGCTACGGGCTCTTGTCGGTCATCGTTATCGAGGTCGTGCTCACGGCGGCGTTCCTCGTCATCATCCTCGGCGTAACGTCGAAGACCGAGTTCGCAGGCTTTGCCCCGATCGCGATCGGTTTGGGGCTTACGCTCATTCACCTGATCTCGATCCCGGTGTCGAACACCTCGGTAAATCCGGCGCGGTCTACCGGGGCTGCGGTGTTCGCCGAGACGGCGGCAATTTCCCAACTCTGGGTGTTCTGGGCTGCACCGCTAGTCGGCGCGGCGTTGGGAGCGCTCATCCACAAGGCGCTTTCTTCGCAACGGGTGGATACGGTTGCCGCTTAACGACGAATGGAAATAGGAGTGACACTTTCGTGGCGGAAACAATGAAAACGGGCGCTCTGGCTGTGGTCGCGATCCTATCGGCTGTCGCCTTGACATTCGCAGGCCAAGCCGTGGCGCAGACCGAACCTGATGCGGGGCTCGAGGATGTCCGCACCCAGGTCGCCGAGGCGATGGATGCCATAGCGGCCTATTCGGTAGCCCAGCGCGAAGCCGCGATTGCAGAAGCCCGGGCAGCACTTGACGCGATGGATGCGGCCGTCGCGGCGCGTCAGCAGGAGATGCGCGAAGAGTGGGCGCAGATGACCGAGGCGGCGCGGGAAGACGCCAACGAGCGTCTGGCAGAACTCCAGTCAGCCCTGATCGGTCTGGCCGAGCGGGTCGGCACGCTTCAGGCCGGGGCGGACAGCGCATGGAACGAGTTGAACGGCGGTCTTGTCGCGGCATGGGGCGAGCTTTCTGCAGCCGTGGAGGCGAGCCTTGAGCCCATGCGCGGGTCCGAGTGACCCGCACGGCGCTGAGCGGCGCGAGAACCTGAGGAAAGTTGCGCTGGCCGAGGCCGCGTGAGCAAACGAGACGAAAGGTCACACAATGGAAGAGACGTTCGGCTTCTTCGACATTTTCTGGTCGATCTTCTGGCTGTTCCTGATGCTCGCGTGGATCTGGGTCGTGATCTCGGTTCTCGCCGACGTTTTTCGCAGCAGGGATCTGCGCGGCATATCCAAGGCGCTCTGGGTGCTGTTCATCATCCTGATCCCGTGGCTCGGCGTGCTGGCCTACATCATCGTCCGGGGGGACCGGATGGAGGCAAACCAGCTCGAAACAGCCAAGCGATGGGAGGATGCCCAGAGGGACTGCATCCGCAACATGGCAGGAATCTCGCCCGCGGCCGAACTCGAGAAGCTCGTGGCGCTGAAGGAGCAAGGCGTGCTGACCGAAGAGGAATTCACCACGCAGAAGGCGCGTGTCCTGAACGCGTGATAATGGCCAATCCCCAGGATGCATGAACAAACACAGGGACCTAAGATGCGATCGAAATCCAGAAGTCTCGCTCTTTCGGCAGCCTCCGCGCTCTTTCTCGCTGGATGTGATGGAACCGGCGAACGACAGCAAGGCGGCGCCGTCATGGGCGGAATGTTCGGAGGATTCCTTGGCGCGACCGCCGACGATGAGGACCGCGTCCGCAATGCCGCATTGGGGACGGCGGCCGGTGCGATGGCGGGCGGGATGGTCGGGGCAATGCTGGACGCACAGGCGGAAGACCTCAGGTCATCGCTCGCGAACGACGGCATCATCGTGGAGAACACCGGTGAGTTCCTTCGCGTGACGATGCCGGGTGGCCTGTTGTTCGACTCCGACAGCGCAGCGATCCAGCCTTCGGTGCAGGGCGATCTGCGCGCGGTGGCGCGCAACCTGATCGAATACCCCGACAGCACCGTCGCGGTTATCGGCCATACCGACGACACCGGGTCGGCCGAATACAACCAGGGGCTTTCGGAACGCCGGGCCGAGGCTGTGGCCGGCGTTCTCGTCCAGCAGGGCGTCGCGCCCGCGCGTGTGCGCGCCAGCGGGCTTGGCGAGACGCAGCCCGTGGCGAGTAACAGCACGCCGGAAGGCCGTCAGCAGAACCGCCGGGTGGAGGTCATCATCCGACCCAATGCCTGATAAGTGCCGCCTTCCGCGCCTCACGGGAAGGCGCCCTGCAACACGAAATTTCGTGTCGCCTTCGCCAGCGGCCGAAGCGCTGTCGATGCCGGCTCTACAAAGAAGAGGAGGGATTTCTTGGTCCGGTTCCTGATTTCCACGCTCGCCTATCTCTGCGCAAACGCGGTCGGCCTGCTGCTCTCCATCGTCCTTCTGCCCGGCTTCGTCATCGATCCGCTGTCCTTCGTCGTTGCCGTCGCGGTCTTCTCGCTGGTTCAGACAGTGCTCGGACCGCTTGTGACCAAGGTTTCTCTCAAGAACTTCCCTCAACTCATGGGCGGGATCGCGCTTGTCACGATCTTCGTCGGGCTGTTCTTGACCGACATCTTGATGAGCGGGATGAATATCGGCGGCATCGCGAACTGGCTCGCCGCCACGCTTCTTGTCTGGATTGGCAGCCTTGTCGCGTCGATCCTGCTTCCCCTCTACGTGTTCAAGCAGTTGGCCGCGAAGGCCGGCTGACACCGCGGCGCTGTGTCCGGCCGAGAGGGCGGCACGGCATCGACCAACGGAGAACGAAATGAAATACTGGTTCCTCTGGCTCGTCGTCGGGATCATCTCGATCATCGCTGGCATCGTCGCTTTCGCCAATCCGTTCGCCGCCACGCTGACGGCTGAATTGCTGGCAGGCTACATGTTCACCGCCATCGGCATCCTCACCTTCATATCTGCATTCCAGGACCAGGGATGGGGCGCACGGATCTGGGCCATTCTGCTTGGCGTCCTGATCACCGTTTTCGGGCTGAGCCTCGTCATGAACCCCCTCGAAGGTGTCGTCCGACTGACCTTCATCGTTGCGGGCCTCATGATGATTATTGGAGTGTTCCGTCTCGTTATCGCCTTCACGCCCATGGCGGCAGGCGCACGTGGCATCCTGGTCGTGGCAGGCATTCTATCCATCGCTCTGTCGCTGATGATCTTCACCAACTTCCCCTGGTCGAGCGCCGTGGTGCTCGGCATCTTCCTCGCGATCGAGCTCATCTCGAATGGGGTTTCACTCATATTCATCGCGCTCGACCGTCGGGAGCCGGACGCCACCGCGTGACGTTCTGCGACAGAGCTCATCGCGCCGGCCGCCCGGCGGCAGTTGCGCAACTTGAGGCGAATGAAGCGCTTTCGGTCGGCCGGCGACGTTGCCTTTCCGATCGCCGCTCGCCACGGCGGCGCGTTTAGTGAACGGACGATGACCCATGGCATCCGGGACAGCCGCAACGGTCTATGAGCATATCACACTTCCCGCTCTCGGGATGGTCACGACGTCGCTCCTGCTGGTTGCTCTTCTCCCGGGTTTCGCAATCCTCGGCTTCCTGATCGGCCGCGCTGCGCGTAACCGGAGGCTGGCGGCCGGGAAGGACGTGGAGCTGCGTGCCGGCGAGGCTTCCTTGGGCGCGATCATGGCGCTGCTCGGATTGTTGCTGGCATTCAGCTTCGGTAGCGCGCTTTCGCTTCTCGAGGCGCGGAAGGCCGACGTCATCACCGAAGCCAATGCGCTCGGGACGGCGTTCCTGCGGACCGATTATCTTCCCGAGCCGGGACGATCCGAACTGAGGCGCGCTCTGTATGATTATGCGCAGACCCGCCTCGTCCCCGAGGCCGCGGGAGTCGCGTCGCGGGACGAAGCGCGAGCCTTCATTGAACGTAGTCTCATGGCTCAGGGACGCTTATGGCCACTCACCATCAAGGCCACGCGCGATCAGAGTCCGCCGCCCATCGCAACTTTCGTCGCGGGAGCTGTGAACGACGTGCTCGACGCGCACCAGCTCCGGATGCGCAGCCTCTCCGTGCCCATTGCCGAACTGTCCCAGATCATCATCCTCGTGACGGCGCTCGCCGCGCTCTTTCTCCTTGGAAACCGCTCCGGGATCGCGGGACGCCCGCTAACATGGCGCAGCTTCATGTTCTCGGCCTTGCTCTGCGCCGTGATGATGACCGTGATCGACGTGCAGCGTGCCGCACAGGGATTCATTCGGGTGGACCAGAGTGCCTTGAGGGCCACCATACTCGATATGGAGGCCGGTTTGCGTTGAGTGGTAAACGGATTGACTTATCGGGGACTAAACTGCGGCGACTGGGGTGGGGCACACCGGCACCGAGCGACTGATCCTGCGGCCCGTCCCCGGCGAGGAGCTGCCGGAATGCCGCATGACCTTCCCGGGCGGGCCTGCCATGACGCAGGAGCGCCGGTTCTTAGACGCGCTGACGCAGGTGATCGGTTTGGAGATCGGCCCCGATGGCGCCGTCATCCTGCGTGGCCCCTCGAGTCCGCTCGTCACCGCCCGCGCCGCCATCGACGGCAGCGCGCCCTGATCCGGGCGCCGCGGCTCAGAGCATCCACTCGAAGGGCAGCCAGCTCATGAAGGCGACCATTCCGCGCTGGAAGGAGGTCGTGTTGGGTTCGCTCTCGAAGGTGATGACCCGGCCGTCCGGGCGCGTCTCCTCCCAGGAGATATCCCCGTTCTCCAGGGCAGAGACCGCGTAGAACGTCTCCAACCGGTCAAGCGCGCGGGACAGGTCCGTCGCGATGACTGGGCTGTCGATCAGGAACCCCATCTCGGTATTCAGCGCCGCCGAGCGCGGGTCGAAATTGAACGACCCGATGAAGATGCGTTCGTCGTCCACGGCGAAGGTCTTGGCGTGGAGGCTCGACTGCGATCCGGTCAGGATCTGCGCAAGCGAGGTTCCTTGGGGCCGGTCCGGTCGTGCCTTCAGTTCCAGGATCTCTGCACCCCCGCGCACCAGCCGGTCACGGTAGCCCATCCACGCGCTGTGCACCACGGGCACGTCCGTCGCTTCGAGCGAATTGGTGACCAGACGGGTGCGTACTCCGTCAGCCAGGTAGCTCTCCAGCAGGGCCGTCCCGGCTTCACCCGGGATGAGATAGGCCGAGACGAGGTCGACCTTCTCCGCCGGACGGGCCAGAATGTCGGGCAGTTGCCCGATCAGCAGGTCCTCGTCGGCGGCCTGTCCCAGCCCCTTCGCGGGGTCGTCGCTGACCAGAGCGACGGTCGTCCATTCGAGGGTGTCCTCGCCGGCCAGCACGCGCGAGACCACAGGCGCCGCATCGATCGCCGCGACGTAGTCGGACCCGCGCGCGCTTTGCCGGGCCTCGGCGACCGCGGCCGCCAGGTCCTCCAAGCCATTCTCCGAAGGCGGCAGCACGTCGGCGGCGGCGTAGGACGACCCGCTGGTCCAGTAGGCGTCGAAGTTCTCCGAGACCTCTGCCGCTGCCGGCCCCACCGCCAGCGCGTCGAAGTCGAAATAGGCCACGCCCTCGCCATAGGCGAAGTAGATGTCGCCGATGTTGCGCCCGCCGATGACCGTCGCCGCCCCGTCGAAGGTCATTGACTTGTTGTGCATGCGACGGTTCAGCCGGAAGAAGTCGAACGCGTAGGACAACAGTTTCGGGCTGCGCATCGTGAACGGGTTGAAGATGCGGATCTCGACGTTCTCCATGGCATCGAGGTCGGCCAGCACGTTGTCGAGGCCCGGAATGCCGTTGTCGTCGAGGAGCATCCGCACCCGGACCCCGCGCTCGGCGGCGGCCCGCAACTCGTCGAGAAGGAGCCAGCCGGTCGTGTCCATCTGCCAGATGTAGTACTGCACGTCGATGGTCTCTTCGGCGGCGCGCGCCAAGAGGATCCGCACGGCCAGCGCGTCGCGCCCGTCGGCAAGGGGCACGACACCGCTCAGGCCCTCGTTCTCGGCCATCCGCGGCAGGATCGCCGCGCCAAGACGGGTCTCCGCACTCGCGGGAATGGCGGCCGAGGCTTCGCCTTGGGGCAGATCGGGAAGCGGATAGGCAAGTCGCAGTGCGAAGACGGCCAGCGCGACGATGATCGCGAGTGTCAGGAGAAACCGCAGGAAACGCATGCCAAGCCCTCGTTCCGATGAACCTCGGTCAAGTAGTGCACGCGCCGGCCTGCCACGGCAAGCCTAGGCGCCTGTCAGGACTCGCTGTTGGCTGGCGGGTAGGGATCGGCGCGTTCGGACAGCAGCACTGCAATGAACCGGGTCGACGCGAAGCTCGACGTCACGATGATCAGGATCGAAGTCATCGGGACCGCCAGGATCGCCCCGGAAATGCCCCAGAGCGCGCCCCAGACGACAGGGCGACAAGGACGACGACAGGGCTCATGTTC
>CAZPOK010000021.1:0-14901 GCA_964587905.1 uncultured Rhodobacterales bacterium | reverse complement strand
GGTCCCCCTCTCGGCCTTCAGGAACCCGGCATATATGACGACAAGGAACACCGTGACGCCCACCGAGGTGAAGCCGCCCAGCGCCGCCAGAACGATCCGCTGCAGGTCGATCCTGTCGAGCGTCGCGGCACCGATCTCGGTCCAGATCGTCTGCGCTTCCATGTCGAAGCGTCGGGCCAGGGCCTGCATGACGGTGTCGAGGTTCTGCTGATACCGCGGCAGGACGTCCACGATGTCCCGCACCGTCGCCGCGACGACGAAGGCAAGCCCGAGAATGGCGGCCGTGAACGCAGCCAGGACGAGCGCCTTCGGCAGGACCGCCGGCACCGCTCTGAGGATGGGAAGGCGGCTCAGCGTCTCGGACGCCGAGAGCATCACGTAGACCAGAATCAAGGCGGTGACGATCGGCAGGATGATCGTCCGCCCGGCCACCAGAAGCCAGCCGACCGCGATCACCAAGACCACGGCGAGAACGAGGTTCAGAAACGGGGCGTTCTTCAAGGGGCGGTTCGGATCGGGACGGGCGGTTGGTGTCAAGCTGCGATCAATCCCGCGCGGAGTCAGCTCCGTGCCGGCGCGGTGGCCTGCGATGCGGGATGGATCTGCGAGGCAGTTCTTCTATAAGCAGCCGTGTCCGGAAGCGGACGAGGGAGGTTTATCGTGATCGTCACCGGCATCGTGAGTGCGGTCGCCGTCCTTCAGGTCGCCGCCTTCTATTGTGCCTGGCGCGCCGTCACCTCGGCGCGCACGCCACAGGGAGCGGTCGGCTGGGTCGTGTTCTTGCTGTCAGCGCCCTATATCGGCGTGCTGCTTTACCTGTTCCTCGGGCATCACCGCTACCGGGGCTACCTGATCTCGCGCCGCACGAGCGAGCGCGTGATCGACGGGGTGCGTCAACTCGGCGCCGCCAACGCGCCCGAGGCGCCGCCGCGCGTTGATCCCGCGCCCTTCGAACGGATCGCCGACCTGCCGGTGGTCCGCGGCAATGCGCTCGTGCCGCTGATCGACGGGCAGGCCACCTTCGATGCGATCTTCGCCGCCATCGACGCCGCCGAGCACTATGTCCTGATCCAGTTCTTCATCGTGCACGACGACCGGATCGGTCGCGGCTTCCGTGACAGGCTGACCGCCGCCGCGGAGCGCGGCGTCACAGTGCGCTTTATGGCCGACGCAGTGGGGAGCAAGTCGCTGCCCGAGTCATACCGGGAGGCGCTGCGCCGCGCCGGGGTAAAGGTCGCCGATCCGACCGCGGGAAAAGGGCCGCGCAACCGGTTTCAGATCAATTTCCGCAACCACCGAAAGACCGTGGTCGTCGACGGCAAAGTCGGCTTCACCGGCGGCCTGAACGTCGGTGACGAGTACATGGGGCGCGATCCGCGTTTCGGTCCTTGGCGCGACACGCACCTCGAGATGCGCGGCCCGGTCGTGGCGCAGCTTCAGCTGATCTTCGCCGAGGACTGGCACTGGGCCTCCGGCGAGGCGCTGGGCGAGCAGGTCGACTGGAAAGCGGCCAGGGCCGACGAGGATACGGCCGCGCTCCTGGTGCCCACCGGGCCGGGCGACAGCATGGAGACCGGCGCGCTCTTCTTCTTCTCCGCCATCGCCGCCGCGCGCGAGCGGATCTGGATCGCCTCGCCCTATTGCGTGCCCGACACCGATATCCTGACGGCGCTCAAGCACGCCGCGCTGGCCGGGCGCGACGTGCGGCTTCTCTTGCCCGAGATGATCGACCACCATATCCCCTGGCTTGCCGCCTTCGCCTATTTCGACGAGCTGCGCGAGGCCGGGGTGCAGATCTGGCGCTACCAGCGCGGCTTCATGCACCAGAAGGTCGTGCTGATCGACGACGCCTGTGCCGCCATCGGCACGACAAACCTCGACAACCGGTCCTTCCGCTTGAACTTCGAGGCGATGGTGATGGGCTTCGACGACGATTTCGCCGCCACCGTCGCTTCCTTTCTCGAGGAGGATTTCGCCCACGCGACGCTTCTTGACAAACCGCTGGCCGAGCAGGCCGTCCGCGTCCGCTACGGCGCGCCCGTCGCGCGGCTCTTCGCCCCCCTGCTCTGAGGACGGCTCAATCGGCGGAGGTGGCCGGAGCGCCGCGCAGGCCGGACAAGATGTCAGCCACGGTCTCGCCAAGGCCCTCGAAGGCCGACGACACCGCCTGCTCGATCAGCGCCTCGGGGTCTGCGCCCAGATCGGTGACGGCTGCGGTCAGGTCAGCCAGCTGCGCCTCGACGCCGGCGATGCGCGCCTCCAGCGCGGCGGTGTTCTGCGCACCGTCGTCACGGCGGGCGGCAAGGTCGGCGCGTGCGGCCGCGATCTCGTCCGTGAGACTGACGATCTCTGAGCGCAGCGGTACGACCGTCCGGGCCGCGGTGCCGAGGGTTTCGCTGACACGTTCGGCCGCGGAAAGGGCGCTCCACGCCATCCAGAGACAGACGATCGCCAGGATGAGTGTGGCGTTCAAAAGCGCAAGAACGAGGTTCCCCACCGTTCGCCCCAGACGTCTCTCGGCCATGACCTCCTTCTCCTTCGTATCCGTACGGTACCGGTCGCCGCTGAAGCGTGGCATTTCGCCATTCAGCTCCCCGGTACCGTTCCCTCCCTTATCACACGCGCTGCGATCGCAGGAAACAGCATCACCGTCAGAACGGCCGCAACCACCAGCGACGCCCCACACCATCCCGGCATCGCCCCACGCTCGACGGCGAGCGCGGTGACGGCGACCACCAGTGGCAACTGCGTGCCCGAGTGGAACGCAAGGGCGACCCGCTCGCGCAACGGCAATACGTTGCGGTAGAGCCACAAGGCCGGTACCCCACGCGTGGCGAGCATCATCAGCGCGAAGACCGGCACGAGCGCGATGGCCGCCGCCGATCCCGCCAGCCCGCCGACGTCCATTTCCGCGCCTGACTTGACGAAGAAGATCGGGATCAGGAACCCGTAGCCCACTGCCGACAGCCTGTCCAAGAGCGCGTCGTGCAGATCTTCTGGCAGGAGCGCGCGCAGCACCGCCCCCGCGACGAACGCGCCGAGCACTAGGTCGAGGCCTAAGCTTTCGCCAAAAAGCGCGAAGGTGATGGCCAGGAAGATCGCCAGCCGGATCGGGAACTGGCCTGAACTCGCCATCGTGTCGTGGAACACGGGCGGCAGGGTGAAGCGCCGAAGCCTGTCAGCCATCGAGATCGCCAGCACCGCCGTCAGCGCGAACGCGACAAGGATGACGCTCTGCATGCCGAAGCCCGACACGCCGGCGAGGATCAGCGACAGCGCCACCAGCGGCAGCGCCTCGCCCACCGCGCCCGAGGCAAGCACGTACGGCCCGTATGGCGGCTTAAGGAGCCCGTCATCCTTGAGGATCGGCATCAGCGCGCCGATGGCCGTGGTGGCGATCGCGATGGCAACGAAGCCCGCCGCCGGGAAAAGCCCGAGCGCCTGCCCGCCATAGGCCAGCACCAGCGCGATCAGCAGCGAGAGAATCCACCCGCGCAGCGCCAGCCGCGTCGGCTCGCCGCGAACCTGGCTCGGGTTGATCTCGAGTCCCGCGATCAGGAACAGGATCGCCAGGCCCAACTCGGCGAGCGTATTGAGGATCAGGTTTTCGCCGATCAGCCCCAGGCCCTGCGGTCCGATCACCACGCCGAAGCAGATTTCCAGAACAACGGCGGGAAGAATCGCGAGTCGCAACAGCGCCGGGATCAGCGCCGCCAGCGCCACGGCACAGGAGACGGCGATCGCGCCGAGCGCCATGTCCGCAGCCTCCATCCGAACACCCCGCGAATCCCCCGCTTTCCACGCCAGAGTGCCCGCTCGTTCCGCGAAAACAAAGCGCCCCGCGCACCGCCCCGAATCGACCGTGGCCGGCGAGTCAACAGCACACGGCGAGAGTTGTCAGGTTGGGACAACTCGTCTATGCGAAGGGGTGCTTTCATCCAAGATACGGAGACCATCGCATTGATCCGTTTTCTTCTTTCGACCGTCGCATATCTCATCGCCAACGCCGTCGGCCTGCTGGTGGCCGTGCTCCTGCTGCCCGGTTTCACGATCGACCCGCTGGCCTTCATTGTCGCCGTCGCGATCTTTTCTCTCGTGCAGACCGTGCTCGGCCCGCTGATCACCAAGGTCTCGTTCAAGAACTTCCCCCAGCTGATGGGCGGCATCGCGCTCGTGACGATCTTCGTGGGGCTGTTCGTGACGGACATCTTCATGGCCTCGATGGAAATCGGGGGCATCGCCAACTGGCTGGCCGCGACCTTGCTGGTCTGGATCGGAAGTCTCGTGGCGTCGATCCTCCTGCCGATTTACGTCTTCAAGGAACTGGCAGAGAAAGGGCGTAACGCCTGATCCGGCGCAAGGCGCCGGTGTTGCCGGAGATCCCCGTGATTGTGCCGGTCTGGTGCGGCAAGCCGATGCGACGGTGGACTGCGTGAACCGAGATCGGCTGTTGCTTGCGGCTACCGCGATCGCGCTCGGCGCGGCATCCGGCGCGATCGCCTCGGTGACTTACCTCGCCATGATCCTCCTGCAGGAGGCGATCTGGTCGCGTGCGTTTGACCTGCGCTGGCTGATCCTGCCGATCACGGCACTCGGCGGCGTCCTGATCGGACTGACGCGGCTGAAATCGTCCGGATCGGCGCTGGAGGCGCAGATCGCGCAAGCCCGCCGCCCCGAACGGACGCACCTGCGCGAAACCTTCTGGGTCGCCGTCGGCGCCATCATCGCCGTCGGTTTCGGCGGCGCGATCGGGCCCGAAGCGGGGGTCATCGCCGTCACGACCCAGCTTTCCGCCTTCGTCGCGGTCCGGCTCGGACGCACGGCCACCGAGCGCGGGATGCTGGCAGGGGCGGGCGTGTCGGGCGCGCTGGCCGGCACCTACGGCTCGCCCGCCGGCGGCCCTGTCCATGCCGAGCGCGAGGGCGACATCCCCAGGGTGATCATCTTCGCCTCGGGCATCGCCGGATTCGCGGCCTTCGTGCTCGTGGCCGAGACGCTCCGGCCCGGCGTCCTGGTGCTCATGCGCCTGCCCCGCCTAGACGCGGAGACGGGCGCTTGGGACACGCTGATCGCGCTCTTTCCCGCCGCCGCCGGTGCGACCGTGGGCGGCCTCTATCTCGTCTTGCGGCAGCGCCTGTCGAAGATGCTGGACAGACACTTCGCCGTACCGTTCTGGCAGCCGGTTGCCGGCGGCATTGCCCTCGGCCTGATCTGCACCGTGTCGCCGCTCCTCCTGTTTTCGGGACATGGCGAGATCCGGGACGTGCTGGCCATCGGCCTCGAACAGGGCCCGGCCCCGCTGATCCTGCTCGCAGCGGGCAAGGCGCTCGCCTGCGCCGTCTGCGTGGCCGCGGGATGGCGCGGCGGCGTGGTCTTTCCGATGTGTTTCGCAGGTGCCGCGCTCGGGGCGGCGACGCTGTTCGTGCTGCCCGGCGCCGATCCCGTGCTGGGGGTGGCGGCGGGGATGGCCAGCGCCGCGGCCGTCGGCATGGCGCGGCCGCTGGTCGCCGGTCTCGTGATGCTGTTCATCCTCGGCGGCGGCCTGGCGGTTCCGGTGTTCGTCGGGACCCTGGTCGGATGGGGCGTGCTGCGCCTCCTGCCGGTCTCTCTGCGCGAAGGCGCCACCGCGCATGGCGGGTGACGCGCGCCGGCCACAGGTCGCCGGGCCTGTGGCGCAGGGGTGACGGACACTGTCCGATTTTATTTGAAACGCCTGTCATTATGGGGTTCTAGGGTCGGTATTAGAGTGGATCGGTTCGGACCGGGAATTCCCGGTGCCAGCCAAATCGAAAATTTTTTGAGGGAGGAGTTCATGAAATACTGGTTTCTCTGGCTCTTGGCCGGGATCGCCTCGGTCGTCGCGGGCATCATCGCGCTCGCCAACCCGTTTGCTGCCACCCTGACGGCCGAGCTTCTGGCGGGCTACATGTTCACAGCGATCGGCATTCTCACGCTCCTGTCCGCTTTCCAGGACCAGGGGTGGGGCGCGCGTGTCTGGGCCATCCTGCTCGGCGTGCTCATCACGCTGTTCGGCATCAACCTGATCGCCAACCCGCTTGAAGGGGTTTTCCAGCTGACGCTCATCGTAGGAGTCCTGATGCTGATCATGGGCGTTTTCCGGGTCATCATCGCCTTCACGCCGATGGCGGCGGGCGCCCGCGGGTTCCTGATCGTGGCGGGGCTCCTGTCGGTCGTCCTTGCGGTGATGATCCTGACCAGCTTCCCGTGGTCCGGGGCCGTGGTTCTCGGCCTGTTCCTTGCGATCGAATTGATCTCGAACGGCATTTCGCTGATCTTCGTGGCGCTCGACCGCAAGGACCCCGAGACGGCCTGACCTGATCGAACGGCCCCCGTCGGAGGCGGGAGCCGAAGCCCGATTGGGCACGCGAGCGGCGAGGACACAAGCGGGGGATCGCATGCAGTACGGCTCCAGACTGGCGAAGGTGACGTGTCTGGCAGCGGTCCTCGCGGCCGCCACCGTTCTCGCCCGCCCCATGCCGGCCACGGCACAGGACCAGGCGGGCGTCACGCGGGGCGTCCCCTACCTGACGACCCGCAACCGTACCGGCGACACCGACCCCGGCCGCTTCTACGGCGAAGAGCGCGGCACGCTCGAGGCGGGCCATTGCGACATCGCCGAACGGCGGTTCGAGTTCCTGTCGTCAGCCGCCGAGGCCGCACCGTTCTACATCCCCGAGGAAATCCTCCGTGTCGAGAGTGTGCGCCCGGTCCCCGTCGCCGACCTCATGGCCGATTTCAAGGCCCGTAGCGACGACGGCGCACCGCTCCTTTACACGCACGGCTTCTACATCGATTTCGAGAAGGGCTGCCGTCGGGCGACGATCCTTCAGGAAAACGCCCGCCTCGAAGGGCGCTTCCTCTGGTTTAGCTGGCCCTCGGACGGGGGGCTCTTCAATTACACCCATGACGAGGCCGACCTCTACTGGAGCGTTCTGGACCTCGCCGACGCGATCCTCGATCTCGAAGGCCGCTTCGGCCCAGAACGCGTGAACCTGGCCGGACACAGTCTGGGCGCACGGGGGATGGTCCTGGGGATACACGACGTCGGCGCCCAGCGTCCCGATGTCAGGCTGGGCGACGTCGTCCTGCTGGCGCCCGACATGGATTTCGACGTCTTCTCCCGGCTCCTGCCGCGGATCCGGCCGATCGTGCGGAGCATCACGGTCTATGTCGCCCGGGCCGACCGCCCCCTGGCCCTGTCCGAGCAGGTGCACGGCTATCCGCGTCTCGGCCAGGCCGGCAACGACGTCTCGCGTCTCGAGGGCGTCGAGGTGATCGACCTGAGCGACCTGCCGGTGCGCAGCCCCACGGGCCATCTCTACCACGTCTACGATGCGCTGGTCGGGGCGGACATGGACCTGCTGCTGAACCAGGGTCTGAGCGCCTCGGAGCGCCCGAACCTGCGCCAGGCCGGGCTGAACCTCTGGCGGCTCCAACCGCAGGAGTGAGGCAGCCGGCAGGGCGCGGTTCAGAGGGGAGGACATCTCTAGTGCAAACCAACTCGGAGGACATCATGAAACTGAGAAACAGAAGACCGGGCCGCTTTCTTGCAGGGGCGATCGGTTTCGTGGTCGCGATCGCGGCGGCACCGGTCGCCGCGCAGGATCTCGATCCGTCGCTCGGCGCCGAGGCGGTGTCCGTGACTGGAGAGGGCCGCATCCTTGTGCGGAGCGGCGAAACTACCTTCGATTGCGCCCTCCTGTCGGGGTCGGCGGCGGTCGAGCTTGGCGACTGCCAGCCGCGGAGCGCCGCGGATGAAGACGCCGTTGCCGTACTCTCGGGGCTCACCGAGGATGACTGGAAGGCGCTTGTGCGCGACACGATGCTCGACGCGGACTGCCGGCTGTCGGCGCTCGGCGCCGTGGCCGATGTATTGGCGGCGGCGGCCGAGGCCAACGGCGTGTCGCCCGAGACCATCGACCGCGCCCGCGCGGCGCTTTCGGCCCGTGCCGAGGCGGCGGTGGCCGCGATGGTGCGCGATGGAAGCCTGACCTGGCGCGACGGCGAGCTCGCTCTCGACGCCTGCCCATGATGCGCCCGCCGCCGGAACATGCCGGCGCACCGCGCCTTCCCGACCTGACCGCGGATCGGTTCACATGCGCCTGATCGTTACGATCTTCCGCGGCCTGCGCGACGTCTGGCGCGATGCCCGGGTGCGCGGTCTTCTGGTTTTCGTCTTCTCGATGATCGCGCTGGCGACGATCACTTTCTGGCTGCTCGAGGGCTGGTCACTTCTCGATGCGGCGTTCTTCTCCGTCGTCACGATCTCGACCGTGGGCTACGGCGAACTGGTGCCGCAGACCGTCCCGGGAAAGCTGTTCGCCATGTTCTACATCCTCGTCGGGCTGGGCATCTTCGTGGCCGCGGCGAGCGCCGTCGCCGAGGCGCTCTTGCGGCGGCGCGATCAGGACAACGACAGGAATTCGTGAGGTTCTCGCATCAGCAGGGCTGAAAGGAAAGCGCGTGCTGATCACGCGGGACGGCGCGACGCTCAGGCTGCATCCTTAGGGGCGCGCGTGAGGTCGAGGAACACGTCCTGCAGATCGGCCTCCTCGGTCGCGACGTCACGGATGCGAAGCCCCGCGTCCCGGACGGCCTCGAGGATGTCGCCCGGCGAGGTCTTCGAGCGGCGGTAGGAGAAGGCGAGTGCCCCGTTCGGGCGACGCTCGACCTCGACGCCCTCGGGAAGATCGGGGTCACGCGCGGGCAACTTCTCGGGATGGATGACGAGCGTCTTTGCGTCGAGCCGCCCGATCAGCGCCGCCTTCGTGTCACGGGCCACGACTGCGCCGTGGTTGATGATGGCGATCTCGTCGCACATCTCCTCGGCCTCCTCAAGGTAGTGCGTCGTCAGGATGATCGTCATGCCCCGCGCGTTCAGTTGCCGCACGTTTTCCCAGAGCATCTGGCGCAACTCGATATCGACGCCCGCCGTGGGCTCGTCGAGCACGAGGACCTGCGGCCGGTGAACCAGAGCCTTGCCAAGAAGCAGGCGCCGCCGCATGCCGCCCGAAAGGGTGCGCGAATAGGCGTCGGCCTTGTCTGCGAGGCCGATCATCTCGAGGATCTCGTCGGTGCGGCGCTGCGCCTTCGGCACCCCGTAGAGCCCCGCCTGCACGTCGAGCGCGGCGCGCGGGCTGAAGAAGGGGTCGATGTTGAGTTCCTGCGGCATCACGCCGATCGCGGCGCGGGACTGGCGCGGATTCACATCCTGATCGAAACCCCATATCCGCACCCGCCCGGCCGTCTTGAGGACGAGACCTGCCATGATGTTGATGAGCGTCGACTTGCCTGCGCCGTTCGGCCCGAGAAGGCCGAAGATCGATCCCTTCGGCACCTCGAGGTCGACGTCCTTCAGCGCCTCTTTCGGAGCGAGCTTGCCGCTTCCGCTGTAGACCTTCCTCAGTCCTTCGATCTCGATCGCGTTCGCGCTCATCGCTTCCGTCGTCCGTCTTGTCCGCAATGGGCCGTTGCGTATCATGCGAGTGTCCGATAGCGAAGCCCCGGAAAGTCACGCGAGTAGCATGAGAGAAATGACGCAAGAGCCGCCGGAATCAGAGATCGTATCGGCCTGGCGCGTGGCCTGCGACGGCGGCGAAGGCGCGCTCGGCCATCCCCGCGTCTGGCTGTCGATTCCCCACGATCGCGGCTGGATCGACTGCGGCTATTGCGACAAGCGGTTCATCCACGAAAGCGCCGCCGACAAGGTCGGGCGGTCTTAGGTCAGACGACGACTTCCAGCGCGTCCTGCGCGCCCACTCCGAAGACCCGTTTGTAGCGCTCGACCTCGTCCTTCGGACCCATCGCCTTGTTCGGGTTGTCCGAAAGCTTGACCGTCGGCCGCCCGTTCGCGGCGACCGCCTTGCAGACCAGACTGAATGGGGCGAGGGCATCGTCCCCAACCAGCCCCCGGAAATCGTTCGTCAGAAGCGTGCCCCAGCCGTAGCTGTCCCGTACCCTTCCGGCGAAGCGCCGGTGAAGCGAGACGATCTTGTCGGCGTCAAGTCCGTCTGAGAAGATCACCAGCTTCTCCTTCGGATTCTCCCCGCGACGTCTCCACCAGTCGATGGCGATCTCCGCGCCCTTAACCGGATCCCCCGAATCGATGCGGACCCCGGTCCACTGTGCGAGCCAGTCCGGCGCGTGGCGCAGGAACCCCTTCGAACCGTAGGTGTCCGGCAGTATGATCCGAAGATTGCCGTCATGCTCCCGGTGCCAGTCGGCCAGTACTTGATAAGGTGCCTGCGCCAGGTCCTCGTCGTTATCGGCGAGCGCGGCGTAGACCATCGGCAATTCGTGCGCGTTCGTCCCGATCGCCTCGATGTCGCGCCGCATGGCGATGAGGCAGTTCGAGGTGCCGATGAAGGCATCGCCCAGACCTTCCATCATCGCCTGCACGCACCAGTCCTGCCACAGGAACGAATGGCGGCGGCGGGTGCCGAAGTCGGCGATCCGCAGGCCGGTCTCGCCGCGAAGGAGTTCGACTTTCTCCCAGAGCTTGGTCATCGCGCGGGCGTAGAGCACCTGAAGCTCGAACCGCCCCATGTCGCGAAGCACAGCGCGGCCGCGCAGTTCCATCAGGACGGCAAGGGCCGGAATCTCCCACAGCATGACCTCGTGCCACTTCCCCTCGAAGGCCAGTTCGTACTGCCCGTCCTTCTTCTCGAGATGATAGGGCGGCAGGCGCAGGTTCTCGAACCACTCCATGAAGTCCGACCTGAACATCTGCCGCTTGCCGTAGAAGGTGTTGCCGCGCAGCCACGTGGACTCGCCGCGCGCGAGTGACAGGGATCGGATGTGGTCGAGTTGTTCGCGAAGCTCGCCTTCGTCGATCAGGTCTGCAAGCCGGACCGACGTCGTGCGATTGATCAGGCTGAATGTGACGTCGACGCCGGAATTGTTGTGAAAGACCGACTGACACATAAGGAGCTTGTAGAAATCGTTGTCGATCAGGGACCGGACGATCGGGTCGATCTTCCACTTGTGGTTCCAGACGCGCGCGGCGAGGTCGACCATGCCGGGACTCCCATGAGGCAGAACGTTGCTAAAGCATGGCCTTGCGGGTTGTCCAGATTGCGGGTCAGACCAGTTCCACCCCTGCCTGCCTCATGCCATGCCTCGCGGAGGCGAGGGAGCCGTCGAGGTCGATGGCACGGCACAGGCTTTCCACCACCCGGACCTCAAAGCCTAGGGCGGCCGCATCAACCGCTGAAAAGTTCACGCAAAAGTCGGTGGCGAGGCCGACGAAGGTCACCGTGTCGACGCCGCGCGTGCGGAGATAACCCTCGAGCCCGGTCGGCGTCTCGTGATCGTTCTCGAAGAAGGCCGAGTAGCTGTCGATGTGAGGCCGGAAGCCCTTGCGGACGATCAGATCGGCCTTGTCGGTGTCGAGCGTCGGATGGAAGGCGGCGCCGTCGCTGCCGATGGTGCAGTGATCGGGCCAGAGAACCTGCGGCCCGTAGGGCATGTCGATCATCTCGAACGGCGCCTTGCCCTTGTGCGAGGAGGCGAACGAGGAATGGCCCTCGGGATGCCAGTCCTGGGTCAGCACGCGGACCGGAAATTCCGGCAGAAGTGCGTTGATCGGAGCGACGATCTCGTCGCCCTGCGCGACGGCAAGCCGCCCGCCCGGGCAGAAATCGTTCTGCACATCGATGACGATCAGGGCTTCGTTGGCTTTGCGCATGAGTGTCCTCCGACGGTTGCCATTGCGTAGGTCGCCCGTGGGCGCCGGTCAACCGGGCCTTGCGACGCTGGCCACGCCCGGCGTAGACCCGACCCATGCCAACGGTTGCCGCCCTCTACAGGTTCACGCGATTCGAAGATCCGGGCGCGCTGCGCAAACCGCTGCGCGAGCTCTGCGTGTCGTGCGGAGTAAAAGGCACGCTCCTTCTCGCGCGCGAGGGGATCAATGGAACGATCGCGGGGACGCGCCAGGGGATCGACGCCGTGCTCTCGCACATTCGCGGCCTGCCGGGATGCGCGGACATAGAATGGAAGGAGAGCCCGGCGGCGCAGATGCCCTTCAATCGGATCAAGGTCCGGCTGAAGCGCGAGATCGTGACGATGAGGCAGTCCGACGTCGACCCGACCAGATCGGTTGGAACCTACGTAGATCCGTCCGACTGGAACAAGCTCATCTCGTCTCCCGACGTGGCGGTCATCGACACCCGCAACGCCTACGAAGTCGCGATAGGAACGTTCGAGGGCGCCGTCGATCCCGGTACATCCAGCTTCAGCGACTTCCCGGCCTGGTGGGAGGCCAACAAGGCCCGATTTCATGACAAGAGAATCGCGATGTTCTGCACCGGCGGGATCCGGTGCGAGAAGTCGACGAACTACCTCAGGGCCCTCGGTGTCGACGAGGTGTTTCACCTCAGGGGCGGGATCCTGAAATATCTCGAGGACGTGCCCGAAACCGAGAGCCTCTGGCAGGGCGAATGCTTCGTCTTCGATCGAAGGGTGTCGGTGAACCACGGGCTTCGCGCCGGCTCACACGTTCTTTGTCACGCCTGCCGCCGTCCCCTGTCCCGAGAGGACCGGGCCCGGCCGGACTATGAGGCGGGAACGAGCTGTCACCGGTGCATCGGAGAGTATACCGAGGCCGACCGGGAGAGGTTTCGCGAGAGGCAGAGGCAGGTCGATCTCGCCGCCGCCAGGGGAGAGGATCACCTCGGCTGATGGTCGCCGCGCGACTGCTCGGCCGCCTGGTCCTCGAGAACCTGCGTCACCTCTTCCTCCGTCGCGGCCAGCGCGATGGTCTCGGGGGTGGTCGTGCGCACGCCGGGGACGGGCGTGAAATCGACCTTCTCTTCCTGAGCGACCGGCGGCCGCCGGCTGATGCGGTAGATCGCCTGGAGGATGATCAGAACATGGGCCGCGGCCATCGTCATGAAGAGCCCTGTGGGTCCGACGGTGGACATGGCCGCGCCCGCGGCAATGGGGCCGACGATTGAGCCGATCCCGAAGACCATCAGCAGGCCACCGCTGATGATGATGAAGTTGCCGTCCGCGTTGTCGTTCGCATGGGCGATGATGACCGGGTACATCGAGTAGATCGCCGCGCCGAAGATGGCCACGAACACGAGGTTGAGGTCGCGGCTTTCGGGCTGCACCACGATGAAGGCGGCGTCGGCCGCGAGCGCGAGGACGGCGATCCCGATCAGAACCTTCCGCCGGTCCACCCTGTCCGAGAGCGTGCCCACCGGGATCTGAGCCACCGCGCCGAGAAGGATCGGCAGGGCGTTGAAAAAGGCGATGGCCGCGACGGCGAGGCCGATCTGCCCGCCGTAGACCGCCGCGAGGGTTCCGAAGGAGCTGTTCGCCACGCCGACCATGAAGACCGCGAAGACGGCGACGGGAGAGTTCTTCCAGAGAGCGCGGAGGTCGATGCGGACCGAAACGAGCGGTTGTGGCGAGGCGGTCGACGAAATCGCGGTCGGAATGAGGGCGAGCGCGTAGAAGATCGCGGCGAGAACGAAGAAGAGGTAGCCGCTTGTGTCGCCCATGGTCAGGGTAAGCTGTCCGGCGGTGGAGGCCACGAGGTTGACCATCGTGTAGATGCCGAAGACGCGGCCCCGCGTCTGCGGTTCGGCGCGCTCCGACAGCCAGCTTTCCACGATCATAGCCGCGCCCGCGAAGCAGAAGCCCGAGAGGGCGCGGAGCGCGATCCAGGACCAGACGTCGATCAGGAGAAGCTGAGCCAGGATGGTGACCGCGGCGAGGCTCGCCATCACGCTGAAGGACCGGATGTGGCCGACGCGGGCGACGAGGCGGGCGGTGTAGAGGCAGCCCAGCACGTAGCCCAGCGCCCAGCCGGTGCCGAGGAGGCCGAGGGAGAAGGCCGAGAAGCCCTCGGCGGTGCCGCGGACGGGCAGGATCAGGCCGTGGATGCCGCCGGCGAAGAGGAGAAAGAACGAACCGAGGAGGAGCGCGCTGATGGGGAGAATCGATCTGACCACGGCGATGTCCGGCTGTTCCTGGCGAGTCGGATCCTCAATGGCACATCGGGAGGACGGTCTTCCACCCTCGGGGCGGACTTCGTGGGGGTGGGGGCGGGCTGGTGCCGGCTGCGCCGGCCGCCTCCGGCGGGAGTATTTGGGCCGAGATGAAGCCGTGAGCCGGGGATGTCCGGGTCCGGACGGCGGGTCAAGGCGTTGTTTCGAGTTATGCTATCACTAGCATATTGTCCCGGACGTTTTCAGGTGCGCGTGCTTTCCGACCGGGGGCGGTGTCCGCCGTCGGAGAAGTTCCAGGCGTCCGAGCGGGTGAGGCCGGTGGCGCGGGAGAAGCCCTCGGGCCGCGCCACGCGCGGGGCTGGAAGGCCCCCTGAGAGCCTTTCGCGCAGGAAGGCCATCGGATGCTTGCGGAGGGTGAGGCGCATCGACACGTAGTCCTCGACGACCTCCTCGCCCTCGGTCATCGCGGGCAGGAGAGCGACGGGCTCCACGATTCCTTCCCCGTCCATGTCGCCGCCGAAGAGAGGGAGTGGCTTGTCGGAGGTAAGCGCGCGGGCATCCCAGAGCGCCTCGCGCCGGGAGAGCCCGAGGGTGGCGAAGGCGTCGGCCTCGGCGAGGGCGCGAAGCAGCCGCGGCTCGAGGCCCGCGCGACGCCAGACATCCTCGACCGTGCGGTAGCCGTTGCCGCGCGCGGCGGAAATCCAACTGCTCTCCTCCTCGCGCATCGACTTGATCTGGCGGAAGCCGAGACGGAGCGCCAACTGTCCGTCCGGCATTCGTTCCATGACGTTGTCCCAGTAGCTCGCGTTGATGCAGACCGGCAGCACCGCGACCCCGTGCTCGCGCGCGTCGCGGACGATCTGGGCCGGGGCGTAGAAGCCCATCGGCTGGGCGTTGAGGAGGGCGCAGGCGAAGATGCCGG
>CAZPOK010000020.1:0-24081 GCA_964587905.1 uncultured Rhodobacterales bacterium | reverse complement strand
GATTCTCCGGAGTGACTGGAGTTCAGACGTGTGCTCTTCCGATCTGCGCCATCGAGATCGAGGTCTTCGAGGAGGGAACGGTTCACGCGTTGAAGGCGGAGGTCGGGCAGGAGCTTCCGGTCGGGGCGCCGCTCGCGGTCGTCCTTGGCGAGGGTGAGGCGCCTCCGGCCGAGACGGAGGCGCCGAAGCGGGAAACTGCGCCGCCACCAACACCCGAACCGGAGGAGAAAGAGCCTGAGCCTGTTGCGGCGCCCGCTCCCCCACCGAAGCCCGCCCCGGCCGCGCCTTCCGCGGTCGCGCCTGGCGCGGTCGCGGCGTCGCCGGCGGCCCGGGTACGGGCGCACGAGCTGGGTGTCGAGCTCGCGACGGTGAAGGGCACCGGACCGGGCGGCGTCATCGTGCTGCAGGATGTCGAGCAAGGTTCAGCACCCGCGCAACCGGCGCAACGGGCGGTCCCGGCGAAGAAGGCGGTCGGGTCTCCGATCGAGGAGATGCGCAAAGCCATCGCGGCGGCAATGACGCGGTCGAAGCAGACCATCCCGCATGTCTATCTGACCCAGACGATGGACATTCAGGACGCGACAGACTGGCTTGCCGCCCGGAACGCCGACCGCCCGCCAACGGAGCGTCTCCTCCTCGGGGCGCTTTTCGTCCGTGCGGCCACGATCGCCGCCTCGCGCGTGAAGGTTCTGAACGGTCATTACACCGATGACGCGCTCCACTCTTCTGAGGAGGTCAATCCCGGCGTCGCCGTTGCGCTGCGTGGGGGTGGCCTTGTGGCGCCCGCAATGATGGATGCCGCGAAGATGAGCCTTGAGCAGACCATGGCCGGGATGCGCGACCTGGTCACGCGCGCCCGGGCGGGACGACTGAGAAGCTCCGAGATGACGAAGGGTACGCTCACGGTATCCATGCTTGGCGAGACGGGGGCCGAGGCGATGAGCGGCGTGATCTTCCCGCCGCAGGTCGCGCTCGTCGGCCTGGGCGCGCCGCAGACCCGCCCCTGGGTGGTGGACAACTCGGTCGTCCCGCGCACCGTTGTCACGGTGACCGTCTCCGCCGATCATCGGGTGGCGGACGGACGCGTGATCGCAAAGTATCTTGCCGAATTCGAAGATCTCGTATCCGATCCGGAGGCCCTATGACAAACGAAGATATCCGCGCCGTCTACCTCGAGGAACTCGCCAACGTCGCGCCCGACATCGACCCCGGCACGGTCGGTCCGACCGACCATCTTCAGGACGATCTCGAACTCGATTCTATGGACGTGCTGAATTTCGTCACGGCGCTCCACGAAAAGCTGGGTGTCGACATCCCCGAGGCGGAGTACCCCTCCATCGCCACGCTCGACAAGGCCGTGCCGTATCTTGCCGCGAAGATCGCGTGACGCCGGAGAGCGTGCCGTGGTGCCGGGGGTGTCGGACATCGCGCGACGCCTACTGCGGTTCGGCACCTGATCTGTGGATCCGGGCCTTTAACGATTCGGGCGCGATGCGCGAGAGCATGGCGATAACCTTCACCGGAAGCCCGGGAACGATGCCCGGATCTCCCGCCATCATCGCGTCATAGCCCGCGCGGGCGATTTCGGCGGGATCCTGCTTTTCCCGAGAGGTGATCGGGGCCTCTTCAAGGTCGTTCTCCTCCCGAGTGAAGATCGGCGTCTCCGCCGGCCCGGGCATGAGGCAGGTGATGGTGACGGCGCTGTCACGCCATTCTTCCTGAAGGGCGTAGCACAGGCTGTCGAGATAGGCCTTCGTCGCGTCGTAGACAGCGTCGAACGGACCTGGCACGAAGCCCCCGATGGACCCTGTGACAAGGATCCGGCCCGTCCCGCGCGCGCACATCCTGAGTCCGACCTTGTGCACGACCGATGTCGTCTGAAGAACGTTGAGATCGATCAACTGCTTGATGTCCGACCAGTCCTGATCGGCGAACGCATCGCCGAGCGCGCGCCCTGCGTTCGCGAAGAAGAGGTCGATGTCGCGGTCTTCGATCGCGCGCCAGAACGCGTCGACGCCATGCCGTGAGGACAGGTCGGCCTGCATGGTTTCGACTGTGCCGCCAAGGCGCCTGAGCTTCTTGGCCGCGCGCTCGATATCGGGTTCGTCGGCACAGATGAAGAGTGCATATCCGTCCTCGACGGCCCGGCGGGCAAGTTCGTAGCCGATGCCGGACGAGGCACCGGTGACTATTGCAAGCCGCTCAGCCATTGCCTGCTCCTCGAGGTTCGGCGAGGTTGCGATGCACGCGGGCCAGGACGGTGTCCGGGATCACGCCGGTGAGCTGCCGCTGGAGCTTGTTCATGAAGCCGGGCGTGACGCCAGAGGACCCGCGCTTCATCGCGTCCCATCCGGCGCGGGCGACCTTCGCGGGGTCGGCCTTTCCGTGGTCCTGTCCGACCGGAGTGTCATCCATCTGCGCGCGATCGAAGAACTCTGTGTCGGTCGGACCGGGCATGAGGCAGGTCACGGTGACGCCGTCGTCCTTCAGCTCTTCCCGTATGCCCCAGGAGAGCGTATCGAGGTAGGCCGTGGTGGCATTGTAGACCGCCCGAAACGCACCGGGCACCTCGCCCGCGATCGCACCGGTGATGAGGATGCGACCCTCGCCCTGATCGCGCATCTTCTTCGCGGCTCGGTGCAGGAGCGCGGTGCTTCCGGTGACGTTCGTATGGATCACGGCCTCGATCTCCTCCCAGTCCTGATCGAGGAAAGCGCCGCCCAGTCCGCGGCCGGCGTTGGCGGCGAAGTAGTCGACATGGCGGTCGGCGATCTCCTGCCAGAGAATGGCGACGCCATGCTCGGTGCCGAGATCGGCTTCGATCGCCGTCACGTCGCTGCCGCCGTCCTCCAGTGCGGCGGCGGCTGTGCGGATCTCGTGCTCATCCGCCACCAGGACGACATCGCATCCATCCTGAGCGGCGCAGCGGGCGAGCTCGAATCCGATCCCGGAAGACGCGCCGGTGACGACGGCAAGATCTCTCTTTCTCATGCCGCCATCTCCGTGCCGGGCTTCAGAACCACTTTGGTCCATTCGTTCTGCTTGTAGCGGAAGTTCCGGTAGCCTCGGGGCGCCTCCTCGAGCGGAAGCCGGTGCGATATCAGGAATGTCGTGTCTATCTCGCCTTGGCCGATCTTCTCCAGAAGCGTCGGCAGGTAGCGCTGGACATGGGTCTGTCCGGTCCTGACCTGCAGTCCCTTCTCCATCAGGGCACCCAACGGAAACTTGTCGACGAAGCCGCCGTAGACGCCGGGCATCGACACCCGTCCACCTTTCCGGACCGCGAGGATCGCCTCGCGGAGGGCATGTGCGCTGTCGGCGCCGACGCCCACGGTCTGCTTGATGTTGTCGGCGATCGCATCCGGCGCGAAGCCGTGGCTCTCCATGCCGACGGCGTCGATCACCGCGTCGGGGCCGAGGCCGCCCGACATCTCCATCAGCGCCTCGAGCACACGCGTCTGCTTGAAGTCGATGATCTCGGCGCCGAGTTGCCGCGCAAGGTCGAGGCGTGTGGGATACTCGTCGATTGCGATGACCTTGCCCGCCCCCATGACGAGGGCCGATTGGATCGCGAAAAGACCGACGGGGCCACAGCCCCAGACCGCGACGGTGTCGCCCTCTTCGATCTCGGCATTCTCGGCCGCCATCCAGCCGGTCGGGAGAATATCCGAGAGAAAGAGCACGGCGTCATCGTCCAGACCGTCCGGGATGACGATCGGACCGACGTCCGAGAATGGGACGCGGACGTATTCCGCTTGCCCGCCCGGATAGCCACCCGTCAGATGCGAATAGCCGAACAGGGCCGACAGTGCGTGCCCGTAGAGCGTCTCGGTCAGATCCTGCTTCTCGGCAGGATTGGAATTGTCGCAAGCCGAGTAGAGCTGCTTCTCGCAGAAGAAGCATGCGCCGCAGGAAATCGTGAACGGGACGACGACCCGCTGTCCCGTCCGAAGCGTGCTCCTGGGGCCTGTCTCGACCACGCGCCCCATGAATTCGTGGCCGAGGATGTCGCCCGAGCGCATCCCGGGAATGACCCCGTCGTAGAGATGGAGGTCGGAGCCGCAGATCGCCGTCGAAGTGACCTCGATGACCGCGTCGCGGGGATTGACGATCTCCGGATCGGGCACGGTATCCACGCGGACGTCGTGCTTGCCGTGCCAGGTGAGTGCGCGCATCGTGGCCTCCTCAGGCGGTTTTCCGGTTGTGGTTCGTGGCGATTTCGCCGGCTTCCATCAGCATCTTCAGGCGCTTTAGCTCCCGCCGGCCCTGCATCGACGGTTCACGCTGGAACGCGGTGGCGATCCAGCGGCCAAGGGCGCCGTAAGGTGGGACGTACGACACGAGCGCCGTCACCTCCGTGCCGCGCCCGGCGGGGGCGTCGCGGAACATCACCTTGCCCCGTGTCCGGATCTCGGACGCGTCGGTGGAGCGCCAGGCGATCTGCTCGTCCGGCTTCTCGTTCACGATCCGGGTCTCGACATGAACCTCGTTCATCGGCGCCGAAATCGTCCAGCGCGAGACGTCGCCCGTGACGCTGACGTCGCGGACGTTTTCCATGAACTGCGGCAGGTTGCTGAAGTCGCGCCAGAAGGCGAAGAGCTCGGACCGGGGTTTGTTGATCGTCACGGTGCGTCCCACCACCGCATAGGGATCCCGGCGGCGCCGTCGCGCCGCCCGGCCCGGCGCACTGTCCGCAATGCGATGATCGACGGTGTTCCGGGTCTGTTGCTGGTAGAGGGCGACCCCAGCCGCGGCGACAAGGGCGCCTGCGCCCAGCGCCAGCCACGGGTTCGGCAGGTTCCTCTCCTCCGTCCATCTTCTTGCGTGGTTTCCGGACGAAGCTGGGGCCGGTCTTGAGGAATCCTCTCGTCGCATGTCGTCTGTCCTTCCAGGGCAACTTTCGGACTGCAGCCGCACCGTTGTCCGGGCGCGGCGAAGCCGCTTCCGACCATAAGACGCTGGCCGCCGGAAATGTTCCTTGCCGGTCAGGTCCCGGTGCCGCCGTGACAAGGCCGGACAAGCCCCGTCGGGAACCAATACATTCCGGATCGGGGCTCCTGGGATCGGCTGTCAGGCGCGGGATGCGTGCAGGTAGACCGGCGTTCCGATCGGAACCTGCTCATAGAGATGGGCGACGTGACCGTTCATCATCCGGACGCATCCGTTCGACACGCGCCGTCCCAGACCGCTGGGATCGCGTGTGCCGTGCACCCTGAGAAAGGTGTCGCGACCGTTCCGGGTGAACAGGTAGAGCGCCCGTGCGCCGAGCGGATTGTCGGGTCCGCCGGGCATACCGTCCTCGAACCGGGCGTAGGTTTCGGGCTCGCGCTCGATCATCTCGTCGGTCGGTGTCCAGGATGGCCATTCCTTTTTTGCTCCGACCTCGAAAACGCCCGGTTCATAGAGTCCGGGACGACCGATCCCGACGGTATAGCGAATTGCACGGTTTTCCGGCAGCGACCAGAGTAGCGAGAACCGGTCAGGCAACACATGGATCTCGTAGGGTCTCGTGTTTCGCGTCGGGACGTAACGGGGAGCCCACTCCTCCGGAAGCGGAAGGGCGGAGGTTTGCGCTCTCGCGCCGCGACCGGCCAAGATGCCGGCGGCGGACAGGGCGATGAAGGTTCGACGTTCCATGACGCTCCAACGCCGAAGTCTTGCCGAGGGTTTCCTTCTTTGGAAAATCCTCTGGCAGAGAAACCGTCCGCAAGCGCCTTCTCGAGAGCCGAAGGGGCGCGTGTTGCGGCAGGCGATCTCGCTTGCGCGACCTATCGGCCCGCTGCCATAAAGACGTCATGAACGACC
Source organism: uncultured Rhodobacterales bacterium (assembly GCA_964587905.1). Classification (GTDB taxonomy): domain Bacteria; phylum Pseudomonadota; class Alphaproteobacteria; order Rhodobacterales; family Rhodobacteraceae; genus DAINOF01. Next base: position 18,276 of record CAZPOK010000020.1, on the reverse strand, counting down.
CCCGCTCGCATCTGAAGGACACACCAGATCTTCGGATCCGCATCGTTTTCGGCGAGGACGCGATGCTCGGGCCCGGCAAGGCGGACCTGCTGGAGCGTATCCGCGAGACCGGATCGATCGCGGCGGCCGGGCGCTCGATGTCCATGAGTTACAAGCGTGCTTGGTCTCTGGTCGATGAAATGAACAATGCATTCCGGGATCCAGTCGTCGCCTCCACGCGCGGTGGGCCCAGCGGCGGCGGCGCGAGGCTGACCGATCTCGGGCGCGAGGTCCTTTCGCAGTATCGCGCCCTCGAGACGGAGGCGGCCGCGCGCGGCGCAGATCGTCTGGCGGTGCTGCGGGGGCTCCTGAGGGATATTCCCAGAGAAAAATAACGCTTGACCGGAAGAATGGCCCGCTGCGATATGTTTCAAGAAACATATCACCATCAGGAAGTGTCGTCCGTGTTCAAGCCAGCCCTTTCCCGCGCCACCGTGCTCGCCGTCGCCGCCCCGGCTATGGCCCTGGCAGACGACATCACCGTGTTCGCCGCGGCCAGCATGACCAATGCCATGGCCGAGATCGAGGAACGGTTCGAAGCCGCCACCGGGCACGATCTCGTCGTGTCCCTCGCCGGCTCCTCCGCACTCGCCCGGCAGATCCAGCAAGGGGCGCCGGCGGATGTCTACATCTCTGCCAACCCGGGCTGGATGGACACGCTGGAGGCCGACGGGCTGGTCGACGAGGGCACGCGCTTCGACCTTCTGAACAACTCCGTCGTTCTGATCGCGGCCGGCGCCAACGCAGCGCCCGTCGAGATCGGGCCGGACATGGACCTCGCGGGTCTCTTGGGCGACGGGCGGCTTGCCATGGCGCTGGTCGATTCCGTGCCCGCCGGCATCTACGGCAAGGCGGCGCTTGAGAGCCTCGGCCTATGGGGCGACGTCGCGGCACAGGTGGCGCAGGCCGACAATGTCCGCGCCGCGCTGGCCTTCGTGGCGATCGGCGAGGCACCCTATGGCATCGTCTATGCCACCGATGTGGTGGCCGAGGACAAGGTGAGCGTCGTCGACACCTTTCCGGCCGACACGCATCCGCCCATCGTCTATCCCGCCGCCGCATTGGCCGAGAGCGACAACCCGCTGAACCACACCTTCCTCGAATTCCTCAGCAGCCTCGAGGCGCGGGAGGCCTTCGAGCGTCAGGGCTTCGTGGTCGTGCCGCGATAACCTGATCCCATGGATTGGCTCGGTCCCGAGGAATGGCGGGCGGTTACGCTTTCCCTCCAGGTCTCCTTCTGGGCGACGCTGGTGAGCCTGCCGATTGGTGTCTTTGTGGCCTATGCACTGGCGCGTTGGTCCTTCCCGGGCAAGCAACTGCTCAACGGACTTGTCCACCTGCCACTGATCCTGCCGCCGGTGGTGACGGGCTATCTGCTGCTGCTGACCTTCGGCACGCGCGGACCCGTTGGCAGCGTGCTGGCGGAGTTCGGCATCGTCTTCGCCTTTCGCTGGACCGGTGCGGCGCTTGCCGCCGGTGTCATGGCCTTCCCTCTCATGGTGCGCGCGATCCGGCTGTCGATCGAGGCGGTGGATCCGAAGCTGGAGCAGGCGTCGTCGACACTCGGCGCATCGCCACTCTGGGTCTTCCTGACCGTCACCCTGCCGATGACCCTGCCGGGGATCGTTGCGGGCGCGATTCTGGCCTTCGCCAAGGCAATGGGCGAATTCGGCGCCACCATCACGTTCGTCTCGAACATCCCGGGACAGACCCGTACCATCCCCTCCGCAATCTATGCCTTCCTGCAAGTGCCGGGCGGTGAAAGCTCCGCGATGAAGCTGGTGATCGTTTCGGTCGTCGTGGCGATGGGTGCGCTGCTGCTGTCCGAAATCGTTGGCCGGCGTGTCGCCGCGCGCGTGGGCGGCCAATGAGGCTGAAGGTCGCCCTGCGCCATGCGTTCCCGGACTTCACGCTCGACGCGACATTCGAGGCGCCTCCGGGCATTACGGTCCTGTTCGGCCGCTCGGGCTCGGGCAAGACGACCATCGTGAACGCGGTGGCCGGCCTTCTGACACCCGACGCGGGTCGGATCGCGGCGGGAGACTGGGTGCTGCTCGATACCGAACGCGGCACGCGCCTGCCGCCTCATCGCCGTCGGCTCGGTTACATCTTTCAGGAAGGCCGGCTCTTTCCGCACCTGACCGTGCGCCAGAACCTGACGTACGGCGCGTGGTTCGCGCCGAAGGACGCGCCGCGCGAGGACATGGGGAAGGTTGTCGACCTGCTCGGCATCGGCCACCTGCTCGAACGCCGGCCCGGCGCGCTGTCAGGCGGCGAGAAGCAGCGCATCGCCATCGGACGCGCTCTCCTTTCGGCCCCGCGCCTCATCCTCGCCGACGAACCGCTCGCCGCGCTCGACGAGGCACGCAAGTCGGAGATCCTGCCCTATTTCGAGCGGCTGCGCGACGAGGTTTCGGTGCCGATCCTCTATGTCAGCCATTCCGCTTCGGAAGTCGCGCGTCTCGCAACCAGCGTCGTCGCGCTGGAGGGGGGGCGCATAGTCGCGCAGGGTACTGCCGCTGAGGTGTTGGGCGATCCCGCGGTCCTGCCTGCCGGGGCGCGCGAAGCCGGCGCGCTCTTGATCGCCACCGTCGTTTCCCATCACCACGACGGACTCACGGAACTCGATGCGGGCGGTGCGCCTCTGTTTCTGCCGCGAATTGCTCTGGCCCCCGGCACGGTTGTCCGCGTGCGGATCGCGGCCCACGACGTCATCCTGTCGCGCACGCGTCCAGAGGGCCTGTCGGCGCTCAACATCCTGTCGGGTACTGTGAAAGAGGTCCGTCCGGGCGAAGGGCCCGGCGCCATCGTTGCCCTCGACACCTATGCAGGCCGTCTGCTCGCCCGCATCACCCGCCGGTCCGCCGACGCGCTGGGGCTTGGTCCCGGCGTTGCCGCCCATGCGATCGTCAAGACCGTCTCGGTCGCGCCCACCGACATCGGCGGCGGGATCCGGCGCGCGGCGCCCGTGTCACCAAACGAGCCGGGAAGATGACCAGTTGGGGCGGGACATCGCCTTGCGCGAGAAGAGGGCGCGCGCTGCGAAAGAGATTGTCTGGTTTCCTTCCTGCGGCCCTGTCCCGCCGCGACTACCAGAGGACGCCGATCCTGATGGCGTCATGGATTGCTGCATGGGTGTTGCGGAAGGCGACCGCGTCGCCGATGCGGTAAAGATCGAACGGCGCGGCGGGCTGTCGCGCGGGGAAAGGCGCACCCTCGCCGGCGACGAGCACTGCCTGATCCACTTCCCCGACGTTGCGCGAGAGCGGCTTCAGGGAAAAGTAAAGATCCGCAAGCGGCAGCGTGCCCTGGTTCACAACGACCTGATCGAAGGCGCGTGTCGCCTCGTGGGCGGAATAGTCCGTTCCGATGCGCGCGGAGAGCCTGTTGCCGTCGCGCCGGAGACTCAGCAGGCGGCGGGCGACGGTAAAGACCGCGTCCTTGTCCTGAAGGCTCCGCATGTAGGGGACGAGGTTCATGCCCATGACCTCGGGCGCGAAGGACCGGTCACGGGTCATGATCTCGACGTGGTTTCCCGAGCTGGCGATCACCTCGGCTGCCTGGAGCGCTGTGTGGTCGCCGGCGTCGTCGTAGATCAGCACGCGTTCACCCGGCGTCACATCGCCCGAAAGAATGTCCCAGCCAGTCACGGCCAACTCGTTGCCTTCTTCGAGGATCGACACCTCGGACAATCCCCCCGTCGCGATCACGACGACCTCGGGGTCGAGGGCGAAGACATCACCGGCCTCGGCATAGCTGTTGAAGTGAAAGGTCACGTCGCGCGCGGCGCATTGCGCCATGCGCCACTCGATGATCCCGATCATCTCGCGCCGGCGTGGGGACTGCGCGGCGAGCCGGACCTGACCGCCCGGGTCGGGCGCGGCTTCGAAGACGGTGACCATGTGCCCGCGGTCGGCCGCGACCCGTGCCGCTTCGAGACCGCCGGGCCCCGCACCCACGACGACGACGCGCTTGCGGTCTTTTGCGGCGGGAATGACGTGCGGCAGCGACAGCTCGCGCCCCGTCGAGGGATTGTGGATGCAGAGCGCCGCGCCGCCCGCATAGATTCTGTCCAGGCAGTAGGTCGCGCCGACGCAGGGACGTATGTCGTCCTCGCGCCCTTCGGCGATCTTCTGGACAATGTGAGGATCGGCAATGTGGGCGCGCGTCATTCCGACCATGTCGAGCTTGCCTTCGGCGACTGCGTACCGCGCAGTCGCGACGTCCGGGATGCGAGCCGCGTGGAAGGTGGGCAATCCGACCTCGGTCCTGATACGGCCCGCGAAATCCAGGTGCGGCGCGCTCTTCATGCCCTGCACCGGGATGACATCGGTCAGGGTCGCGTCGGTATCCACACGACCACGGATCACATTCAGGAAGTCGACCATGCCGCTGTCCCGCAGCGAACGGCCGATGCTGAGCCCGTCTTCCTCGCTGATGCCCCCGGGCTGCCTGTCGTCGGCGGTGAAGCGGACTCCCACGATGAACTCGGGCCCGACGCGCTCACGGATGGCGGAAAGCACGTCGAGCGGGAATTTCAGACGGTCGTCGATCGATGGCCCGCCCCACGGCGCGCCGAGGTGGTTGAGACGCCCCGACCAGAAGGCGTCCACAAGGTGGCCGTAGGCCTCGAGCTCGATCCCGTCGAGGCCCGCCGCCTTCATGCGCTCCGCCGCGTCGGCGTAGTCCGCGATCACCCGCGCGATGTCCCAGTCCTCCATCACTTTGGGGACGGCGCGGTGAGCCGGTTCCCGGTGCGGACCGGGGGCGAGCGTCGGGAGCCAGTCGCCCCAGTCCCATCGGCTCCGCCAGCCGAGATGAGTGAGCTGGATCATCACGGCGCAACCGTGGGCGCGGCAGGCGTCGGTCAGTTCGGCCATCCAGGGGACGACCTCGTCGCGGTAGGCCAGGATGTTGTTGAAGGCGGGCGGGCTGTCGCGGCTGACGAGTGCCGACCCGGCCGTCATTGTCAGGGCGATCCCGCCCTTCGCCCGCTCTTCATGGTAGGCCCGGTAGCGGTCCTTGGGCAGCCCGTCTTCGGGGTAGGCCGGTTCATGACTCGTCGTCATGATCCGGTTCTTCAGCGTCAGATGCTTCAGACGGTAGGGCTGGAGAAGCGGGTCGCGGCTCATCGGTCGGCCTTCTGTGTCCGGGTTCCTCCCTTGATACCCGCAAGTCACCGATGTGCCGAGTCTGCACCGTCGTTTGGCGGGGCGGGTGCGATTCCGCCGCGAGCTGCCGGCGCATTCGATCTCCGGTATGTCGCGGGCGCGCGGGTGCGGGACCGTCGGTTCGCCGAATATGCGCCAGACGAGACCGCGATGCGGAAGGGAGACAACCGGATGCGCACCCAAGCCCAGGCCGTCGTGATCGGAGGCGGCGTCGTCGGCTGCTCGATCCTCTATCACTTGACGAAGCTCGGCTGGGCGGATGTCGTCCTGCTGGAGCGATCGGAGCTGACCAGCGGGTCGACCTGGCACGCCGCGGCGAACATCCACGGGCTGCACGATGTCACGAACATCTCGCGGCTCCAGCATTACACCATGACGCTTTACAAGGAGCTCGAGGCCGAGACCGGACAGAGCTGCGGCGTGTTCCAGCCCGGAAGCCTCTACCTCGCGCAGACCGAGGCGCGGGAACACCAGCTGCGCCTGCAGGAGGCGAAGGCGCGGCGATATGGCATGAACTTCCACGAGGTCAGCCGCGACGAGGCCGAGCGCCTGCACCCGCTGGTGAACTTCGACGGCGTCCGCTGCATCATGTTCGAGCCCGACGGCGGCAACGTGGATCCTTCGGGCGTGACCAACGCCTATGCCCTGGGTGCGCGGCAGCGGGGGGCGGAGATCCACCGTTTCACGCCGGTCGTCGCGACCGAGGCGCAGCCGGACGGGACGTGGATCGTGCGCACCGAGACGGGCGACATCCACACGCCCTGGGTGGTGAATGCCGCAGGGCTCTGGGCGCGCGAGGTCGCCGCGATGGCTGGGCTGGAGCTTCCACTCATCCCGACCGAGCACCAGTATTTCGTGACCGAGACGATCGCCGAGATCGCCGCGCTCGACCGGCGGCTTCCATCTGTCGCCGACCGCGACGGGGAGTATTACCTGCGACAGGAGGGAAAGGGCCTGCTCGTCGGCGCCTACGAGCGCGACATGCGCTTTTGGGCCGAGGAGGGGACGCCGCAGGGCTTCGGCCACGAGTTGTTCCCCGACGACCTCGAGCGGATCGAGCAGAACATGATGCGCGCCATCGACCGGGTGCCGGCGGTGGGCGAGGCGGGGATCAAGCGGGTGATCAACGGCCCGATGATCTGGTCGCCGGACAGCTCGGCGCTGTTCGGCCCGGTGCCCGAGATGACGGGCTACTTCTGCTGCTGCGGGATCATTCCGGGCTTCAGCCAGAACGGCGGTCTGGGCAAGCTGTCGGCCGAATGGATCGTCGAGGGCGAGCCGTCGCTCGACATGTTCGGCTGGGACCTCGCGCGGTTCGGACACTGGGCGGGAAAGGCCTTTACGAAGGCGCGGGTGCGGGACCAGTACGCGCACCGCTTCAAGATCCACTTCCCCGGCGAGGAGCGCGAGGCGGGGCGGCCGGTGCGGATGCGGCCCGTCCACGGGATGCAGAGGGAGATGGGCGGCGTCTTCGGGCTGAACTACGGCTGGGAGCATCCGCTCTACTTCGACGCCGATGTGCCAGACAGCGCCGGATTCACCCGCCAGCCGTGGTGGGAGAGCGTCGGCCGCGAGGCGCGGATACTGCGCGAGCGTGCCGGCATCATCGATATCTCGAACTTCGCCAAATACGTCGTCCAGGGTCCGGGCGGCGAAGACTGGCTGAACGACGTCTTCGCCAACCGGATGCCCACGAAGGTGGGCCGGTCGTGCCTGACGCCACTGATCGGGAAACGCGGCGGTGTCGCCGGCGATTTCACCGTGACGCGGCTGGCCGAGGACGAGTTCTGGGTGATCGGGTCAGGAATGGCCGAACGGTTCCACCAGAGAGTCTTTCGCGCGGTACCGCTTCCCGAGGGCACGACGTTCGAAAGTCGGACGGAGGCCGTCTGCGGCTTCAACGTCGCCGGGCCGCGGGCGCGCGACCTGCTCGCGCGGCTCACGACCGCCGATCTGTCGAACGAGGCGTTCCCGTTCTTCCGCTCAGCCCGGATTACCGTCGCAGGGGTGGACTGCGTGGCGGTCCGCGTGTCCTTCACCGGCGATCTGGGGTGGGAGTTACACTGCGCCGAGGCCGATCAGGTGGCTCTTTACACCGCGCTCCTGGACAAGGGGCGCGAGCTCGGGGCAGGGCCAATCGGCAGCCGCGCCCTGATGAGCCTTCGTGTCGAGAAGGGCTACGGATCATGGGGCCGGGACTACAGCCCGGAGTACTGGCCGCAGGAAAGCGGACTCGAAGCACTGGTGAAGGCCGACAAGGACTTCCTCAACAAGGACGCTTGGACCGCGATCCGCCACAATGCGCCGCGCGAGGTCATGTCGATCCTGGAGATCGATGCGACCGTCGCGGACGCCTCGGGCGGCGAACCGGTATTTCTGACCGACGGCACGCCGGCCGGGCAGGTCTCCTCGGGCGCCTACGGGTACTCGGTCGGAAAATCGCTCGCCATCGCGTACCTGAAACCGGATCTCGCCGGCCCCGGCGACAAGCTCAATGTTGCGATCTTGGGCAAGCCGCACGTCGCCCGCGTTCTGGACCGCCCGCCGTTCGATCCAGACGGGCTCAGGCTCCGCGACGTACGCGCGGAGGCGGAGCCGGCCGAATGAATCAGCCGGGCGACATGCCGCGCAGGCGCTCCGACCGACGGCGGAGGAGTTCGACCGTCGTCAGGAGCGCGATCGAGAGTGCGACGAGAATTGTCGCCACGGCGAGGATCGTCGGACTGATCTGTTCGCGCAGACCGATGAACATCTGCCACGGCAGGGTCTTCTGACCGGCCGAGCCGACGAAGAGCACGACGACGACTTCGTCGAAGGACGTGATGAACGCGAACAGTCCGCCCGAGATGACGCCCGGCAGGATGAGCGGCATCTGAACACGGAAGAAGGTGCGCACGGGATCGGCACCGAGGCTTGCCGCGGCGCGCGTGAGCGACCGGTCGAAGCCCACGAGCGTCGCCGTCACCGTGATGATGACGAACGGAATCCCCAAAGCGGCATGGGCGAGGACGACGCCGAGATACGTGCCTTGAAGCCCGACGCGCGAATAGAAGAAGTACATTCCCGCCGCCGAGATGATGAGCGGGACAATCATCGGCGAAATCAGGATCGCCATCATCGCCCGCCGGAACGGCACGTGCGGCTGGCTCAGCCCGATTGCCGCAAGCGTGCCGAGCGAGACCGAAAGGAGCGTCGCCGCCGGCGCGATCTTGAGCGAGTTCCACATCGCCTGCTGCCAGTCGGGGTTGTTGAAGAAGTCCCTGTAGTGTTTGAGCGAATATCCTTCCGGGTCGAGCGCCAGCATCTCCGGCGTGAAGGTGAAGAAGTTCTCGGCGTTGAACGACAGCGGAATGATCGTGACGATCGGCGCGATCAGGAAGAAGAAGATGATCCCGCAGATCACCCGGAACCCGTAGTACCAGGTTCGCTGACCCGTCGTTGCATAGCTCGGTGGTCCGGACATGTCGTTTTACCCCAGGCTCACGTTGTCGATGCCCACGATCCGGTCGTAGACCCAGTAGAGGACCAGCACGACCACGAGCAGGATCGTCCCCAGCGCGGCCGCGAGGCCCCAGTTGAGCGACGTCGAGATGTGGTAGGCGATCCGGTTGGAGATGAACGTCCCGGTGGTGCCACCGACGAGTTCCGGCGTGATATAGTAGCCGATCGAGAGGATGAACACGAGGATGCATCCCGCGCCGATGCCGGGCACAGACTGCGGGAAGTAGACCCGCCAGAACGCCGTCCAGTTCGTCGCGCCGAGCGACTTGGCCGCGCGGACGTATGAGGGCGGAATGGTCTTCATCACGGAATAGAGCGGCAGGATCATGAACGGCAGGAGGATGTGAGTCATCGCGACGATCGTGCCGAACTGGTTGTTGATCATCACCAGCCGGTTGGCGTCACCGACGATCCCTATCCAGACAAGGATGTCGTTGATGACCCCTTGCTGCTGCAACAGAACCTTCCATGCGGAGGTCCGCACCAGAAGCGACGTCCAGAACGGGAGGAGCACGAGGATCAGGAGAATGTTCGCGCTCCGCGCCGGCAGCGTCGCAAGGAGGTAGGCGATCGGATAGCCGAGCAGGATACAAGACCCCATGATGACGAGCGACATGAACAGCGTCCGCTGGAACAGCAGCATGTAGATGCGCTGATCCTCGTCCTCTACCGTGACGCCGCCTTCGGGCGACAGCTGGAGGTCGACGGAGTTCAGGAAATAGCCCGGCGTGTATTCGGGCAGGAACGTCTTGATCGTGGCCCAGACCTCGTGGTCGAGCCAGTCCTCGTCGATGTCCTCGAACATCGCGCGGATGCTTTGCGTCTCGAAGCCCTCCACGGCCGCGCGCGCCTCGCTCAGCAGGTCCGCGCGCGGGCCTGTATAGGCATCGATCGGGCCTTGATCCGCCGCCATCAGGTCGCGATAGAGCGCGAGGTGCACGGGGGCCCAGGGTTCCTCCGCCGCGGGGTCGTCGTCGTTCTCCTCCTGCATCGCGCGGGCGAAGGAGGTATAGGCATATGCCGTCTCGGGCATCAGCGCGGCGAACTCCGGATCGGCCTCGAACGGTTCGGGGTGCGCCCATCCTTCGGCCGCGACCATGTCCGCCCAGTGCTCCGCCTCGTCCCATCGAGGATCGAGCTCCGTGAACTGATCGAGGTAGATTTCGCCCACCTCGTCCACGGAACGCCCCGTCTTGCGGAAGAGGGACGACATGCCCGTGGTTTCGTAGTTGAGACGGGACCCGAGGCGGGTGTGCAGCTTGCGTTCCTGCGCGTCGACGAGATCGTAGGCAAGCGCGGCGAACGCGGTCTCCGGCGGGAGATCCTCGGTCGCGGCGTCCCAGGTTTCGAGCGTCTGCGACGTGCGCGGCAGGGTTTCCGAGACGATCTGGTTCTCGACCGAACGGAACAGCATGTCCGCGATCGGGGCGATGAACGTGACGAGCACGAAGATGAGGAGTGGCGCCACGAGTGCGAAGGCGCGCAATTTCTGGCGCCGGAGCGACCGCATCAGCGATCGCTTGAGCGGCGTGCCGTCGGCGGAAATGAGCGGCTCGACCTTGCCCGGCTTCGGGCGGTCTCCCGCGTCCGGCTTGGGGATCGGGGCGTCTGCGGCGACGTCTGCCATGTCAGGTTCCTTCCACGACGAGGATGACGCTATCGGCCGTGCGGCGCCGGATGTCGGCGACGTCCTGGTAATCGGGATCGTTGTAGGCGGCCAGCGCCGCCTCGTAGCTCGGGAATTCGATCACGACGTGCCGCTCAAGCACGTCGCCCTCCTTGACCTCGGATTGGCCGCCCCGGACGATGAATTTTCCTCCGAGGCCCTCGAGGATCGGCGTATCGCGCCGGATGTACTCCTTGTACGCCTCGGGCTCCCTGACGGTGATGTGTCCGATGATGTAGCCCTTCGGCATGATCAACCCCCGGATGGGAAGCGGGCGCCGCGAGTCGCGGCACCCGTCCGTTTTTCAGTTACCGCGCGAGCCAGGCCTGGAACTTGGCGTCCAGATCGTCGCGGTAGTCAGCCCACCACTCGTAGTTGTAGAGCAGCGTGTTGGCCGCGTTGTCCGGATCGGTCGGCATGTGCGGCGCCATCTCGATGCCGAGATCGGCATGGGTCGAGACGAGCGGAGCCGACGATGCGCGCGCCGGGCCGTAGGAGATCCACTTCGCCTGGTCGGCGAGGCGCTGGGTGTCGGTCGCGAAGCGGACGAAGTCCTTCACCCGCGCCAGACGGTCCTCGGGCAGGCCGGCCGGGATGATCCAGCCGTCGAGGTCGAACACCTGCATGTCCCAGAGCATCTCCACGGGCTGGTCCTGTTCCTCGATGAGCGAGAACAGGCGGCCGTTGTAGGTCGAGCCCATCACGACTTCGCCGTCGGCGAGAAGCTGCGGTGTGTCCGCGCCGGCCGACCACCAGATGACGTCGTCCTTGATGGTGTCGAGCTTGGCGAACGCGCGATCCTGACCTTCCTCGGTCTCGAGCACGTCGTAGAGGTCTTCCTTGGCCACGCCGTCACAGTAGAGCGCCCACTCGAGGTTGTTGATCGGGCGCTTCTCGAGGCTGCGCTTGCCCGGATAGGCCTCGGTGTCGAAGAGCGCGCAGATCTCGGTCGGCGGAGTGTCCCCGACGAGGTCGGTGCGGTAGCCCACGGTCGTCGAGTAGACGATCTGCGGAATGTAGCAGTCCGACACGATCAGGTCGCCGAAGTCCTCGGAAGCGGGTGTGCCGTCCGGCGCGGGCTCGAGAAGCTCGTCCGGATCGTATTCCATCGCCAGGCCCTCGTCGCAGAGACGGATGGCGTCCGAGGCCACCACGTCGACGAGATCCCAGGTGATGTTGCCGGCTTCGTTCATCGCGCGAAGCTTGGCCACCGCCTCGTTCGAGCTTTCGTCCCAGACGACATCCACATCGGGGTGCATCGCCTGGTAGGGCGCGGCGTAGGCGTTGACCTGGCTCGTCTGGTAGGCGCCGCCCCAGGAAACCAGCGTCATGTCGTCCGCCATTTCCTGCGCAGAGGCCGCGCCGCCCACGGCGATAGCAGTCGCCGTCAATAGCATGGATTTGAGTTTCATGTTTCTCTCCTAGTTCGAATTGCCCTTTGATTTTTCCCCGCCCGGTGGGCATGCCGCGGCGGGCATTGATATCAGGCGTCGAGCGCCCGACAGTCTTCGCTACGCCAGCCAATTTCGATCTCCTCGCCGGGCTTGAGCCGGCGCTGGTCTGGAGCGTTGCGTGTCTTGATGATGAAATCTTCGTTTCCCGCGACCTTGAGGCGGGTCCGGTAGATATCGCCCATGTAGATGAATTCGAGCACCTCAGCCTTGATCGTATGCGCGCCCGGCGTGAGGCGGTCCTTGTTGTATTCGACACGCTCGGGCCGGATCGAGACGCGCGTCCGCTGGCCGCTCTCCTCGACGTTGACGGGTACGGCGTCGATGATCTCGCCGCCATCGAGCCGGACGGTACACGCGGTCCCGTTGATCTGCTCGATGTTGCCGAGGAGCGTGTTGTTCTCGCCGATGAATTGCGCGACGAAACTGTTTTCGGGTTTCTCGTAGAGCTGATCCGGCGGCGCGAGTTGCTGAATGCGGCCGTCGTCGAACACGGCGACCCGGTCCGACATCGTCAGCGCCTCGGTCTGGTCGTGGGTCACGTAGACCGTCGTGATGCCAAGTTCGTGCGCGAGATTCGTGATCTCGAACTGCATTCTTTCCCGAAGCTGCTTGTCGAGCGCGCCGAGCGGTTCGTCCATCAGCACCAGTTCGGGCTCGAAGACCAGCGCGCGGGCCAGAGCGATCCGCTGCTGCTGGCCGCCCGAAAGCTGTGCCGGACGGCGCCCGCCGAACTCAGCCATCTGCACCATCGAGAGCGCGGTTTTCACCTTCTCCTCGCGGTCGGACTTGCCGATGTTCCGGACTTCCAGCGGGAACGAGAGGTTTTCGGCGACCGTCATGTGCGGGAACAGCGCATAGTTCTGGAAGACCATACCGATCCCGCGCTTGTGCGGGGGAATGTTGTTGATCTCCCGTCCGCCAAGCCGGATCTCGCCATGCGTCGCAGTTTCGAATCCCGCCAGCATCATCAGGCAGGTCGTCTTGCCCGACCCGGACGGTCCGAGCATAGTCAGGAATTCGCCGCGGCCGATCGAAAGGTTCAGGTCCTTGACGACGAGAGTCTCGCCATCATAGCTCTTCTGGACACGTTCGAATTCGACAAAAGCGGTGTCGCTGCTGTGTGCAGTTGCCACCTTGGTTGCTCCCCGTCTGTCGTTTTTTGTTCAGTTATGACGCTTTCAATACAACAGGGTTCTTCCCGAAAGACAACCCGATCGCCTTTGGAAGCGGCTAAACGGCGAACGAATGCGACCGTATTCAGCAGGTGGAGGGCATATTCAGCAGCGCTTGCATCCGCCCCGTCGCCGCCGCCCTGGCGCGCCGGAGATCGCCTATGAAGGTGCGGATAACGGGGGGCGTGCGGGGCAAAATCCGGCCCGAGGCTCGACATCGTCGAAACCGCATCCCGCACAAGACTGAACTGTCCGCCGATGACGTGGCCGGCGCCGCGGGAGCGCTTGCGAGAACGGTTTGCCACCGCTGGGCCTAGATGGAGGCACGGTCGGCGAAGATGGTCTTCGGGATCGCGAAGGACACCGTCCAGTTGGGCGCATCGACGATCTGGGAGATCCGGAGATCTCCGGCAACCGAGCAGAGCATGTAGGCCGCTTCGGCCGACACCGAGCGCGTGCGCGTCAGGTGGTCGATCATGCCGGATACCGCGTCGCGGGAAGCCGGCATCAGCTCTGGCCCTATCCCGGTCGTGGCGACGACGCCCCCCGAACCGGGGCGCGCCCGTGTCGTCTCATAGCGCGGGAAGACAAGGCGCGCGTCCTTGACGAGGTCCACCTGCAGCGTGAGGTCCATGGCGCTTTCGATGGCGGTGCCGCAGACCTCGCCGTCTCCCTGCGCCGCGTGTGTGTCTCCCGCCGAAAGCAGCGCGCCAGCCACCTCGACCGGCAGGAACAGGGTGGTGCCGGGGCCGAGATCTCGAATGTCCATGTTGCCGCCGACGTTCCGCGGTGGGATGACGCTGTGCCGTCCGGGTTCGGCCGGCGCTGTGCCGATCGTGCCGACGAAGGGGCAGAGCGGGATCTCTGCGATGTCCCCGAAGGCGAGCGGAGAGCCACCGGAGGCGTCGTAGCGCCAGAGGTGGAGCCTCGGGTCCGGGAACTGCTCGGCAAGCAGTCCGAAGCCCGGGATCAGTGCGGTCCAGCCGAACCCGGACGGCGACAAATCGACGATCCGGATCGCAAGCGCGTCGCCAGGTTTCGCGCCATCGATGAGGAGCGGACCCGTCACCGGATTGACCCGCGCCGCATCCATCGCGCTGACGTCGGCATCGGTCGACCCGGGACCGAGTTGCCCGTCGCCGGCGTCTCGGCAGGCAAGCGTGACGGTGTCGCCGGGCGCGATTGTTGCGACGGGAGGCTCGCTCCTGTCCCACCCGAAATGAACGTGGTCCGAGTGAATGGTGCGGATCGGGGACGAGGTCATGCTCTCTCGGGGGTCTTGCGCGTGGGAAGGGTTCCGAGCCACGTCATGTAGTCTTTCCGGCGCGTCAGGGCATAGAGGGCCGCAAGCCGCTCCACCGGCCGTTCGTCGTGATCGATCCTGAGAGTCAGCGGGGGACGATCCGCCCCGACCACCAGAAGTGCCGCGGAAATCGTGCCCCGGCGGTCGCTTCCCGCGGCGACGCCCGCCGATACGGCGGCGAGAAGGCGTTCCTCGAACGACCCCGAGGTTCCGGCAAAGGCCTGCGCCGCGTGCTCGATGACAGCCGACGAGGCCAGCCAGTTCCCTGCGACGATCCAGCCGTCGCCGGTCAGATGTCCCGTGAACGCATGGTTGCCGGATCCGTCGAAGGCCGCGGTCCTGCCGTCCCTGGAGATTGCGGAGAGTTGACGCGTGTCGCGCCCGGAATCGTCGACGCTTACTGCGGCGACTGCCTCCCGGGCAGAAGCGCCCGAGACGAGTGCCGCAAGGGCATCTTCGCCCCACATCGTCGAGGGCGATAGACCCTGAGACGCGGTGAGGCCGCCTCGGGCGTCGCCCCTGAGAACCCAGCCCCCGACGCAGAGATTGCCTGTCGCCGCGACGCCTCCGAGGTCGCCGGTCGAAGGATCGCGCGCAAGGAGAGAAAAGGTCATGTCAGCATTTTATCATGATAAATCTTCCGACTCAAAATTTTTCATGATAAATTAGGGAATAGTCCAGTAAAGGGAGCATTTGAAATGAGCCTGTTCGCCATCACGCGCCGGGGCATCGGAGCGCTCGCGGGGGCCGCCGCGCTGTCGCTGTCACTCGGGATGCCTGCGGCGGCGCAGACGCCGCCCGGCGTTCTCATCGTCGGCCAGATCGCCGAGCCGAAATCGCTCGACCCGCACGCGGTGACGGCCGTCAACGACTTCCGCATCCTGATGAACGTCTATGACGGCCTGGTCCGTTACCGTGACGGCACGCTGGAGGTCGAGCCCGCGCTCGCCTCCGACTGGGAGATCAGCGAAGACGGCACGGAGTACACCTTCACTCTCCGTGAGGGAATCACCTTCCATGACGGCGCGTCCTTCGATGCCGAGGCGGTGAAGTTCAACTTCGACCGGATGCTGAACGAGGACCACCCCTATCACGACACCGGGCCGTTCCCGCTCGCCTTCTTCTTCTCGGCGATCGAGGAGACCGAGGTGGTCGACGACATGACGGTGAAGTTCACCCTGAACGAGCCCTACGCGCCGTTCCTGTCGAACCTTGCCTATCCCACGGGCCTCATGGTCTCGCCGGCTGCGGTCGTGGAGCATGGCGCCGACTTCGGCCGCAATCCTTCCGGCACCGGCCCATTCACCTTCGCCGAGTGGCGCTCGAACGAGGCGGTCGTGGTAGAGCGGAACCCGGACTACTGGGACGGCGCGCCGGAGCTGGAGGCAGTCGTCTTCCGTCCGATCACCGACGCCAACACCCGGACGGCCGAGATGCTGGCCGGCGGGATCGACCTCATGGTCGAGGTGCCCCCGAACGCGCTTTCGGAGTTCCAGAGTGAATCCTACGAGGTCTACGAGCAGGCCGGTCCGCACGTCTGGTTTCTCATCCTGAACGCCAAGGAAGGGCCGTTCGCGGACAAGCGCGTACGCCAGGCCGCGAACTACGCGGTCAACAAGGAGGCGATCGTCAACGACGTTCTCGAAGGCACCGCCGAAGTCGCCGCCGGTCCGACGCCACCGGCCTTCGCCTGGGCCTACAACGAGGATCTCGAGCCCTATCCCCACGATCCCGACAGGGCGCGTGAACTCATCGCCGAGGCCGGGGCCGAGGGGGCGGAGCTTACCTTCTACGTTACCGAGGGCGGTTCGGGGATGCTCGATCCCGTGCCGATGGCGACCGCGATCCAGGCCGATCTGGAAGCAGTCGGCTTCGATGTCGTCATCGAGACCTACGAGTGGAATACTTTCCTCGGAGAGGTGAACCCGGGCCTCGAGGGCAAGGCCGACATGGCCGAGATGGCGTGGATGACGAACGATCCCGACACGCTGCCCTTCCTCGCGCTTCGCACGGCGGCCTGGCCCGATCAGGGCGGATTCAATTCGGGCTACTACTCGAATCCGCAAGTCGACGAACTGCTCGAACAGGCCCGCGTCGCAACCGATCAGGACGAGCGTGCGCGGCTCTACAAGGAGATGCAGACGATCGTTCAGGACGACGCGCCCTGGGTCTTCGTGGCGAACTGGAAGCAGAACGCGGTGACGGCGGCGAATGTCGAGAGATTCAGCCTGCAGCCGTCGTTCTTCCTGCTTCTGAAGGACGTCGTGAAGAACTGAAGCACAACAGGGCCCCGCACCGGCGGGGCCCTTGCGCCAGGAGTTTTCGAAAATTCCTGGCGAAATCCTTCGAAGGATTTTGCGCCAGATGACGGGCTACATCCTCAAGCGACTGCTGTCCGCGATCCCGGTCATCCTCGGGATCACCGTCATCGTCTTTATCATCATGTCGCTCATCCCCGGCGATCCGGCGACGGCGATCCTGGGTTCCTACGCTACCCCCGAGAACGTCGAAAAGCTCAATCGCGACCTCGGCCTCGATAGATCCTCGATCGAGCAGTACTTCATCTGGCTCGGCAACATGCTGCAGGGCGACTTTGGGCGGTCTTATTCGCTGAACCGCCCGGTCTTGGACGAGGTGCTCGAACGCTTCGGCGCGACGCTGATCCTCGCCGGCACCGCGCTTGTCCTGTGTTCGCTCCTGGGCGTCGCGGCCGGCGTCGTCTCGGCCGCGCGCCAGTACGGGCTGGCCGACAAGGCGATCACCTTCGTCGTGCTCATCGGCATCTCGATCCCGTCGTTCTTCCTCGGCATGATGATGATCCTCGTCTTCGCGGTGAACCTGCGTTGGCTGCCGGTCTCAGGGATGTACGCGATCTACGGCGGCGGAGACCTCCCCGACCTCATCCGACACCTGATCATGCCTGCCACGGCCCTCGCAGTCGTCGCGACAGGAGTCATCGCCCGGCTGTCGCGGTCCGCGATGCTCGAGGTGCTGCGGCAGGACTTCATCCGAACCGCCCGGGCCAAGGGCGTCACGGAGAACCGCGTGATATGGGCGCATGCGCTCAAGGCGGCCATGGTGTCGATCATCCCGGTGATCGGGGTGCAGGCGGGCTTCGTCCTGTCGGGCGCCGTTTATATCGAGACGGTGTTCCAGTGGCCCGGCGTCGGGCGGATGCTGGTCACCGCGATCCTCACCCGCGACATCCTGCTCGTGCAGGGCGGAGTGGTGGTGGTGGCGGCCTGCTATGTGCTCTTCAACCTCGCCGTCGACGTGGCGCAAAGCGTGCTCGACCCGCGGGTGAAGACATGACCGTCGCAGAAGCCCCGGTCCCGCCCGCCCCCCCACGAGGCGCGGCGGCGGGCGCCTTCCTCAAGCTCTTCGCGCGCAATCGCCTGGCGGCGGCGGGCGGAATCCTTCTGGCGGTTGTCGTTCTCATAGCCATCGCCGCGCCGATCCTGCCGCTGCAGGACCCGTATGCGCAGGACACGAGCCAGAAGTTTCTTCGGCCCTTTGCAGAGGGCCACCTGCTCGGGACCGACCACCTCGGCCGTGATATCCTTTCCCGTCTCATCTGGGGCACACAGCTTTCGCTGGTCGTGGGCCTCGTCGCCTCCGTAGGTGCTGCCTTCTTCGGGTCGGTCATCGGGATCGTGTCGGGTTTCTACGGGGGACGGGTCGACAACCTCCTGATGCGCGGCATCGACATGCTGATGGCGTTTCCCTACATCCTGCTCGCGCTCGCCATCGTCGCGGCGCTGGGGCCCGGCCTCGTGAATGCGCTGATCGCGGTGGCGCTCGTCAACATCCCCTTCTTCGCGCGCAACATCCGGGGCGTGACGGTGACGCTCGCCCACAAGGAATTCGTCGATGCCGCGCGCCTTGCCGGCATGTCGAACCTGCGGATCATGGTGTCCGAGATCCTGCCCAACGTGCTGCCGGTCATCGTCATCGCCATGTCGACGACCGT
>CAZPOK010000019.1:0-24537 GCA_964587905.1 uncultured Rhodobacterales bacterium | reverse complement strand
CGAAGAGCAGCAGGTTCTTGGCAGGCACGCTCATACGGTTTTCCCCTTGAAGAGGCCCGTCGGTCGGAACAGCAGCACGATGATCAGGATCGCGAAGGACACCGCGAACTTGTAGTCGGTCGACAGAAGCTGGGCGAGGCCGTCGATCTCGAGGTTCTCGGGCAGGATGTAGTTCACCACCTTCTTGAAGGCATAGGTGACGGTCACCTCCGAGAAGGCGATCACGAACCCGCCCGCGATCGCGCCGATCGGGTTGCCGAGCCCTCCCACGATCGCCGACGCGAAGATCGGCAGAAGGAGCTGGAAGTAGGTGAACGGCTTGAACGACTTGTCCAGCCCGTAGAGCGCGCCCGCCACTGTCGCGAGGCCAGCAACGATGATCCAGGTGGTTGCGACCACGCGCTCGGGGTTGATGCCGGAGAGCAACGCGAGGTCCTCGTTGTCGGAGAAGGCGCGCATCGATTTGCCGGTGCGGGTGTTGTTGAGGAACCAGAACAGCGCGGCCACGACCACGACCGCGACGACCACTGTGATGAGGGTCGTCGTGCGGATCGCGAGGCCCTCGTCGAGCCCCGTCATGTCGCGAAACGTGCGGGCGGAGATGAGAAAGCGTTCGCCGTCCGCGAAAATCTGATCGTCGACGCCGATGATGAAGCGGACCACGCCGTTCATCACGAACATGACGCCCATCGACACGATCACCAGGATCACCGGCGCGGCCTTCTGTCGTCGGTAGAACCGATAGACGCTGCGGTCGACGAATAGCAGCAGGAGCGCCGTTCCCAGTATCCCGAAGGGCAGGGCGAGCAGCGCCGTCGGCAGCGGTCCGAGCGAGATGCCGAGGCTCTGGAACCACCATGTCACCAGGATCGTGACCATGGCGCCGAAGGCCATCGTGTCGCCGTGCGCGAAGTTCGAGAACCGCAGGATCCCGTAGATCAGCGTCACGCCGAGCGCCCCCAGCGCGAGCTGGCTGCCATAGGAGATGGCCGGAACGATGACGAAGTTGGACAGCGCGACGAGCGCGTTCAACAGATCCAGCATTGGCCGGCACCCCCCTTTGGTCGCCCAAGCGTCATCGACCGTGGACTCTCGTGGCCCGTTCGATCATCGCAACCTCGTAATGCGGTGCGCCGCGCACTGCAACTGCGACCTGTGCCCGAAGCACCGGCGAGATCAGTCTTTCAACCACTTCTCGAGGAAATGCTCGAATTCCGCGCAGCTGCCTGACCGGGTCACGGCCTCGGTTTCCCCGCCGCCGGGCCTGAACCGCATGAGCGCGGTGCCATCGTCGCGAAGCGCGATCAGATAGACGGTGCGATCGCTGGTGCGCGCGCGCATCACGACATCCCGCGCCGCCGATTTCTCGTAGCGCATCACACGGCCGGGCACCTCTTCGCCATCAAGCGCGAATGCGATCTTGTATTGGCCTGTCGTCGTCCTCTCGAGATCCTGATCGACGATCCGAACCACCGTCGCGGGTGTCGCGTCGTCGTCGGGCCGGAAGGCGCAGACCATCTCGGGGGTCGCGAGTCCGGCGATCTCGAAAAGGGCAGGCGCAAGCAGAGTCAGAAATGACATGCGTTCCCCTTCGTCTTTCAGTCCCGTTCGGCGGCATCCCGCCGATGCCGCTGGGGACCGAGCCTAGGAGAGAATCACTCCGCAGTCAGTTCACGATTTACCAATTATGGGCCGCAGCGGGATCGGGCGCTCAATATGTTGCCGGACTGCACAGCTTATGGTCACCCGCCGAGGAACGTGCGGCGCACTTCCGGATCGGCGAGGAGCGCCTCCCCGGTGTCGGTATAGGCGTTGGCGCCCTGGACGAGCACATACCCCTTGTCGGCGATTCCGAGCGCCTGCCGCGCGTTCTGCTCGACCATCAGGATCGAGATGCCCGAGCGCGAAACCTCGATGATCCGGTCGAAGAGTTCGTCCATCACGATCGGGCTGACCCCCGCGGTGGGCTCGTCGAGCATGAGCACTTTGGGCTGCGTCATCAGCGCCCGGCCCACGGCCACCTGCTGACGCTGGCCGCCGGAGAGTTCCCCGGCCGCCTGCCTGCGCTTCTCGCGGAGGATGGGGAACAGATCGTAGACCTGCTCCATCGTCGCGCGGATGTCGTCGCGGCGCAGGAAGGCGCCCATCTCGAGGTTCTCCTCGACGGTCATCGAGGTGAAGATGTTCGAGGTCTGCGGCACGAAGGCCATGCCCTTGGCGACCCGGGCCTGCGGGCTGAGGTCCGTGATGTCCTCGCCGTCGATCCGCACCGCGCCTTCCCGGAGGTTCAGCATGCCGAAGATGGCCTTCATCGCGGTCGACTTGCCCGCGCCGTTCGGCCCGACGATCACCGCGATCTGACCTTCCTCGACGGCGATCGTGCACCCTTCGAGGATGTTCGCACCGCTGCCGTAACCGCCGGTCATCTTCTCGCCGATCAGGAACGGGGCGTGCCCCGGCGCGGGGCGCGGCTCCGACTCGGCGTAGTCGCCCTCAAGCGTGCCCTGACCGTGCGGATTGACGATGGTGCGGTCCTTGTTGCCGCGGTCGTCCTGCCAGGGATTGCCGTTCATGCGCTCACCTTGTTCTTCAGCCCGGTGCCGAGGTAGGCCTCGATCACCGCGTCGTTGCGCATGATGTCGGCGGCGGAGCCCTCGGCGAGCACCTTGCCCTCGGCCATCACGATCACCGGGTCGCAGAGGCGTCCGATGAAATCCATGTCGTGCTCGATGACGCAGAAGGTGTAGCCGCGCTCCTTGTTGAGGCGGATGATGGCGTCGGCGATCGTGTTGAGAAGCGTCCGGTTCACGCCGGCGCCGACTTCGTCGAGGAAGACGATCTTCGCGTCCACCATCATCGTGCGGCCAAGCTCGAGAAGCTTCTTCTGTCCGCCGGACAGGTTCCCGGCCTTTTCGTCCTTCAGGTGGTCGATCGTCAGGAATTCAAGAACTTCGTCGGCCTTCTTCATCAGCGCGCGATCTTCCGCGTCGATCCTCCCGCGGCCGAACCACGCGTTCCACAGCTTCTCGCCGGACTGGCCCGCGGGCACCATCATCAAATTCTCGCGCACCGTCATAGAGGAGAACTCGTGCGCGATCTGGAAGGTGCGCAGCAGGCCCTTGTGGAAGAGGTCGTGCGGGGGCAGTCCCGTGATGTCCTCGCCATCCATCGTCACCCGACCGGAGGTCGGTTGATGAACGCCGGCGATGACATTGAAAAGGGTGGTCTTTCCGGCTCCGTTGGGGCCGATCAGTCCGGTGATCGTGCCTTGACCGATTTCCAGCGAGGCGCCGTCGACCGCGTGGAAGCTTCCGAATTTCTTGTGAAGGTCCTCGACGACGATCATCTGCCAGGCTCCCCGTCCGTCCTGCCGGTGCCAATGAGGGCAGCCCGGTACGGGCTGCCCTCGTCGTGTCGGGATGTCCGCGCGATCAGCGGTAGCCGACGACCTGAAGCTCGCCGCCCTCGAACTCGATCTCGCGGTAGTTCCCGGCGCTTTCGCCGGGTCCGATGAGTTCGACCGCGGTCGCGCCCTGGTAGTCGACCTCGCCGCCGTCGGCGAGGATCTGGAGCGCCTTGCCAAGCTCGCCGGGCAGGATCTCCTCTCCCGGAGCGTTCGCGATGTCCATCACGTGCTCCTTGTAGACGCCAGGATCTGAGGAACCGGCCGCCTGCATCGCGAGCAGCATCAGCGCGGCGGCGTCGTAGGCTTCGGCCGAGAAGGCCGAGGTGCCGTCGAAGCCCGCGGCTTCCGCCATCGCGGTGTAGGTGTCGCGTCCTTCGCCCGCGGCGGCGGGGTTCTGGCCGAACGAGCCGTCGATTTCCGAGCCGAAGTTGTCCTCGAGCGCCTGGCTGACCATGCCGTCGGGGAAGACGAAGGTTTCGAAGGCGCCGGTGTCGAGTGCGGCGCGGACAACGCCCGAGCCGCCGGAGTCGACGTAGCCGGCCACGACCAGCGCTTCGCCGCCCGCCGAGGCGAGCGCGCCGACCTCGGCCGAATAGTCGGCCTTGAGGTCCTCGTGCGGCGCGTTCATCGTCACCGTGCCGCCGGCTTCCTCGAAGGCCTGCTGGAAGCTGTCGGCGAGGCCCTTGCCGTAGTCGTTGTTGGTGTAGGTGACGGCGACCTCGTCGATGCCGCGCTCCATGATGATGTTGGTCATCACGACGCCCTGCCGCGCGTCCGACGGCGCGGTGCGGAAGAACAGGCCGTTGTCCTCGACCGTCGACAGCGCCGGCGATGTCGCCGACGGCGAGATCATGACGACGCCGTTCGGAAGCGCCACGTTCTGGAGAATCGCGCCGGTCGCGCCGGAGCACATCGCGCCGACGATCCCCTTCACGCCGTCCGACGTGATCAGGCGCTCGCCGACCGCGGTCGCCGCGCCCGCGTCGATGCAGGTGCTGTCGCCGCTGACCGACTCGACGGTCGATCCGCCGAGAAAGCCGCCGGCTTCGTTGATTTCCTCGACCGCCATCTGCGCGCCGGCCTCCATCGGAGGGGCGAGCGATTCGAGCGGCCCGGTGAAGCCGAGCGCGATGCCGACCTTGACGTTTTCCTGGGCCAGGACCGGTCCAGCGACGAGCGCGGTTGCGGCGGTAGCCAGAAGTAGTTTCTTCATTACTTGTCTCCCTGATTGGACACCTTCGTCCTGAAGGGAAACTAGATTGACTGCTGCAAAAAGGGAAGGTCAAGAAAAGCGCTGCGTAGCGGCGTCTTGATCGCCGCTACGCGTATGGAGTGCGGTCGGGGGCCGTCCCGTCAGCTTAGCGCCTGGAACTCGACCCGGCGGTTCTCGTCTCCGTCTGGCTCGTTGGGGTCGAACAGGAAGCGCTCGCCCAATCCCATGGTCTCCAGGCGCGTGTCGGCGATTCCGCAGTCGTCGGTCAGGAAGCGCGCGACTTCCTCGGCCCTCAGCCGCGACAGGCGCTCGTTGTACTCCTGTGAACCCGAGGCGTCGGTATGTCCGACGATGCGGAAGAGTTCGATCTCGGGGGTGCTGTGCATCACGCGGCACATCTGCTGGAGTTGCGGAACCTGCGAGCGGTCGATCGCGGCGCTGTCGAAGCCGAACTGGATGCGGATGTTGATCTGGTCCTCGACCGGGAAGCTGACGTGGACCAGCGGCTGGTTCGGATCGGCGGGCCGGGCCACGGGATCCTGCGTCGCGGCCACGGTCACGCCGCCTTCGGTCTCCGCCGCCACAGGGGCCATATCGGTTCCCGCCGTGGCCGCGTCGGGAGCCACGTCATCGATCGTGACGAGTTCGACGCCGCGGGTGAGGCTGCGGGCCGCTCCGAGGTTGCCGCTGCGGGCGTCTGAGACGGCTTCCTTCTGTTTGAGGAGCCGCGACATGAGTTCGGCGTCCGTGAAGTCCTGCGCCGAAGCCGCGGTCGCGATCAGCGCGCTGGAAAAGGCAAGTGTCGCAAGGGGCATGAACTTCATTCTGGGCCTCCGGAATGCGGGTTAATTGCAAGACAAAACTACGCTATCGTGCATCATGAGACAACGTGTCGTATTTTTTGCGGGGATGGCGATGGACGGGACGAAGTGGCCTATCGAAACCCTCCACCGGATCAAGATGCCAGCGTGATGCAGACGCCGACGACCCGCATTCCCCTGCTCGACGCCGCGCCCCTGAGTGTCGGCGCCGGTCTCACGCATACCGGTCTCGTCCGCGAACGCAACGAGGATTCGATCCTGACCGATCCCACGGGGGCGCTCTGGGCCGTGGCGGACGGCATGGGAGGGCATGGCAGCGGTGATGTCGCCTCCGACATCGTGGTCGAGCGGCTTTCCACGGCGCCGGACGACGGCGATCCCGCGATGATCCTCGAGGCGTTGATCGTCGACGCGAACGACCGGATCTACGACCGCGCGCAGCAGTCCGGCGGCCGGACGATGGGCGCCACCGTGGTCGCGCTGATGATCCAGAACGCCATCGGCTACCTCGCCTGGGCGGGTGACAGCCGCGGATACCTGCTGCGCCGTGGCGGGTTGCGGCTTCTGACGCGGGACCACACTGTCGTGCAGAGCCTCGTCGACCAGGGCGTCATCGGCTCCGAGGAGGCGCACCGCCACGCTCAGGCGAATGTGGTGACACGTGCGGTCGGGGCGGAACCCGAGATCGAGATCGACCTCGTCACGATCCCGTTCATCGCGGGGGATCGCGCGCTCCTGTGCAGCGACGGTCTGACCGCCTGCCTCGGCGATCAGCAGATCTCGGCCCTGCTCCACGACGCCGACACGCCGGAGGACGCCTGCCGACACCTGATCGCGGCCGCGCTGGAGGCCGGCGCGCCGGACAACGTCTCGGTCATCGTGGTCTTCCTGGTCGAGGGATAGGCGATGCGGCAGGGCGCGCTCATCGGACCCATCATCATCGCCATCGGCCTCGTCGTGGCGAGCATTTCCTTCTCGCTCGTCGGGGCATTGCTCGACACCGCTGAGGGCGATACGGAATTGCGGCTCGAGCGGGCCGAGGACGAAATCGCCGCGCTGCGCGACGAGATCTCCCGGCTTCAGGGAGCGCAGCGCGAAACGAGAGCGGAGGTCTCGCGGCTCGTCGAGGAAATCGCCCTGCGCGCGAGCAGTCCGGCCGCATCGTCCGCCCCGTTGCCCGATCCCTCGCAGATCATGTTGAATCCCGGAGACGAGACGGATCTTCCGCCGGGAACCGAAGCGCCCACGGAAGAGGTGATGGTCAACGGGCGGCGGTTCAACGTCGGCCTCACCCAACCGCGCAACAGCACCATGCTCGAGGTTCTGGGCCGCCCGCGCGAGAGCTTCTCCACCGATTGCCAGCCGGTCACGAACGCGCGGCTGAGGGAACTGCTCGAGACACGCGACGTCGGCCCGATCAGGGTGACGATGGTCCGGCCCGCCATGGAGTCGCTCGAACGGATCGTCGACCGGCTCCGGGTCGAGGAGCCCGACCTGCACGCGGCGCTCGGAACCGCCGGGGCGCTCTGCGCGCGCCTGATCCGGGGGTCGTCCTCGGCGATCTCCAACCATTCGTGGGGCACCGCGGTCGACCTCAAGATCCTCGATCGTCTCGACGCCTTCGGCGATGGCGGCACGCAGTTCGCGCTCGTCGTTCTCGCGGAGCTTTTCAACGACGAGGGCTGGTTCTGGGGAGCGACGTATTCCCGCGAGGATTCGATGCATTTCGAGGTCAGCGAAGAGGCGCTTCGGCGGTGGGCGGCGGAAGGACGGCTTTGAGCCGCCGCCGCACCGCGGGAGGCGTCTACCTCGCCGAGGCCGCCGATGTCCTCCGCTTCGTCGACGCGGTCCCGGACATGGTCCGCGAAGGAGAGCGCACCATCAGCGAGCGGGCGGCCGGGCTGCTCTCCGCGTTCGAGTCACGGCTGATCGCGGCCGGGGCGCCCGCGCCGGCCGGTCCGCCGGCGCGCTACGCCCTCGCCGTCCTGATCGACCAGCGCGTCAGGCAGGAGCGCGGCATCCGGATAAGCACGTGGGCCGCGGCGGCGCATGCGCGGCTCTTCGAGGGGCGCGACATATCGCTGGAGGAAATCCGCAGGTTCCGAGAGACCGCGGCACGGTCGGGATCCGGCTATGCGCCGCTGCACGCGTTTCTCTGCGAAATCATGGACCGTCTGGAGGGCGCACGCCGGCACCGCGCGACGATCTCCGGCGGACCGACCGCCCTCGTCCTCGCGGGTGTCGTCGCGCTTGTGTTGTCGCTCGGCGCCTATGCCGCGTTTCTCGACTACCGATTCCACGCGCGCAGTCATCAGGCGTTCCTCTCGGAGGTCGCCGACATCGACGCGCGCGATCTCCCTCTGGCCGACCGCCTCGACGCCCTCGCGACAGCCGCGTCGCGGGTGGAAAGCGCGGCGTCGCGAGCGCCCCTCGCAGGAGTGATCGCCCTGCCGTTCGCCAAGGGCGCCGAGCGGGCGTGGGCGGCCTACGCCCGCGAGGTAAATGCCGAACTCCCCGCCGCGATCGCGGACCTCGTGGCCGAGGACCTTGCGACCGAAGGCGAGAATCTGCCCCTCTACGACACGCTGCGCGCGTGGTCGGTGCTGTCCGGCGAGACGGAGTGGTCGGCGGGCTACCTCGCCGGCTGGCTCGAGGACCGACCGGCGGGCGAAGGCCTGGCGCCGCACGCGGCCGCGCTTTCCGGTCCGGTGTCCTCGGTGCCGTCGCCGGACCCGGTGCTTCTCGGGCAGGCCCGCGCCTTCGCGGCCGACCTCGGCGAGCCCGAGCGCGCGTGGCTGGAACTGAGGCGCTCCGACGACGCCCGGTCGCTCGCCCCGTGGTCGCCGGAGGACGCGGTGCCCGGGCTGGGGGACGTCGTCGTCCGGCGATCGGGCCGGTCCCTGAGCGACGGGCTCGACGGGCTCTACACCGAGCGAGGCTGGACCCACGCACGGGACATCGGAGCGGGAACGGCCGTTCAGCGCGCGCGCGACGTCGCGCCGGCGGTGCTGGGCGGTACGCCGGACCGGCGAAACGATTCGCCGGACGTCCTGATGGAGGTGCTGCAGCGTGAGACGATCGCGCGCTGGAAAGCCTGGCTCGCCGATCTCCGCGTGCGGCCGTTCTCCGAGCGCGACAGCGCGATCCTCATTTCGGGCAGTCTCGCGCAGGGCACCTCGCCGCTCGACCGTCTCATCCGCGAGGTCTGGCGTCAGGCCGGCGGGCACGACCGCGCCCGCCCGCACGCGCTGCAACTCCAGATCGCGACGGCGTTCGGCGCGATGATCCAGTACGCCGAGCAGGGTGGGCTCTCGGAGATTTCCGCGCTGTTCTCCTCGCTCAATGTCGCGCTCGCGACGATCGACTTCGACGAGGACCGGGGCGCGGAGAAGCTGATGAGCATTCAGGACCGCGCCCGTTCGATCCGGGCGCTGGCCGCCGCGCCGACGATCGTGGCACAGATCGCCGAAGACGTGCTCGCGCAGACGAGCGCGGCGCATGCGAGCCTGCTTTCGAACCCGATCACGCGGCAATGGCAGCGCGATGTCTACCCGCTCTGCCGCGCGACGGTGAACGAGAGCTTCCCGTTCAACGACGGGCCCGACGCGGCGTTGTCGGAGTTCACCGAGTTGTTTTCGCCACGGGGGGCGATCCGGCGCTTCGTGGCGTCGGCCGAACGATACATCGACACGAGCGGCGACATCTGGCGCTGGAAGCCGGAGGCCCGGCTGTCGGGGCTGTCGCCGGAGACGGCCGAATTCCTCCAGCGGGCAAGCCTGATCTCGCAGGCGTTCTTCGGAGCCGACGGCGCTCTGTCGACCGATGTCCGCCTCGCGGCGCTCGCCGAACGGGGCGAGGCGATGATGTTTCTCGGCGGCGACGGCGTTCCGATTCGCGCCGATGCGGGAGCGGGGACGCTCGTGTGGCCGGGGCCCGATCCGGCGCAGGGGGCGGAGGTCGCCTTCCGGGAAGGCGCGCGGTCCGAGCGCGTGCAGGGCGCCGGCCCCTGGGGGCTTTTCAGGGTGCTCGACACGACACGGCTCCGGGTGCGTGACGAGGGGCGCAGGGTGCTTGTCGACCTGCGCACCGACGTCGGGCGGATCTTCCTCGAGATGACCTTCGCGTTGCCGGCCAATCCCGTCGCTGCCCGGGGCCTTCTGTCCGGCCTCGTCTGTCCGCCGGTTCTCTAGGTGTCGCAAAGCGTTCGACGTGAGGACTTCATGCGAAATCCGCGTATAGTCGCGACAGGTGCCGACACCACGAGACGAGGAAAGGGCAAGCCCAATGGCCGACATCAAGGGGATCGACGTGACGGGGCCGTTTCCGGCCGACAAGTTCAGGTTCGTGCGCATGTCGGGCCACGACGAGATCAGCCGGCCGTTCCAGTACGATCTCCAGATGCTGAAGACCGACGCCGGCGATGACGTCGACGTCTCGTCCGTCCTCGGCCAGTCGGTGACGCTCAAGGTCGCGACGTCGAACGGGGATCGCTTCTTCTCAGGTCTCGTCGACGAGTTCGGTATCTCGGGCTTCTCGGCCAATGAGGTGCTCTATTTCGCGACCGTCCGGCCGTGGCTCTGGTTTCTGTCGAAGACGACCGACAACCGGATTTTCCAGAACAAGAGCGTGATCGACATCATCGAGGAGGTCTTCGGCGGATATCCCGACGCGCGCTTCGAAAAGCGGCTCCGCGAGACCTACGAGCCCCGCGAGTATTGCGTGCAGTACGGCGAAAGTGACCTCGACTTCGTGCAGCGGCTCATGGAGCACGAGGGCATCTTCTATTTCTTCGAGCATGCGGACGGCGAGCACCGCATGGTCCTGACCGATTCGGTGAGCGAGCTTGCCGCGGTGCCCGGCTATGACACGCTCCAGTTCTTTGGCGAGACCGGCGCGGCGGAGGGGCATGACGAAGGCATGCGGACCTGGCGGCGGGTGTCGCGCGCAGTGCCGGCAGTCTACGAACAGACCGACTACGACTTCGTGAAGCCCGCCGCCGATCTCACGAGCCGGAGCGAAGAGCCGCTCGGGCACACGCTCGACGACGGGGCGCTCTACCACTATCCCGGCACCTACACCGAGCTGGGGCGCGCGGACACGCTGTCGCTCGTGCGGCGGGAGGAGGTCCAGGCGCCGTCGCGCAGTGTCGAGGCGACGGGCGATGCCGCCGGCCTCTGGTCGGGGGCAAAGCTCACTCTCGAGTCGCATCCCCTGGATGCCGAGAACATCGCCTACACGGTCCTTCGCATCGACTATGTCTTCTCGAACGGTCAATACGATCCCGAAGCGCTCGGCCCGGCGACGGCGATGTCGCTGCGCTACCGCCTGATGCCGCACGAGGTGGCCTTCCGTCCCGCGCGGATCACGCCCAAGCCCGTGATGAAGGGGCCGCAGACCGCCGTCGTGGTCGGCCCGAGCGGCGAGGAGATCTTCACCGACCAGTATGCCCGCGTGAAGGTGCAGTTCCACTGGGATCGCCTCGGCGGCAACGACGAGGCCTCGTCGTGCTTCGTGCGGGTCAGTTCCGTCTGGGCGGGCTCCGGCTGGGGCTTCATCCAGATCCCGCGGATCGGTCAGGAAGTGATCGTCGATTTCCTCGAGGGGGACCCCGACCAGCCGATCATCACCGGCCGTGTCTACAATGCCGCCCAGATGCCCCCCTACGAGTTGCCGGGCAACGCCACCCAATCGGGCTGGAAGTCGAACTCCTCGCCCGGGGGCGGTGGCTGGAACGAATTGCGCTTCGAGGACAAGGCCGGCGAGGAGGAGGTCTATTTCCAGGCCGAAAAGGATCACAACGAGCTCGTCAAGAACAACGAGACAAGGAACATCGGCAACGACTGGGTCGAGGACGTGGGCCGCGACGCGACCCAATCCGTCGGCAACGACCGGACCGAAAGCGTCGGGCACGACAAGTCCACCAGCGTCGGCAACAACCGCGCGGTGTCGATCGGTGTCGACGACGACGAGACGGTGGGGTCGAACCGCAGCCTGACCGTCGGTGCGGACGAGACGATCTCGATCGGCACGAACTCGACAGAGACGGTTGGCGCGAACCACACCCAGAACGTGGGATCGGCCCAGTCGCTCAGCGTCGGCACCACGCGGTCGCGGACCGTCGGCGCGGCCGAAAGCGTGACGGTGCGCGCGGCGCAGGCGGTCACGGTCGGCGCGGCGCGGAACGTGACGGTCGGAGCCGAGCAGGTCCATTCCGTCGCCAACGACGACAGCTGGAACATCGGCGGCAGCCAGTCGACGGACATCGGCGAGGCCCGCACGATAAGGGTCGGCAAGACCAGCGCGTTGGACGCGGGCGAGAATGTCGCCGTGAACGCTGGCAAAAACATCCTGATCGAAGCCGCCGACAGCATCGTGATCAAATGCGGCAAGGCGGCGATCTCGATGAAGAAGGACGGCACGATCAGCATCGAGGGCAAGGACGTCAACGTGAAGGGCTCGGGCAAGATCAACGTCAAGGCGTCGAGCGACATCACGATGAAGGGCTCGAAGATCAACCAGAACTGAGGAGCGCCTCCACTCCGGCGCGCGTCGCGGGAGCGGGAGGCCGGCCCGTGCGCCACACGACGTCTGCGGT
This sequence comes from uncultured Rhodobacterales bacterium, assembly GCA_964587905.1. Lineage (GTDB taxonomy): Bacteria > Pseudomonadota > Alphaproteobacteria > Rhodobacterales > Rhodobacteraceae > DAINOF01. Next base: position 12,502 of record CAZPOK010000019.1, on the reverse strand, counting down.
CTCCACCGCGCCCGCGCCCGGTTCGGGCGCCTCCGCGAGGCGGCGCGTCAGATCCTCCGCGCCGATCAGCCCGTCCGCCGCGTCGGCGAGATCGTAGATCACGGCGTCGCACCACGCATTGCCCGCCGCGACAGGCACGTTGTCCCCGCGCAGGACGGCCACGAGCGGATAGAGCCGTCCGAGCTTGTCCTCGCTCGGCACCGCCGCGATCAGCACTGTCATGCCGCCGAGCCCGACGCGGGCGCGCAGCCCGTCGGGCGGCCAGTCTTCGGGCGCCGCGGCGGCCAGACAGTCGGTCAGCCAGCGGTCGAGCGGCAGACGCAGGCCCTGCGGCAGCCCCCGCGCGACGAAATCGCCCGTCGCGGGCATCTTGCCGAAAAAGCCGGTCCAGCGCGCCATCAGAAGCCTTGCGGACAGCGGAAGCCCGAGAAGATCGCCAGATCGAAGGGGTTTTCGACGCTGTTCGCGCGAAGCTCGTAGTCCGCGACGAAATTTTGCGCGCCGAGCCGCAGGCGGAAAAGCTCGGGCAGGTTGGTGGGCTGAAGCCGGCCCTTCCGGATCAGTCTAAGGATTGCCCAGCCTCCGATCTCCGAGGTGATCACCTCGGCGGACCCGTCGATCGGGGTGAAGGACAGCGTGACCATGCCCGTGCCGTCCGACCCCGGCCAGGTCATCGGCATCGGCCGGGTGGCGGAGTTGAAGTAGCTCAGCACCTGACCATCGACGTTCAGGGTCACCCGTGCGGCGTTGGCCGACAGGTCCCTGGGTTCGAGCGTGAAGGCCATCACCGGCCCCGCGCCGCCCGGAAACAGGGCATCGCGGATCGCCCGCGCGTTCTCGAAGGGGCCAAGGACCTGGTCGTCGAGCCCGAAATCGGCGCGCCAGCGCCACGGCCGCACCGAGTTGTCGATGTAGGGCAGAAGGTGATCGTTCGTGAAGGCGTCGATCAGCCCGCCCGGCCCGAACAGGCGCGCGAAGTCGAGCGTGTTGACGTCGATCGCGCTGGACTGATCGAAGGGATAGCGGCCCTGGACGGCGGAGGTGCAGAACGGCAGGATGTCGGCCCGCCACCGCGCGTTGAGCTGGGTGATGACGGCATCGCGGGTGACGGCGATCGTGTCTCCCGCGATGCCGCCGACCCAGTCGTCGACGGGATCGGGCAGCAGGGCGGCGACATCCGCCACGGCCCCGGTCAGCTGCGGCAGTCCTCCCTGTTCGAGCAGGGCCTGTTGCGGATTTGGGCTGGCCAGCACGATCTGCATCTGGTTCGACAGTGTCGTCAGCGCGGCCTCGACGTCTCCCAGAAGCGGCGCGACGCCGTCGACCTCCTCGACCGTGCCGAGGATCGGCGCGAAGTGCCGCGCCACCGGCGTCCCCGGTCGCTCGGCGCCTTCGCCGCCGCCGCTCGGAGCGAAGGTCGCCGCCTTCTTCGAGAGCCTGCCGATCTTGCCGAGTTTCTTCGTCGCGGCATTGAAGAGCCCCGACTGCGCCTGATCGGCGCCGGCGGAGGCCCCGTCGTCGGAAACCCGGCTGAGGTCGGTTTCACTCACCACGGCCTGAAGCAGCCGGCGCAACGCGCTGTCGGAGGACGCGAGATCCTTCAGGTTGACGCTCGCCGAGTTGAGGTCGCTGATCGGGGCGAGGCGGACGTCCCTGAGAAATCCGTCCCATTGGGCGATGAAGTCCTCGTAGTAGAGCTTGAGAATGTCGGTCCGGAGCGCATCCTCCGATATTTGCGCGTTCTCGGCGCAGCCTCCGGCGAAGACCGTCCGGTCGAGGGCGGCCTGCGCGGCGACTTCGGGCACCAGCGGGAGAACGGCCCCGTGGAAGCCGTCGTAGGTGAAGGCCCCCGGCAGGCCGACGCGCAACGTCTTCTCCGAGAGCCGCGTGAGCACGCGGGCGCCGTTCGGACCTGCGAATTCCGCGGGGATCCACTCGGGAAGCCCCGCGATCGAGGGATCGGACAGAAGCGCCCGGTAGGCGCGGACGGCGAGCGGAATGGTGCAGATGACCTCAAGCGACTGCCCGACGAGCGCCTGGTCGGGATCGATCCGGTCCTCTTCCAGTCCCATCCGCCCGATCGCGGCCAGCTGATGCTCGACCGCGGCCTCGGTCGGGAAGGGGTCGATGGGCGCGGCCTCCGGCAGCTCTCCAAGCCACCAGTCGGTGACGAATTCGGCGTCATAGGGCGCGAGCCCCGTCATCATCTGGTAGGTCTTCAGCGCGCCGAGCAGGAAATCGGGATCGCGGATCTGGCGCCACATGGTGGCTTCGAGCAGCGCGATCATGCGGGGTTCGAGGATGTTGCGCAGCACGTGGTCTCTGGAAAGGCTCTGGGCATAGTCGAGCTCCGCGGCGGCGCTCGGGCCGAAGACGGTCATCACGCCCGTTCGCACGCCGGTCGAGGCGCGCGAAACCTCGGTCATGGCGTCGAGCGCGAGCGGCAGGTCGAGCGGGTCGGTCGGCGCCTGCCGGGCGGCGACGTTCGTCAGGCGCTGGGAGAGGGCGCCGAGCTGGCGCTCCTGATCCGCGATGCCGCCGGACCAGCGCTGATAGGAGAACAGGAAGAAGGTCGCCGCGACGACCGTCGCGAGCGAGGCGGCGGCCACGGAGCCGCGCCAGATCCAGCGGCGGCGTTCCTCGGCATGCGGATCGAAGGTGCCCAGACCGGCCTCCGGGAAGATCACCTCGGCGAGGAGATTGCGCAGGAAGAAGGACCGGCTTTCGCCATGCGCGCGGCCCTCGTGGCGCGGCGCGTCGAGACCGAAACTCGCCGCCATCGCGCCGACCAGCCGGTCCACGGGCGAGCCTTCCTGCGTCGCCGACGTCATGTAGAAGCCGCGCAGCCAGGCGCTGTCCTCATAGCGGCTCTCGCCGAAGACCGTTTCGATCAGGGTCTTGAGCGGTCCGGTCAGCCGGTCCACCTCGGCGGGAAAGCGGAAGACCTCGCCACGCTGGGAGAGCGTCATGTCGTCGGACATGCGCTTTGTGAGCCGGTCCTCGAGCGAGGCGAGAAGCGCCTTCATTTCCCGGTCGATCATTGTCCCGTCGAGGCGCGTCTCCGTCGGCAGGGTCGCCCCCCAGACCTGTTCCCGCGCCCGCGTGCCGAGGTCGCCGAAAAACGCCTCGAAGCCCGGGACGAGATCGACCTTGGTGATCATCAGGTAGACCGGGAGATTGATCCCGAGCTTGTCCCGAAGCTCCGACAGGCGCTTGCGGATCTCGCGGCCGTGGTCGCGGAGCGAAGCTTCGTCGCCCATGAGTTCCTCGACCGACAGCGTCAGGATCACGCCGTTCAGCGCCCTCCGTCCCCGGTGCTTCGTCAGGAGCGACAGGAAGCCCCGCCATTCCGCGGCATCGACCTCGGGATCGCTTTCCTGCTGGACGTAGCGGCCGGCCGTGTCGACGAGCACGGCTTCCTCGGTGAAGAACCAGTCGCAGTTCCGGGTCCCGCCCACGCCCTTGAGGTCGTCCGACAGATCGATCGGGAAGTGCAGGCCGGACTGCTTGAGCGCCGTCGTCTTGCCCGTGCCGGGCGGTCCGATGATGACGTACCAGGGCATGTCGCGCAGGAATTTCCGCCCGCCGAGCTTGGAGCGCTTCATCTGCGTGAGGATGTCCTGAAACTTCTCGTTCACCTCGGCGAGGTTCTCTTCGCCGGGGGCCGCGGGCTGTGCCGGCTCCTGCTGTGCGAGGTCGGTCACGAACATCCGGTTGGCGCGCGCCGCGCGGAGCTGCCGGATCAGCATCGAGACGAGCCAGAGGATGACGATCAGCCCGATCACGATCAGTCGAGAGAGTTCGCTGGCGAGCGGGCTCGCCTCTCCGATCGAGACGAGCGGGCCGTAGAGCCAGATCAGCGCGCAGAGCAGGACGATGCCGACCATCGTCCAGAACGTCCGGGAAATGAGGAAGCCGAAGAGGGACTTGATGACGCGCATCCGGTCAGACCTTCTTCTCGATGACGATCTCGACACGCCGGTTCCGCGCACGTCCCTCGCGGGTACCGTTGTCCGCGATTGGCTGGGTCGCGGCCCGCCCGCGCGACGAGATGAGGTCGGCCGGGACGCCGGATGCCGCGAGGATCCGGGCGATCGTGGCGGCGCGCGCCTCGCTCAGCCCCTGGTTCGACTGGAACGGGTTCGAGCGCTGGACCGGGACGCTGTCGGTATGGCCGATGACGGTGACGCCGCCCACGAACTCGATGTTCTCGACGATGACGCGGGCGATCGAGGCGATGAGGGGGTCGTAGATGGAATTCATGTCGGCCTTGGCCGACCGGAAGATCTCGGGATCGCTCGCCTGCACGACGACGATGGCGAGCGAGGCGTCCTCGCGCCCGGTGAGCGCCCGGACGGTGTCGCGCGGCGCGGCTTCGCCGATCAGCGGAAGGAATTCCAGCACCACCGGTTCGAGAAGGATGTCCGGCGGCGGCTCGGCGTTCTCGATGACGGGCCGGAAGACATCGGCGCGTTCCGCTGGGGGCAGGACGCCCGCAAGGGTGTAGAGTTGTTCGCCCTTCGAGGAAAGCCGCATGCCGAGGCCCACGTAGATCATCGCGATCGCCGCCGCCGCGATCACGCCTATGGCCCAGAGCGGCACCACGAAGCGTGACGGTTCGTCGTCGGCGACGACGCCGCGCCAGTGCGGCGACAGCTCCTCGCGCGCGTCCTCCGGTTTGAGGAGGATGCGGGCGATCTGGTTGCGAAGCTGCGTGATCGAGGCCTCGCCCGAGGCGCCCGCAAGCCGGTAGCGTCCGCGAAAGCCCAGTGACAGGCACAGGAAGGCCAACTCCAGCATCTGCGGATCCCGGTCAGGGAAGCGCATCAGTTCGTCGAGTCGCTGGAAGAACCGCTCGCCAGCGTCGACGTCACCGGAGATCTGGGTCACGAGCGGCTGTCGCGGCCAGCCTGAATGCGCCCCCCACGGCGTGTTGAGCGCGAGATCGTCGAGGAGCGCCGCGACGAACCACGCCGCCTGATCGGCCCGTGCGAGCGGGACGCCCTGCGTGACGGCGTTGTCGCGCGAGAAGGTGAGGTTTTCGAGGAACCTCTCGCGCATCACGTCGGGGTTCTCCGGCGCGCTCGCGCGCTCCAACTCCGGCGCGAGGCCAAGAAGGACAGAGAAGGACGACACCAGCGGGTTGTCGCCCGCGCGCGCCTGCCGGAGCCGCGCGGCCCCGTACTCCGTCGACGGCGCCGTCTGACGCCTCGGACCGCCCGTCGGCGCGGCGCGCGGCCGGTTGACCGGCCGGATTCGGGTACGCCCCGCATCGTTCTCGAGCCCGAATGGGTCGTCCTTGGTCATGGCCTCACCTGTTCACGGCGTAGCAGTCGATCACCGGTTCCCGGTCGAGTTTCCCCGAGACGCCAACCACGAAGCCCGGCGCGTCCGAGAGCGACGCCCAGTGTTCGGAGGTGCGGTCAAGCTCGAGGCAGAGCCTGTCGCCGTCGTAGGGGATCTCGCGCGGCTGCGAATGCAGCGGCTTCAGCGGAATGCCCGGCAGCCGCGAGGTCCAGAGCGTGTCGAACTCGTCGGCCGCGCCGACCGTCGCCTGGTCGACGAAGAGCGTTCTCAGCATCTTTTCCGACATGTCGCCGCCGACGCGCAGCACGATCCGGCTTGTCCTGACGATCTCGGGGTTGTCGATCCGGACCGTCCACACGTTGTCGCTGTGCCGCGAGACCTGAAGCGCGCGCGACTTCGGCTCGACATGCCTGAGCGACAGGATGAGCGAGCGGAGCGTGTCGGCCAGGGCCTCGAACGCGGGTTGGGGATCCTCGTGCGTGTAGGGCGGGAGCTCCGTCAGGCGGCGCGACGACGACCCATAGGTCGCCATGCGTCCGGCGAGCCCGGCGAGTTCGAGATAGAGCTGCGACGGGTGGAAGGTGTCCTGCGACAGCATGTGGGCGACACGCGGCATAGCGGCGTTGGCCAGTTCGAGGATCAGCAGGTTCTCGACCGACGCGCCGGTCCCGCCGAGCACTATCCCGCCATGCGCCTCCGCGATCCGGTCGAGCCCGTTGACGATTTCCTGCGCGAACTGCGCGTACCAGGGAACGGCGGCGGTAACGAGGGCAGGGGGCAGGAAGCCCTCCACGCACGAGACGGCGCCCGACGCGTCGAGACCCTGGATCCGCGCCACGGGAAGTGTCGTATACCCGGCCGTCTCCTGTCCGGGGACGAGGAGCTTGGGCGCGATCCGGGCGATCTCGATCTCCTCGGCCTCCGCGCCCCCGCGCACCGCGTCACGGACCCTGACCAGTTCGCCCAGGTAGCGCGCGCCCGACGGGGTGGCGTGGCTAGGGTCGATCGCCGCGGCGCCGTCCCGGATCGCCGGCACGGCGAGATGGACGAGGCCCGGCGGGGTCTCGCGGGTGATCGGGACCGGATCGACCGCTGCCGTAGTCTCGGAGAGCGTGAAGGGCGTGCCGTCGGGAAAGATCCCGTCCGCGCTGCCCAGCCCGATGAGCCCCGAATCCAGCGCGGCCCCGTCCAGCGCCAGCGCCCGGAAGCCGAAGCTCTGGAGCGGCGCCGCCTTCAGCGCGCCGCGGACCAGCGTCTCGGCGTAGCGGTCCTGCTGCTGGAAATGCTGGGTGCGAAGGAAGAGCCCTTCCGACCAGACAACCTTGTTCCCGTCGCTCATGCGTTCTCCGTTCTGCTCAGGCCGGGACGAGCGCGATGCCGCCCGGTGTCACGTTGACGACGACGCCGGCAGACCCTGCAGGCGCCGGGGCGACGGAGCGGTAGATCTTGCCGCCCGGGTCGCGAAACCCCGCGACGATGCCGACCGCCGAGACGCCCTCCTGGATGGCGATCGTGCGCGAGGTAGGCGCGCCGGCGGTCAGCACGATCTGGTCGGCCTTCACGAAGTCGGCGCCAAGGGCGGACGCGGGATCCTGCAGCGTGAAGAAATCCGCCGCGTCGAAGGCGCCGGTGCCCCGCATCTGCACGACCGTGAGCGTCAGCGGACGGTCGGCGCCGTCGGGGCCGGGGTTCATGCCGGGGACGCCCTGCGCGCTGACCGTCAGGCTCGGCGCGGCGCCCATGCATCCCGCGAGCGCGGCGAGAGCGGCGCCTCCGAAAAGGACGGCTCTTCTTTCGAGTGGCATCTCAGTTCCTCCTCTTGTCTTCGTATGCATCTCTGAAATCGCTGCCGACCTCGCCCAGGAACCGCTCCTCGGCGGACCGGGCGATGTCGCGGTACCGTTCCTCGTAGAGTTGCCAGAGCTTGGCGCTGCGGCCCCCGGCAAGCAAGGTCTCGAGAAGACCCGCCTCCTCGAGCTCGCGCTCGAGCTCCTGCGGATCGAAGCGGTCGATCATGCGCCGAAGCGCGGTCTGGAGCGCCGACCAGGTGCGGACCTGGTGGTCGGCCAGGTCACGGTAGGCCTCGTCGATCGCCGCGTCGGGCGCGAGATAGCCGTCGCCGCGGGACGACAGCAGCGCCTGCACGGCGTCGTCCGTGCCGACGGCGAATTTCAGCGGGTTCACGTTCGCGGATCCGATCATCGTCTGGGCCACGCGGACCTTCTGCTTCTCCTGCGCCCGTGTGCGCAGAAGGTGGACGAGACCATCTGTCAGCGCGCGGAACCGGCGCCCGATCTCCTCCATCTCCGCCAGCGGATCGTCCGTCGGGTGGCGCGCGGCGTCAAGCCCGAGGCCGCGAAAGAAGGCTTCCCGCAGCGCGCGGTCGTCGGCCGTCGCAGCCGGCGCGCTCTGCGCTGCAGGCTCGACCGGGCCGGACGCTTGTTCGGCGGGCGGTGGGGTCGGGCCGGGCTCGGGTCCGCTTTGCCCGACGCCCGAGAAGTAGTCGCTCGACTGGCTCGGCGTCTCGTCCCGAGGGGGAGGATCCGCCCGCCGCGGCGCGAGGTCTAGAGCGAAGGGATCGTTGTCGTCGAGAGGGCGCGGCGGCCGGACTGGTTTCTCCTCGCGATCGGTGGGGCGGTTGTCGGTCCGGAGGCCGAAGGGGGCGGGCAGGTCCCTGGGACGCTCGCGCCGCTCCTCGGGCTCTTTCGCGGGTTCGAACTCGAAGGAAAACGCCCCGCCACGCGATTGCGGCGCCGCCGTCTTCGGAGTGGCGTCCTCCATCTCGACGCGGATCACGAAATCGCCCAGCCGCAGACGCATGTCGTGCTCGAGCGCGACGCTGTTGCCGGGACCGAGAGGCTGGCTCGCGCCGTCGACGAAGAGCCCCCCGCGGCTCGCGTCGGTCACGGTCGGGACGCCGCCCTCGTCCGAGATCACGCAGTGCTTGCGGGACACGAACATGTCAGGATCGTCGATCTGCCAGTCCGCGTCGTCCCCGCGGCCGATGCTCAGGCCGCCGCCGAAATAGATCCGCCGGCTTTCCCGTTGCGGCGTCGGCGCGTGTTCGAGGATGAGGACGAGATCGCTCATGCCGCGCGGTCCTCCGCGGGTCCGGCTGCGCTGAAGCGGCGGATGGCGAGGTCGTCGGCGTCGCCCGCCGGCTTAGACCTCAGCCAGGTGGTCCATCCCAGTCTCGTCTCGCCCAGTCGCGGTTCGGGGACGTCGCGGGCCGCGAGGACGAGCCGCAGATCGAAGGCCACGTCGTGACCGGCGGCGAAGTCGAGGGCATGACGCAGATCCCCGGCAGCGTCCGCACCGTGGAGAAACGAGAGGAAATCCTTTCGGGACAGAGGTCCGATCCTGATCTCCGCGCGCGCATGACGTTCGAAGACGCGCGATCCCGCGACGGCGGTCCTGCCGAGAACAGCGCTCGACGACCCGATGCGGGATTGCAGGCGCTCGGGCAGATCCGTCCAGACTCCCACGAATTCGCGAAGCTCCACGCGCGTTCCGACGACGCTTTCGAGATAGCGCACGAGGCGATCCGGTCCCTGCGGCTGGTTCGCGAGGGACGTCGCATGCCGGAGCTTCGTCGCGGCGCGTGTCGTCTTTCCGCTCCGCGTTCCCGGCAACCCGACGCCCGCAAGCGCCCGAAGAAGCGCGGTCACCTGTCCGCCGTCGGCGGCGGAAACCTGCACCTCCGCCCGGTTGTCGGCCCAGGCCCGCCAGTAGAGCGTCATCGCGCGATGCTGGAGCATGTTGCAGAAGTCGAGGAAAGCGGTGTCCGACATCGCCCGCTCGCTCTCGCCGGCGAACCAGCGGTTCGAGAGCCGCTGCATCACCCATCGCGTGAGATGGAGCGGCATCGGGCCTTCGGGACCGAGCAGGCCGATGACGTTGACGCTCACGTTGGGCGGTGCGCCGGGAGCGTCGGCGAGCCGGATTTCGGCGATGTCGCTGGTCGCGAACGAAAGCCGCACGCCCTGTCCGAGACGCGCCGGTTCCTGCGCTGCGCCGCCCGCATGCCCGAAACGGCGATCCGCAGTCTCGAGCCGCCGGAGCAGCTCGAAGAAATCCATCGACGCGGTGTCCGCGGCGAGCGCCTCTAGATCAGGGCGCGCGTGCCGGGCGTCATCGGCCATCGGACGGTCTCCTGATCTTGCATGAGGTGGGCTGTCGTTCGCACGAATGAATTGATCGCGGCGTGGCGCGAAAGCAGGCGCGACAGGATCGCGGAAAGCAGAAGCCGGCTGCCGCCGGAGAGCACGCCGTCGTCGATGTCGAGCGTGATCTCGGTGCCGTGGGCGAAGCACATCGGTCCCGCCATCGGCAGTCTTTCGATGACGGGCGCAGAGCGGACACGGGTGATCGCGCGGCCGTGGCGCGCATAGGCCGGGTCGCCGCGGTCCGCGTAGAGGGCGAGCAGCGCCCGGAGCGGTTCCGCCTCGGCGCCCGCCTCCGCGAGCGACAGGTGGTTGAGCGACAGTTGCGAGATCCAGCGCCAGGTAAGGTCGTCGAAGCCGTCCTCCCTGCCGGAGGAGTCCGCCAGCGTTCCCTGCAGCGACGGGCGCGGGCGGCGGAAGGCCTGAAGCAGCTTCACCTCCTTCACCGGGTCGCCCGTCTCCATGGTGAGCGTCGGGTTGTCGTCCAGGATCGGCAGATCCCGGTTCGTGCAGAGGGCCCGGATGTCGAGCCGCCTGACGGCGGGGACGTCGCCGCGCACCGTGGGACGCGCGATCGAGATGAAGACGTCGTCGCCGGAATAGCTCGTCCGCATCTGGCCCCGGCGGACCTCGTCCTCGCCGGGACGCCGGGGGCGCCGTTCGGTCGTGTAGACGAGCGTGTCGGACGGGCCGGCCTCGGTCGCGTAGAGATGGGCGAGCCGTGCCTGCGGTCCCTCGCGCTCGGCATCTTCGACCCGGAGAAGGCGGAAGATCTCGAAATCGCGGCTTCGGGTGCGGTCGGCGTGAACGACGTGCGAGGACGACCGGGCATTGAGCTCGACGATATTGCACTCTCGCTCAAAGAGATTGACGAGCGGCGTCACGAAGAGCTGGAAGTCCTCGGCCCTGACGCCGGTGAGACCTGGCTCGGGACGCGAAAGCAGCATGACGATTTCGATGCCGCCGTCGGACGCCTGCTTCACCGCCGGCCGCAGGCCGGAGAGGCGCATGAAATGGAACCGTTCCGGCATGAGGAAATATTCGCGCAGCAGCCGGAAACCTTCGAACGACGCGCGAACCCGCGGCAGAAGCCCCTCGTCGTCCGCGATGCCGACGAGGTCGGGCGCCTGCGCCGTGACGAACGGCGCATCGCCCCTGGCCGGACGGCAGATCGTGCGTCGACCCCATCCGAAGATCGCGTCGAACAGGCCCGCGCCCTGGTTGCGGCCGCCAAGATAGATATCGAGGCTGTCGAGATCGAGCTCGGAAAGCGCGCCGGGGCTGGTCCGTTCCAGAACGATCTTCAGGCCCGCCTCGGCCTCTCCCAGTTCCCGGTCCGGGACACCTGCCGCCCGCAGGGCGCCCTTGTCCTGAAGGTATTCCGCGCCCGTCACGGCGACCGGCCAGAGCGTCACGTCCTGCGCGGTGGTGTAGACGGCGCGCGTCGTCAAGCCTTCCCGGAGCCGCGAGACGAGGCGGGTGCCGCGCTCCACCCGGTGGCCGGAGACCATGGTGTCGGCCTGCGGTCCGGGCGCCAGCCGCGCGAGCGACACGGCCGGCGCGGGCGCGGCAAGGTCGGGATAGAGCGCGTCGAGCGTGGCGCGAACGAAGCGCGCGGATTCCACGTCCAGCTTGAGGCGTGTCCGCGCGGAGAGAAACGCCACCCCCTCGAGCAGGCGCTCGACATAGGGGTCCGGGCAGGGGACGGCGTCGAGCGAGAGGTTGCGTGCCACGGTCGGGTGCAGCGCCGCGAATTCGCCCGCGAGGTCGCGGATGTGCGAAAGCTCGTCCTCGTAGTACTTGAGAAACATCCGGTCCATCAGAGGTCCTCGATGCGCGTGCGCGCCTGGCCGCTGTCCAGATCGATCGTCGTCGCGAGCCGGAAGCGTTCCGCGACGGGCGAAAGCATCAGCGTTCCGTCGATTTCGACGCGCATGCCCTCCGCCGGCTTGAACGTGATCTTGACCTTGATGCTCTCGCGCTTGAGGCGCGGCTCGAAGACCGCAAGCGTGTCGCGGATCTCGCGCGACAGGGCCTCCGCATCGAAGTCGCTCTGCGACCGCCCGGCGAAGGAGGGCACGCCGTAGTTCACGACGCTTCGGCGGACCTCGGGAAAGTCGGCAAGCCGGCTTCCCGGCGTCTCGAACCATCGCGCTTCATGATCGGTGAGAAGCGCATCGCTTTCCAGACGTTCGATGTTGAACAGCATCTCGATATCGCGCCGAACCGCCTCCCGGAGAACCTCGGGCGTGACGACGACCGCGCGATCCTCGAGGAAGGCCCGGCGTTCCAGCTGCGAGATGAGCGCCGCGACCTCGGCGCGGGTGTCCTCGCCGAGGTCGCTCTCGCGCTGAAGCTGGCGGCGTCCGCCTTCGAGGATGCGGTCGAGCCGCTCGGCCCCGACCTCCTCGGCGAGCTCCGCGCGGCGCTGCTCGGTCTCGGCGACGATGCCGGGCAAATCGTCAACGAGGCGGTCCCAGAGACTTGGCTGGACCGCCTCGCGTCGCGATTGCGCTGTCGGGATGGACTCTGCCACGCCCTGTTCTTCCGTCCTCGCGTTCTCCGGTCGGCCTACTTGGCCGCCAGGATGTCATAGTCCATCTCGTGCTCGCCGCCCTTGGTGAGCGAGTCGGAGTCCTCGATGTAGAGCATCTTCACCGAGTCGAAGCTGAGCGAGATGCTGTCGACCGGGTTGCCCCCGCCGCCGCCAGCGGTCTGGTAGGCTTCCACCATCACATTGGTCATCGTCACCGTGAGGTAGTCGCTGTGCTCGTCGCCCTGATCCTTCCGGAGGGTCAGGATCACATCGCCGAGGTTCTTCGCCTTGATGCAGGCGAGGGCGAGGTAGGGCGAGGACGCGTCGTAGTCCTTGGAGATGCTCATAGACTGCACCTCGGGCAGGCCGCTTTCGCGCTGGCCGCCGGAGTTGCGGAACGCAGAGCGTGTCACGCCCCAGCCGAACGAGGAGACGACGATTTCGCCTTCGTGGTCCGAGCGTTTGCTCTCGCCGGGGATGTCGTCGATCTTGAGAT
>CAZPOK010000018.1:0-24957 GCA_964587905.1 uncultured Rhodobacterales bacterium | reverse complement strand
CCTTCGCAACGGTCGTGGATCAGGGGGGGTTCACGGATGCTGCCAAGAAGATGGGAATTTCGAAATCCGCGGTTTCCAAACATGTCTCATCGCTGGAAGCGCGTCTGGGGGCGCGTCTTCTCAACAGAACCACGCGCCGCGTGAGCCCGACCGAGATCGGGCTTGCCTATTATGATCGCGCCCGCCGCGTCCTGAACGACGCCGGCGAAGCGGATGCGCTCGTGACCTCAATGCAATCCGCGCCATCGGGTCTGCTGCGCATCTCGGTCGCGACAGATTTCGGCGTGAATCACCTGTCGCCCGTGCTGGGGGACTTCCTGCAGATGTTCCCGGAGATCACGGTGAACATGGTGCTGAACAATCGGTACGTCGAACTTATCTCGGAAGGCTTCGACATGGCGATCCGGATCGGGGAGCTCGAGGATTCGACGCTCCGCGCCCGAAAGCTCTGTGAGACGACGCGGCGCATGATCGCCTCGCCGGCCTATTTCCAGAAATTCGGGCGGCCGTCGAAGATCGACGACCTGAACGAGCACAAGCTCCTGCACTACTCGAACAACTCCTCGGGCAATGTGTGGAAGCTGACCGCGCCCTCCGGCGAGAAGCGCCAGGTCCGGACGTCCGGCTGGCTCACCGTCAACGACGGCCAGTCGCTCCTGAACGCGGCGATCGCCGGGCTCGGCATCGCCTATCTTCCGAGCTTCCTCTATGCCGATGCGATGGAACAGGGGCTCGTCGAAGAAGCGATCCCGGATCTCCCGGTCGATACACAGGGGATCTTCGCCGTCTACCCCCCAGGCCGCTTCACGCAGCCGAAGGTTCGGGCCTTCATCGATTTCCTGGTCGAATCTTTTGTCGAAAAAGGTCCCGACAAGTGGTGACCGACTGACACTCCCGCAGCTGGGAAGGGCGCCCTCGAGGCGCTCTTTTCATTCGAGGGACAGCAGAACGACCTCGACCCGCCGGTTCGCCGCGCGACCCTCGGGAGTGAGGTTGCTGGCGCGCGGCGCGAGAAATCCCGCGCCTTCGGCGAGGATGCGGTCCGGATCGAGGTCGTAGGCGCCGATCAGGCGCGTGCGGACGGCCCGAGCCCGGTCTCGGGACAGCCTGGTGTTCGCATCGAGACCGCCGACGGAGTCTGTATGGCCGACGAGGGAGACGACGGCCGTGGGATTCTCTTCGAGAAATGCCGCGAGGGCGCGCAGGCTCGGATAGGCGTCTTCCGCGAGCGAGGCCGAACCTGAAGGGAAGGCGAGCCCGTCGAGGATCGCGTGGCCGGCTTCAAGAAGCTGCCCCTCGAGAGGTGCGCCGGAGGCGACCGGAGCGGGCGGAGGTGCAGACGAAACCTCGACCTCCACCTCGGGAAGGATCAGTGCCGCCGTGGTCGGAGCGACTTCGGTGATATGCACGAAGCCTTCGGCATTGCCCCGGCTCGTCACGATCGACACATGCTCGCGGCCGTCCTCGCCGTCCCGCGCTCCCAGATAGTACCGGTAGTCCCCGAGGTCGACGTACATCGCCGGGGCCGGCAGCAGGTCGAGCGCGAACCGGAAGTCGTAACCGCCACAGATGTCATCCTCGCAGGAATACACCTCGGCGAAGCCCTGTCGGGTGAGTTGTTCACGAAGCGGCACCAGAAGCTGCAGCGACGTAAGCGCGCCCGAGCCGATCTCGTAGGCGCGCCGCGCAACCGCGCCCTCCGCCTCGATCACGGGCAGCACGCCGTCGTCGGGATAAGGGCCCCACGGCAGTGACACGCTGCCATAGGGCTCGACCTCCTCGTCTGTCAGCACCGCCCCGGGCGGCAGGCCGATCTCGACGGAAAGCGCCGTGTCTGGCGCGATCGCCGCCACCAATATCGCCGTTGCGAGCTTCATCGCGCCTGCGCGTGATACTCGTCATTGGGGCGCATGTCCGTGGCCGAGGCGATGCGGTTCGTCATGTTGAAGAACCCCGCGACCGAGGCGATGTCCCATATGTCGCGGTCCGAGAAGCCGACGGCGCGGAGCGCTTCGCGGTCGGTTTCCTCGATCCGCGAACTGGCCTCCGTCAGCATCGCCGCGAAATCGAGCATTGCCCGCTGACGCGGCGAGAGATCGGCCGTGCGGTAGTTCATCACCATCTGCTCGCCAAGCTCGGGCTTGCCCGACAACTCCCGCACCGTCGCGCCGTGCGCGACCTGACAATAGTAGCACCGGTTGATCGACGAGACGACCACGGCGATCATTTCCCGCTCGAGTTTCGAGAGACCGCTCTCGGCGAGCATCAGGTCGTTGTAGAGCGCGGTGAAGGCGTTGAGCTTGTCGATGTCGAAGGCGTAGGCGCGCAGGACATTCGGGACGAGACCGAGTTTCTCCTGACAGATGTCGAAGTACTTCCGGGTCTCGGGCGGAAGCGGATCGGCCATCGGCAGGTCCAGGGCGGTCGGCAGGTCGAATTTGCTCAAGACTGCGATTCCTTTGTCTTCATGCGGTAGTGGTACTGTCCCACACGGGCCATCCCGAGGGAAGAATAGAGCCCCTGCGCAGCCGTGTTGGCCTTCGTGACCGCCAGGGCGAGATCAGCGGCGCCTTCGTGGAGCGCCCATTTCCGCACGCCCGCCATGAGCGCCCGCGCGACGCCGCGGCGGCGGTACTCGGGCAGCACCTCGAGTGCGTGGACCATCGCGATGCCATCGTGGATCGCGGCGAAGGCGGTCCCGGCGGGTCGGTCGTCGCGGCGGCTCAGGAACGTGATCTTCGGCGAACAGGCCCGCTCCATCACCGCGACGCGGGCCGGGCCGATGCCGCCCGCGCCCCAGATCTCGCGCTGGATCGCGAGCGGGGGCCAGGACGGGATCGCGCCGAGCCGGTGCGGGGCCGGGAGGTTCAGGTCGGCGAGCGGAATGGCGAAGATGTCGACCGGATCGAGGATTTCGTAGTTTGCCCGGGAGAGCAGGTCGTCCAGCGCCTCGTCGCCAGCGCGGATCATGAAGAGGGGTCGCTGGCCGAGATCCGCCATCGCACGTTCGGCTACCGGGATATCCCGGGCGGTCACAGGACCGGTGGCGGTCGCGGCCGACGCGCGCTTGCCGCCGCCCTGTCCGTCCCGGATGGTCCAGGGCCCGAGTCGCGTCCGCGATGCCGCGGGCCACGTCGCCTCGGCCACCTCGAGAAGCCTCGCTGGGTGGGACATCAGGCGGTGTCGCCCGAAAACAGCGCCGCAAGCTCCGAGATCGCGGCGTCGACCGCCGCACCGTCAGGCCCACGGACGACGACGCTCGCGCCGTAGATGCCGTCCTTCACGAAGGGGTAGGAGCCGAAGGTAAGATCGGGATGCTTATCGGCGAGTTGGCTCAGCGGTCCGGCGATGTCGCCCTCGCCCCGGTCGATCCGGATCGACTGGCTGTAGAGAGGGCTCCCGCCCGTCAGCGTCGGAATGACGCTCGCCACCATCGCCTCGAAGATCTGCGGCACCCCGGCCATCACGTGGACGTTGCCCAAGACAAAACCGGGAGCCGCCGAGATCGGGTTGTCGATCAGCGCCGCGCCGTCGGGGATCCGCGCCATGCGCAGCCGCGCCTCGTTGAGTTCGGTCCCCTGCCGGTCGTAATGCGCCTGAAGGATCGCGCGGGCGTCGTCGCGCACCGAGATCGGAACCCCGATCGCATCGGCGACCGCCTCGGCGGTGATGTCGTCGTGCGTCGGTCCGATGCCGCCGCAGGTGAAGACGTGGTCGTAGGCGCCGCTCAGTGCCTTGAGCGCCACCACGATCGCATCGCGGTCGTCGGCCACGATGCGAACCTCGCGCAGGTCTATCCCGTGCCGGGTGAGCTCCCCGGCAAGGTAGTGCATGTTGGAGTCGCGGGTGCGTCCCGAGAGGATCTCGTCGCCGATGACAAGCATCGCAGCCGTGGGATTGGGCATGGGACCGCCTCCTTGTGGATCGCGCCTCGCCGGTATAGGTCGCCGCCGATGCGCTTTCCATCCCCTCTTGTGCCGGGCCGGCTGATCCGACGCTACAAACGCTTTCTCGCGGATATCGAGGTCGAGGGCGCGGGCCGCGTGACGGCGCATTGCCCTAACCCGGGGAGCATGATTGGCCTCGCCGAACCGGGTCTTCGGGTCTGGGTGGAACGGGCGGCGCCGGGGCGCAAGCTGCCCTTCGCCTGGCGGCTCGCGGATCTGGGGGACGGTCACTGGGCCGGCATCGACACGGCCGTGCCGAACCGTGTCGTGCGGGAGGCGCTGGAGGCGAGGGCGGTTCCGGAACTCGCCGCCTACGGACGGGTGCGGCCCGAAGTGAGATACGGGGAGCGCAGCCGCGTGGACTTTCTCCTCACGGAAGGGGGTCTCCCGGACGCCTACGTGGAAGTGAAGAACGTCCACCTGAGACGCGAGAGCGACTGGGCAGAATTCCCCGATTGCGTGACCGCGCGCGGAGCGCGGCATCTCCAAGAGCTTTCGGCAATGGTCGCGCTCGGGCACCGTGCCGTCATGCTCTATCTCGTGCAGCGGACGGATTGCGCCCGCTTCCGGCTGGCCCGCGATCTCGATCCGGCGTATGCGCGCGCGTTCGCCATGGCGCGCGAGGCCGGTGTCGAGGCGATCTGCTACGGCACGACGATCACGCCCGAGGGCGTCTGGCTGCGGGACAGGTTGCCTCTGGAGACTGGCGAAACGCGATTCGCTGGCCTATCTAGGGCCTGAAACCAGGGAGATGGTTTTGGACGAAACGCATCGTGGCCGTGTGACTCGGGACGGCATCAGGATTTACGAAGCCCCGGACTTCGCCGGCATGCACAAGGCCGGCGAACTGGCGGCGCGTGTTCTCGACGAGATGTCGGCCTACGTCTATCCGGGACAGACGACCGGAGAGATCGATCGCGTCATCACCGAGATGGTCGAGGCCGCCGGCGCAACCTCGGCCACCATCGGCTACAAGGGCTACCAGCACGCAAGCTGCATCTCGGTCAATCACGTCGTCTGCCACGGCATTCCCGGTCCAAAGATCCTGAAGGACGGCGATGTGCTCAACATCGACGTGACGGTCGTCGTCGATGGCTGGTTCGGAGATACGAGCCGGATGTATGTCGCGGGGACGCCCAGCCGGAAGGCCGAGCGGCTGATCGAGGTCACGCACGACGCGCTGATGAAGGGCATCGAGCAGGTCAAGCCGGGCAACACCTTCGGCGACGTCGGCGCGGCGATCCAGGCCTACGTCGAGTCGCAGCGGATGTCGGTGGTGCGCGACTTCTGCGGCCACGGGCTCGGGCGGGTGTTCCACGCGCCGCCGAACGTGCTGCACTACGGGCGCCCGGGAACAGGCGCGGTTCTGGAAGAGGGCATGTTCTTCACCATCGAGCCGATGGTGAACCTCGGCAGGCCCGAGACCAAGGTGCTGGCTGACGACTGGACGGCCGTGACCCGGGACCGGTCGCTCTCCGCGCAGTTCGAACATTCGGTTGGCGTGACCGCCGATGGTGTCGACATCTTCACTCTGTCGCCAGCCGGCACGTTCCACCCGACCTACTGACCGGGGCGCCTTGCGGCTTGTCGCTCCGGCCGAGGCGTCCGGCATCCGCCGATGGCGCCCGGCCGTTCAGAGATCCTGCGGGTCTGGATCGTCCTCGCCCTCGGCCCGGCGCCATTGAATGAGATGTTCGGCGACGCCGGCGCGAGACGTCACGATATCGCCGATCAGCGGCGGGTCGTGTACCCGCGGCCGGGCCGGTGCCGGCGTGTCATGCGCCTCGTCGATCGCCAGCCAGTCGGCAAGTCTGAGTGCCAGTGAAGCCATGCGAGCGAGTCTGCCTGTCGCCGCCGAGTCGCGCGACCCCGCTGTCGCTCAGTCCGCGGAAAATCGCTGAAAGGTGATGTGGGTGTCGCCGTATCGGCGGCTTTCGAGCAGCGCGAAGCGGGGCGGCGCCTCCTTGGGCGCGCTGTCCTCCCAGACGATCAGGGCCTTGTCGGCGAGCCATCCGCCGTCGGCGGCCACCGCGAGGGCCTTTTCGCCCAGGCCCTTGCCGTAGGGTGGGTCGAGGAACACGAGGTCGAAGCCCGCACCGCCATGCGCCCCTAGACGGGTGGCGTCGCGCGTCACGACGGTCGTCTCTTCAGCGGTCCGTGTCTTGGCGATGTTCTGACGCAGGAGGGACAGTGCCGTGCGGCCGGTCTCGACGAATGTCGCATGCGAGGCTCCGCGTGACAGCGCTTCGAGGCCGAGCGCGCCGGTGCCGGCGAAGATATCCAGAACCCGTGCGTCCGTCACCGGATCGCCGAACCGCCCGCCTTGGAGGACGTTGAACAGGCTCTCGCGGACCCGGTCGGACGTCGGCCGCAGGTGCGCGGCCGGATCGCCCGTTCCGACCGCCGCGAGCGCCGTTCCACGGAACCGCCCGCCGATGATCCTCATGCTCTGAGGAGCGCCTTGAGATCGGTCGCGGGATCGGCGATCGCCTCGGCCCCCGGGGAGTTCCCAGCCTGGAGAAGCCGCTTTCCGACCATGTAGGCCCGCGCGTCGTTCATCGCGTCGACGGCGAGCAGCCGGTCGCCCGCGTAGTACCAGTGGCTCCGGCTGCCGTCCTTGTCGCCGGGCCGGACGATGATCCGGTCGTAGCCGGTATTGAGTCCCGCGATCTGGAGATGGACGTCGTACTGATCCGACCAGAACCACGGTTGCGGCACGTAGGGCGCGTCGGCGCCCAGCATGTTCCTTGCGACCGCCTCGGCCTGATCGATGGCGTTCTGAACGGATTCGAGGCGAAGCATCTCGCCGCGAAAGGGAAACCGCGTGCAGTCCCCGGCGGCCCAGATCGAGGCGTCGGAGGTGCGGCCGCGGTCGTCGACGAGGACGCCGTCGGAACAGTCGAGCCCGGCCGCTTCGGCGAGGTGCGTCGCGGGTGCGATGCCGACCCCGACGATCACGAAATCCACGTCGAACTCCGAGCCGTCGCCAAGCCGCGCACCGGTCACCCGGTCCTCTCCGAGAAGCCGCTCGAGCCCCGCGCCCTCGCGGATGTCGACGCCATGCGCGCGGTGGAGATCGCGGAACCACACGGAGGTCTCGGGCGCGGCGACGCGTTTCAGGATCCGGTCCGTCATCTCGACGAGTGTGACGTGAAGCCCCTTCTGCGCCGCGACCGCCGCCGCCTCGAGCCCGATGTAGCCGCCGCCCACGATCAGGGCGCGTCGGCCTTCTCCGAATTCGTGCGCCATCGCGTCGACATCGGCCAGAGTACGGACGGTATAGAGGCCGCTCAGCGCGCCGCCGATCGCCGCGGGAAGACGGCGCGGCGCCGACCCGGTGGTGAGCGCGAGCTGATCATAGGCGATGGTCTCGCCTCCTGCCGTCACGGTCTTCGTCGCGCGGTCGATCGCCCCGGCGCGCAGCCCGGTTCGCAGCGCGATGCCGTGCTCGTCATAGAAGCTGCCAGGCCGCAGATAGAGCCGCTCCTCCTGCATTTCGCCCAGAAGGTAGGCTTTCGACAGGGGCGGGCGCTGATACGGGGGGACCGGCTCTTCGCAGACGAGGCTGATGTCGCCTTCGAATCCCTCGCTGCGCAGCTTGGCGACGAGCGACGCCCCGGCCTGCCCTCCGCCGATGACGACGATATGCGACAAATCCTCGTTCCCCTGTCTGGTCGACCAGCCGGGACGACGCTATATCGCCGCGGAACGGAAACGCAATGCGAGGAACGAAGATGGCACTTGCCGCAGGCGAGAGACTCCCGGACGCGACGCTGGTGGAAATGACGGACGACGGGCCCCAGCTCGTCGAACTGGCGGATCGTCTGACGGGCCGCAAGGTCGTCGTCTTCGGACTTCCGGGCGCCTACACCGGCCCCTGCAGCACGATCCATCTGCCAAGCTTCATCCGCACTGCGGAGCAGTTCCGTGGGCAAGGCGTCGACGAGATCATCTGCATCTCCGTCAACGACCCTTTCGTGCTGAAGGCCTGGAGCGAGGCATCCGGCGCCGCCGAAGCGGGGATCTCCATGCTGGGCGACCCGGACGCGGTTCTCACGAAGGCCCTCGGCATGGAGTTCACCGCGCCGCCGATCGGGCTTTACAACCGGTCGAACCGGTACGCTTTGCTCCTCGAGGACGGCGTGATCAAGGTGGCCAACGTGGACGAGCCGGCAACCTGCAAGATATCGGTGGGCGAGGAACTCCTGGCCGCGATGTAGGCCGGACGTCAGGGACAGGAAGACTCAGAGATGATCGAAGAAGGACAGCGTCTGCCCGAGGCGACGCTTCTGCGTGTGGGACCGGACGGCCCGGAACGCGTATCGCTGGCCGAAAGGCTCGCGGGGCGCAGGGTAGTCCTGTTCGCCGTGCCGGGCGCCTTCACGCCCACCTGCGATTCGGCACATATGCCGAGCTTCGTCCGAACCGCCGACGCATTCCGCGACAAGGGTGTCGACGAGATCATCTGCGTGTCGGTGAACGATGCGCATGTGATGCGCTACTGGGGCGAGACGACGGGCGCGGCCGGAGCGGGCATAACACTCCTTGCCGACGCCGACGCCGCGTTCACCCAGGCGCTCGGGCTCGCCTACGACAACGAGGCGGTCGGAATGCTGAACCGCTCGCGGCGTTTCGCCATGCTGATCGAGGACGGCGTGGTCACGCGCTTCCACCTCGAACAGCCCGGTGTCTGCGAAGTGTCGACCGGCGAGGCGATGCTCGCTGATCTGTAGGTATCAGGCGGCAGGGCGCTGGATCTCGATGGCGGTGGGGAACGGAATCTCGATCCCCGCCGCGTCGAGCGCTTCCTTCACCGCGCGCTTCATGTCGGTCGAGAAGCCCCAGAGATCCGCCGCCGCGCACCAGACGCGGACGGTGAAGTCGACCGAGTAGTCCCCGAGGTTGGTAACCTGGATGAAGGGCTCCGGCTCGGTCATGGCGCGCGGGTCGGCCATGATCGTGTCGATGATGACCTTTTCGGCCTTCGCGAGGTCGGACGAGTAACTCACGCCGAAGACCCACTCGGCGCGGCGCTCGGTGTGGATCGAATAATTCTTGATCGTGTTGCCCCAGACCTCGCCGTTGGGCATGATGACCTGCACGTTGTCGAGCGTGGCGAGCTCGATGAAATTCAGGTTGATGTCCTTGACCGTGCCCATCTGGCCGCCGACCTCGACGAAATCGCCGATCTTCACCGGCCGGAAGAAGACGATCATCACGCCGGCGGCGATGTTCGACAGCGTGCCCTGAAGCGCGAGGCCGATGGCCAGACCCGCCGCACCGATGACCGCGATGAGCGACGTCGTCTGGATGCCGAAGGTGTTGAGCACGAAGAGGATCGCGAAGGCGATGATCGCGTATCGGACGATGTTCGAGGTGAAGTTCATCAGCGTCGCGTCGAAACGCGGGCTCATCTCTCCCACCCGGCGTATCCGCCGCTTCGCCCAGCCGGCGAGGATGAACCCCGCGACGAGGATCGCGATGGCCGCCACAAGGTTTCCGAGGATCGACGCCAAGAACTCGACCGTCAGGATTTCGCCCACGGTGACGCCGCCGACGTCGAGTGTCATCAGGTTCTCGATCATGCGATCTTGTCCATCCTGTTTGCGAGGGTGACGTCAAGGTCCGTCAATCCTCCGGCGTCGTGCGTGGACAAGGTCACCTCCACCGTGCGGTAGACGTTGAACCATTCGGGATGATGATCGAGCTTTTCGGCAAGAAGCGCGGCCCGCGTCATGAATCCGAACGCCTCCACGAAATTCCGGAACTCGAACTTCTTTGTGATCGCGTCACGGCCCTCCGTCATGCTCCAGCCCGTCTCGAAGAGCGGCGACAGCAGCTTGTCGCGCTGCGCGTCGGTCAGTTTCTCGGCCATCAGTCCTCCTGGGTCACCTTCCTGAACGGGCCATAGCTTGTCAGAATCTCTATCTCCTCGTCCACCGCATCGTGTTCGGCTTCGAGATACTGTTGCACGGCCCGTGCGAATCCGTCGTCCGCCATCCAGTGGAGCGAATGCGTCTGCACCGGCAGATAGCCGCGCGCGAGCTTGTGCGCGCCCTGCGCGCCCGCCTCGACGCGGGCCATCCCCCGCGCGATCGCGCGCTCCATGGCCTGGTAGTAGCAGAGCTCGAAATGCAGACACGGGTGGTCCTCGACGCAGCCCCAGTAGCGGCCGTAGAGTGTCTCGCGCCCGATGAAGTTGAGCGCCCCCGCGACCGGACGGCCACCCCGCATGGCGAGAACGAGAAGGATGTCCTGGCGCAGCGTTTCCTGTGCCCGGTCGAAGAAGGCCCGTGTGAGGTAGGGCGTGCCCCATTTGCGCGCGCCGGTGTCCTGGTAGAACCGCCAGAAGGCGTCCCAGTGGCACGGCTCGATCTCCTCGCCTGTCAGCGCGACGATCTCGCCGCCGAACTCGGCCGCGGTCTGGCGCTCCTTGCGGATGTTCTTGCGCTTGCGTGACGACAGGTCGGCGAGGAAGGCGTCGAAATCGGCGTAACCGCGGTTTTCCCAATGGAATTGTTGAGTCACCCGGTGAAGAAGGCCGATCCGCGCCCCGGTCTTGGCCTCGTCCTCGGTGCAGAAGGTCACATGCAACGATGACAGCCGGTTTCGCGAGGCGAACTGGACCGCGCCCTGAACAAGCGCCGCCGTCCCCGTGTCCTCGTGGCCCGGCCTGACGAGGAACCGCCGCCCGGTCGCCGGCGTGAACGGCACGGCGATCTGGAGCTTGGGATAATAGCGCCCCCCCGCGCGTTCAAAGGCGTGCGCCCAGTTGTGATCGAAGACATATTCGCCCTGGCTGTGTCCCTTGGCATAGAGCGGCGCGCAGGCGATCACCTCGCCGTCCTGATCCCGCGCGACGAGGTACTGCGGCTGCCAGCCGGTGCCGGTACCGACAGACCGGCTGTCCTCGAGCGCCTTGAGGAACCGGTGGGTCGTGAACGGATCGCGCGGATGACCGCCGTCCGCCGCCTCGGGGCAGGCGCAGGCGTCCCATGCGGCGGGGTCGACCTCGGACAGCGATCCGAGGACCGAGATTTCGATGGATTCTTCGCGCATCTTCCGAACTTCGCTGATGAAGGACTACTTGGCCTGCCGCGTCCGCGCGTCAAGCGGCGGGAATGTCGGCGGCATAGCCCTCGAAGGTGATGTTGTCGGCCACGCGACGCGCTTCGGCTTCCGCCTTCGGCGAGCGGATCGTCCAGCAGAGAACCGGCATGCCGCGCGTCTTGAGGTCCGCGATGCGCGGACGGCCGAGGTCGCCTGCCTCGTGGCTGACAAAGGCCGCGCCGACGCGGTCGACGTCGGGGATGCCGCGGAGCCTGTCGCATGTCTGCGGCGATACGTTCTTCCAGTTGCGTGGACTCCACGACGACGTGGTGAGCCCGCGTGGCGCGGCCGGTGCGAAGTGCCGCAGGGCGTCGACCGAATTCGGATTGAACGACATGACCGCCACGGGACCTTCATACGCAGCGAGGTCGATCGCGACCGCCTGTTCCAGAGCGCCAACGTTCGGGCCCATCCCGCCGTCCTGGTCCTTGATCTCGATGAGCAGGGGGACGCGGCCGCCGATCATCCCCAGACACTGCGCCAGCGTTGGGATCGTGCCACCGCCCTCCGAGAGCGGAATGCCCGCAAGGTCGGCCGCCGTCCGATCCCTGACGGGGCCGGTCTTTCCCGTCAGGCGCTTCAGATCGTAGTCGTGAAAGACGACGGCCGTCCCGTCCGAAGTCATCTGGACGTCGACTTCGATCCCGTATCCCGCGGCGATCGCCGCCGCGATCGCGGCGGGCGAATTTTCCGCACGACCGCTTCCGGCATCGTGAAACGCCCGGTGCGCGAACGGGATGCGCAGGAAGTCCGGCGGCAGCGGCGGCGTCATTTCACCTGAAAGATCCCCTCGATCTCGACGGCGACGCCGAACGGAAGGGACGCCGCGCTGACGGCCGAGCGGGAATGGCGCCCGGCCTCTCCCAGCGCCTCCACAAGGAAGTCCGAAGCGCCGTTGATCACCTTGGGCTGGTCGCCGAAATCCTGCGTCGAGTTCACGAAGCCGGTCAGTTTCACCACCCGCACCAACCGGTCGAGATCACCGCCGCAGGCTGCGCGGACCTGCGCCAGCAGACTGATCGCGCAGGACGTCGCTGCCGACGCGCCGGCCTCGACATCCGTGTCCGCGCCGAGCTTGCCCAGGATGAGCCCGTCGGGACCGCTCGAGACCTGTCCCGAGACATAGACTGTTTCGCCGACCTGCACCCAAGGCACGTAATTCGCGGCGGGCGCGGGCGCCTCGGGCAGAGTCACGCCGAGTTCCGCGAGGCGCGCTTCGATTCTTCCTGTCATTCCGGTCTCCCGTTCATCCGTCTCGGTGACGCTATCGGGAAGGGGGTCTGCGGAAAAGTGCCAATCAGGAGCGCAAATGGCCGAAATCCTGAAATTTGCGCCTCCGGCGGCCGCGCCGGAATAGTTTTTTACCACGAAATGAGCTACGAATCCGGAGTTGGACCCCCATTTCTTGCGCCACGCCCTGAAAGAGTGACCCGTATGCCGAATGTGATGCACAGGAAGTTCGCCGTCCTCGCAGTTCTGCTGGCGCTTTCGGCATGCAACACGCCGCCCGGACCGGTCGAGGTCTGGGATCCCTACGAGGCGCAAAACCGGCAAATCCACGCGGACAACGTCGCCACCGATCGCGCGGTCCTGCGCCCCGTGGCCCGCGCCTGGAGCGAAGGCATACCTGGGCCGGTCCGGCAGGGTGCGGTCAACTTCGCCACCAATCTCGAGGCGCCGAGCCATGTCGTGAACGATGTCCTCCAGGGCGAGGGCGAGGACGCGGTCCACAACCTCTTCCGGTTCGTCATCAACTCAACGCTCGGCATCGGCGGCATCTTCGATCCGGCCAGTTCCTTCGGGCTGGAGCCGCGCAGCACGGATTTCGGCGAGACGCTGTTCGTCTGGGGCGCCCCGGAAGGCGCCTATCTCGAACTTCCTCTACTCGGTCCGTCGACGGAACGCGACGCTGCCGGGACCGTCGTGGACATCGTACTCAATCCGGTCGGTGTGATCGCGTCCGATCTGCCGAACTGGGTCTCTCCCACGGGCCGCGTCGTGCGGGTCATCGACACGCGCGCCCGGCTCGCCACCTCGATCGACGGAATCCTCTACGAAAGCGCCGACAGCTACGCCCAATCACGCAGCATTTACCTCCAGAACCGCCGGTTCGAACTGGGGGACGAAGCGGAAGACACCTATTTCGATCCTTATGAGGACCTTTATGGCGAATGAGATTTCCAGACGTGCCGTCCTCGGCGGCCTCTCGGCGCTGGGCGTAGCGGCCGCGACGCCCGCGACGTCCCTCACCGCCGATGCGGCCAGGGACCTCATCACGCGGGCGGTGGCCGACATCAACGCGGTGATCAACTCGGGCAAATCGGAATCGGCGATGTACCGCGATTTCGAGGCGATCTTCCGCCGCTACGCCGATGTGCCGACGATCGCGCGGTCTGCCCTCGGACCTGACGCCCGCAGCGCGAGCCGGGCGCAACTCAGCGCTTTCGCCGACGCCTTCACCGGCTACCTCGCGCGCAAGTACGGCAAGCGGTTCCGCGAGTTCATCGGCGGGAGCATCACCGTGCGCAGCGCTCAGCCGGTGAAGTCGTTCCTCGAGGTGCGGGCGACGGCGGACCTGCCCGGCCAGGCGCCGTTCGCGGTGACCTTCCTCGTCTCGGACCGCTCGGGGCGCGATCTGTTCTTCGACCTGCTGATCGAGGGCATCAGCCTGCTCAAGACCGAGCGGACCGAGATCGGCGCGATGCTCGACCAACGGCGGGGCGACATCGACCTGCTGATTCGGGACCTGCAGACGGCGGGCTAGAGCTAAACGATGGAGCGGGCGTCACGCGAAGGCGTGCTAGTTGCCGCCGAAGATCGAGTTCAGAACCTCGAGAAGCACGTTGTCGGACACCTCCTGCCGGGGCTGGGTCCGTCCGGCCATAGGCACGCTTCGCGGCTCCGGCACGATCATCGGCAGGCCGCGCGGCGGAAGGCCATCGTGCACCCGGAGCATGGTCTCGTGCCAGACTTCCGCGGGGAGTCCGCTGCCGGTCACGCCCTTGAGAGGCGTGTTGTCGTCGTATCCCATCCAGATGCCGGCGACGTAATCCGCGGTAAAGCCGATGAACCACGCGTCCCGCGCCGCCTGCGTGGTGCCGGTCTTGCCCGCGGCCGGGCGGCCGGGCAGGGCGGCCCGCCTGCCGGTGCCGTTGTTGACCACTTCGGCCATCATGTAGACCAGTTCGCGCGCCGCGGTCTCCGATATCACGCGCTCCCCCAGACCGCCTTCCTGACCCATGAGCGGCATGTCCTCGGCCTGAAGACGCAGTTCCAGAAGGCCATAGGGCGTGACCGACGTGCCGCCGTTGAGGATTCCGGCATAGGCGCCGGTCATCTCGATCAGCGTCGATTCGGAGGTGCCGAGCGCGATGGCCGGGCCGGCCGCGAGGTCCGATTCGATGCCGAACTGGTCGGCCACCATGCTCACGGCGTCCCGTCCCACGGCTTCGGACAGGCGTACGGCGGGCGTGTTGAGCGACAGCCGCAGCGCGTCCGTCAGGGTGACGTCGCGGTTGTAGAATTCGCCGCCGTAGTTCTTCGGACTCCAAGGGCCCGAGCCGGGCACGTCGATGGTGATGGGCGCGTCGAGGATCGGGTCGAACGGGTGCCACCCCAGGTCCAGCGCCGCGGCATAGACGAAGGGCTTGAACGCTGACCCGGTCTGCCGCTTGGCCTGGATCGCGCGGTTGAACTGGCCCGAAACGCCGCGAAACTTGCGCCCTCCCACCATGGCCCGCACTGCCCCGTCGGCGCTCATCACGACGATGGCGGCCTGCGCCTTGGACCCTTCGCTGACCTTGGTGTCGAAGACGTACTGCAGCGCGTCCTCTGCCGCCTGCTGGATCTTCTGGTCGAAGGTGGTGAGGATGACGACGTCCTCGGTCGTCTCGCGGGTGAGGAAGGCCGGCCCCGAATCCATCACCCAGTCGGCGAAGTAGCCGCCTGCTCGGGCTTCGGCGGCTTGCGACAGCCGCGCCGGATTGTCCCGCGCGAAACGGGCTTCGGCCTCCGACAGATACCCCTGATCCTCCATGAGCCCGACGATCACCGCCGCGCGGTTCTGCGAACGCTCGAGGTTCGCCGTCGGCGCGAAGCGGGAGGGTGCGACGAGCAGACCGGCGAGCATCCCCGCCTCGGCGGGCGACACCTCGTTCGCCGACTTTCCGAAATAGCGCTGCGCCGCTGCCTCGAACCCGCGCGATCCCGCGCCCAGGTAGGCCCGGTTGAGGTAGATCGTCAGGATCTCGTCCTTGGAGTAGCGCACCTCCATGGCAAGCGCGTAGATCGCCTCCTTGGCCTTGCGCACCAGCGTCGTCCGGCGGCAATCGGCCTCGTACTGGGCCTCGGTCATTTCCCCGTTCGGGTCATAGGGCACGCCGAGGCACAGAAGCTTGGCCGTCTGCTGCGTTATGGTCGAGCCACCGTGGCCCTCGAACGGGCCGCGGCCTTCGCGCATGTTGATGCGCACGGCGCCGGCCACGCCGCGCGGGCTGATGCCGAAATGCCGGTAGAACCGCCGGTCCTCGGTGGCGAGAACAGCGTTCCTGAGATGCGGCGACACGGTGTCGGCGGTTATCTGCCCTCCGAACTGCTCGCCGCGCCACGCGAAGATCTGCCCTTCCCGGTCGAGCATCGTCACCGACCCGCGGGCGCGGGCGTCCAGCAGTTGAGAGGCGGGAGGAAGCTGTGCCGCGTAGTAGAGCACGAAGAGTCCGACGACGATCCCGCCCACCAGGGCTGTGCGCCACGTGAACCACCAGACGAGCCGCGTGAGCCATCCGAGGAGGCCGAAGAACACACGCCCCAGAAGCCCCCGCTTCGGCGTCGACGCGCGGGCGCGTCGCGCTGGCTTCGCGGCGCGCGAGGTCTGGCTCTTCTTCGTCGTCTTCTTCGGATAACGGCGCTCCGCCACGAGTGGCGGGCGCTTGCCGTTCTTGCCGGCCATTGTCGGTCCTGCGTTCTTCCTGCCCGTTTCCGGGAAGATAGCGTGAATGGCGCGGGAAGTGGACCATCAATCTCGCGGCCGCAGCATTCGAGGTCTGCCTAATATACAGGCATAAGCCTGCCAATGTGCAAAAATTGTGCAATCGACTGATGAATCCGTCACCGAAACGTTACTCGCTTGCTTGAGTCGCCCGGCGTCTCCGCTCTTGTCTTCCCGTGAACCCGCGGGGGCGGTCCCCGCGCAACGGAAGGGGATGCAAGTGAAACTCATCATTGCAGCGATCAAGCCGTTCAAGCTCGAGGAGGTGCGTGAAGCGCTCACCTCCATCGGTGTCCGCGGCATGATGGTTACAGAGATCAAGGGGTTCGGATCGCAGTCCGGACATACCGAGATCTACCGCGGTGCCGAATATGCCGTGAACTTCGTGCCGAAGGTGAAGCTGGAACTCGTCGTGGGGGCCGACATGGCCGATCAGGTCGTCCAGACCATCGCGACGACGGCCAAGACGGGCAAGATCGGCGACGGCAAGATCTTCGTACTGGACGTGGACAGCGCGCTGCGCGTCCGCACCGGCGAAACCAACCAAGACGCACTCTGAGCGGCGTGTGGGAAAGGGTCTAATGACATGAAAACCTTGAAGTATCTTCCTCTTGCGGCGCTGATTGCCGCAGTCCCCGCGGTGGGGCTGGCGCAGGACGCCGAAGTCCCCGCGGCGGTGTCCGACGAGGTCGTCTGGATATTCAACTCGTTGCTGTTCCTGATCGGCGGCTTCCTCGTCTTCTTCATGGCGGCAGGGTTCGCCATGCTCGAGGGCGGGCTGGTTCGCTCGAAGAACGTGACGATGCAGATGACGAAGAACGTCGGGCTCTTCTCGCTCGCGTCCATCATGTACTGGCTGATCGGCTACAACCTGATGTATCCGCTCGGCGACTGGGCGATCGAGGGCTGGTTCTCGGGTCTGTTCCCGTCGTGGGGGGTGCTTGAGCCGGTTGGCGTCGCACTCGCCGATGCGGACGATGCCTCCTACGCCTCGACCGGTTCGGACTTCATCTTCCAGTTGATGTTCTGCGCCGCGACCGCCTCGATCGTGTCCGGTGCCCTCGCGGAACGGATCAAGCTGTGGCCGTTCCTGATCTTCGTGATCGTCTTGACCGGCTTCATCTATCCGCTGACCGCGTCTTGGCAGTGGGGCGGCGGCTGGCTGTCCGAGCAGATTGGCTTTTCCGACTTCGCGGGGTCGACTGTTGTGCACGCCTGTGGCGGCGCCGCGGCGCTCGCCGGTGCGATCGTGCTCGGACCGCGAATCGGCAAGTACAAGGACGGCAAGGTCAACCCGATGCCGGGCTCGAACCTTGCGCTGGCGACGCTCGGCATGTTCATCCTGTGGCTCGGCTGGTTCGGCTTCAACGGCGGCTCGCAGCTTGCCATGGGGTCGGCGGGCGACGTTGCCGACATCAGCCGCATCTTCTCCAATACAAATATGGCCGCGGCCTCTGGTGCCGTTGCCGCACTTGTGCTGACGCAGATCGTCTACAAGAAGCCGGATCTGACGATGGTGTTGAACGGCGCTCTGGCGGGTCTGGTGTCGATCACCGCCGAACCGCTGGCGCCATCGCTGGGTCTTGCCGGGATCATCGGTGCCATCGGCGGGGTCATCGTGGTCTTCACGGTGCCGCTCCTGGACAAGCTGAAGATCGACGACGTCGTCGGCGCGATCCCGGTTCACGGCATCGCAGGGATCTGGGGCACCATTGCCGTGGTCCTGACTGGCGGCTACCACGGCGAGGCGACGATCGGGGGTCAACTCATCGGGATCGTGGCGATCGTCGGAGCCACCTTCGTCCTCTCGCTCGTCGTCTGGATCATCCTTCGCGGTATAATGGGAATCCGCGTCGACGAGGAGGCCGAGATCAACGGGCTCGACATGTCCGAACTCGGGATGGAGGCCTACCCGGACTTCTCGAAAGGCTGATCTCCCTTCCTGTCAGTCTTTACCCACTGCCCGGGCGTTCGCGCCCGGGCTTTTTCATTGCGCCGCGCACGAGTTCGTCTCGCTCTGGTCCTCTGGACCGGCGTTCGGGCCTGCGTGTTCCGAGGGATCAGGTGAGGAAGACGCGGCTCGGGTGCAACTCGCCCGAGCGATATGTCCCGACCGCGATCGCGCGCCTGTCGTGCGAGGCCCAGGCCAGATCGCCATATTCGGCGTCGGACGAGATGACCGGCGCCGGATTGCCGTTCCTGAGCCGGGCCGCCGCCTCGGCGGTGCAGCGGACTTCCGGCAGATCGGAAAGGCCGTCCTCGAGCGGGCGAAGGAAGCTTTCGAGCGCCTCGGTCCTCGCAAGATCCTCGATCCGGTCGAACGAGATCCCGTCGGTGGCATCGAAGCCCCCCGACCACGTCCGCCGCAGCCGGGTGACATGCGCCTGGCAGCCGAGCCACTCGCCGAGGTCGCGGGCGATCGAGCGCACGTATCCGCCCTTGCCGCAGACCATCTCGAATTCGACATGGTCTGGGTCGGGCCGCGCGATCATCTCAAGGCTTTCCACCCAGAGCGGCCGCGCGTCGAGCTCCATTTCCTCGCCATCGCGGGCGCGGGCATAAGCGCGTTCGCCATCGATCTTCACCGCGGAGAACTGTGGGGGAATCTGGAGGATGTCGCCTTCGAAGGCGGGCAGCGCCGCCCTGATCTCATCGTCGGTCGGACGCAGGTCGCTTTCTGCGATCACTTCGCCTTCGGCGTCGTCCGTGTTTGTCCGCTGGCCGAGCCGGACGGTGAAGCGGTAGCACTTGAGCGCCTCGGTCACGAAGGGCACGGTCTTCGTCGCCTCGCCGAGGGCAACGGCGAGCACGCCGGTCGCGGCGGGATCGAGCGTTCCCGCGTGCCCGGCCTTCTGCGCGTCCAGCGCCCAGCGCACCTTGTTGACGACGCCGGTGGAGGTCAGGCCCGCGGGCTTGTCCACGATGAGCCAGCCCGAGATGTCTCTGCCCTTGCGCCGCCGCGCCATGTTCGCCTCTCGCGTCAAGAAAGGCCGGCGTCGTAGCCGGGCGGGAGCGATCCGTCAATCCGCCGCCACCACCGTGCCGAGGATCGGCCCCATCGGAAAGCCGGGATCGTGACGGCCGAGCTCGGGCGCATGGAGCCGCGAGACGCTGCCGTCGAGATAGAGCGCGTCGGGCGTCGCGAACTCGTCCCGGAACAGACGCGCGAAGTGGTGGAAGGTCACCGCCTCGTTGGAGATCACCATCCAGAGCATGCCGTCCTCGCTCACGCCGATACCGTTGCGGATGTTGCGCGAGGTGCTGTCGGGCAGGAATCGCGGATGCAGCACGCCGCCGGTGACCAGCATCGGCCCGGACTGGGTCGCGTGGCGGCAAACGGGGCGGGCGCGGTCGTAGGCGCGCGATTCCAGAACGACGGCGCGTCCCTCGCCAAGGCAGAGCACACCGTTCGGCAGCAGCCCGAAATTGCCGGGGCCCGCGTTCGTGACGAGCCGCATCTCCTCGACGCCATCCTCGACGTAGTGTCCGACAGGCCGGCGGTCGTCATGATACATTCCGCCGTTCATCGCGACGGCGAGCCTCTTGCCGTCCTGGCCGAGAAGATCGTTCACGCGGTCGAAGGTGCCGAGGATGCCGCCATCGGGACCACGCAGCCAGAGCCGGATGTCGGCGGTCGCGGGATCGACCCGGCAGGCGGTGAAGCTCGCGCCGTCGAAGGTCAGGTCACGGCAGTCGGCCTGCGCCGCGCCGGCGAAGAGCGCGGCAAGAACCACCGCGGCGGTGCGCATCACGCCTCGTCGATGTCGCGGCGCACGGTCTCGTCGTCGAAGAGCCGCCGCGTCTCGTCGAGCCTGTCGAAGGTCTCGTCGACCCGGAACCGCAGTTCGGGCGCGTACTTCAGTTCGAGCCCCTTGGCCACCGCGCGGCGGATCTCGCCGTGATTGCGGCGCAGAGCCTCGAGCGCGTGATCGACGCCCTTGCCGCCAAGCGGCAGGACCCAGGCAGTCGCGACCTTGAGATCGGGCGAGGCGCGGACCTCACCCACAGTGATCGACAGCGCGTTCAACTCGGGATCGTGGACCTCGCCGCGGGCCAGCACTTCGCTCAGCCGGCGGCGGAGAAGCTCTCCCACGCGAAGCTGGCGGTGCGAGGGGCCGGATCCATGTTCGTGAGAGCGTCTGGAAGCCATGTGGACGATCTAAGCCCTCGGCCCCACGCCCGCAAGCGGAGCCTTTGCCAAGGCGGGGCGAGGCGGGTAAAGGGTCGGCGAAACCGAACGGAGGCGGGACATGTCCGAATTGCCGGGAATCGTGGTGACGGGCGCATCGGGGCGCATGGGACGGATGCTGATCCGGACGGTGGCGGACAGCGCCGACGCACGGCTTGCCGGCGCGGTCGAGAGGCGCGGGCACGACTGGCTCGGGCAGGACGTGGGGACCGCAATGGGCGGCGCGCCGCTAGGCGTGACGGTCACGGACGATCCGCTCGAACCCTTCGCGGGGGCGCACGCGGTGCTCGATTTCACCACGCCCGAGGCGAGTGTAGAGTTCGCCGCAGTCGCAGCGCAGGCACGGGTGGTCCACGTCATCGGGACCACGGGTCTTGCCGACGAGCACCTTCGCAAGCTCGACGCGGCGGCCCGCCACGCCGTCATCGTGCGGGCGGGCAACATGAGCCTCGGCGTGAATCTTCTCGTGCAGCTCACCCGTCAGGTGGCGGCGGCGCTCGGCCAGGAGTTCGACATCGAGGTCGTCGAGACCCATCACCGGATGAAGGTCGACGCGCCGTCGGGGACCGCCCTGATGCTGGGCGAGGCGGCGGCCGAGGGGCGTGGGGTGTCGCTGGAGGACGTCTCGGATCGTGGCCGCGACGGCATCACCGGGGCGCGCACGCCGGGTCACATCGGGTTCAGCTCGATCCGGGGCGGCGACATCGTGGGCGAACACGACGTGGTCTTCGCGGGCATGGGCGAGCGCATCGTGCTGCGCCACATCGCGACCGACCGGGCGCTCTTCGCGCGCGGCGCGCTCCGTGCCGCGCTCTGGGGGCAGGATCGGATGCCGGGCCACTATGACATGCTCGACGTGCTCGGGTTTAATTGATCCGGTGGGCGGCCTCGCCCGTATACGCAGGGTCATTTGGAGGTCCGCAAACCATGAAGATGCCGGCAATCGCACTGGCCGTCGCCGTCGGGCTCATCGCGCCCGGGGTCGCCGCGGCGGGAGAGTTCCAGACCGTCCGCGATCAGGACACCTTTCTGAGCGTCGTGACAAACAGGGATCTCAAGCGCTTCGGAATCACCCTCAACGTGACGCCGGCGGGCGCGATCGAGGGCCGCGCGTTCGGCAGGCCCGTCACCGGCGCCTGGAGATGGCAGGACGGCTACTTCTGCCGCGATCTCTACTTCGGCGACCGGGACCTCGGCCCGAATTGCCAGCTGGTTCTCGTGAATGACGACACGGTCCGGTTCGTCGCGGATCAGGGGGCGGGGGAGTACGCGGATCTGAGACTGGAATAGTCTCAGAAGTCCACCGCGATGCCCTTTCTCTCCCAATCTCCGTAGCGCACAGGCTCGGGCCCGTCGCGCCCGCCAAGCTCCGGCGGAAGCTGCTCGGCTTTCGCCGCCTTGCGCCTCTCAGCGGCCTCGGCCAGCGCGCGCTCGGCCTCGGGCGGCAGGTTTTTTCGGTCGCTGTGCTCTGCGTTGGCCATGGGCGTTCCTTGTGATCGCTCTCTCCCTGATATAACCGGGCCAGGCTCGTGAACAACCCGGATTGCCCCCGATGCCCAAGCCCGGCCTCGCCGCGCGTCGTGCCGCGCTCGACCTCGTGAACGGTGTGCGGATCGGGCTCCTGCCGCTGTCTGACCTTCACCTGCCCGGTGCGCTTCCGCCCGAGGAAAAAGCGCGGGCGCAACGCCTTGCCGCGGAGACGCTTCGCTGGTCGGGCCGCGCGGACCGCATGATCGGCCCGTATGTGCGTCAGCGCCCGCCCGAGGAGGTCCTGAACCTGCTGCGCCTCGCCACGGCGGAGCTTTGCGTCGATGGCGCGGCGCCGCATGGCGTCGTCGACGCCGCGGTCTCGCTCGCCAAGGCGGATATAGCGACGCGCCGGCAGGCGGGCCTCGTCAACGCCGTCCTGCGCAAAGTGGCGGAGGAGGCCGGCAAGTGGAACATCCTGCCGGTCCCCCAGCTTCCCAAGTGGCTGCGCAAGCGGCTGGTCGCAGCCTATGGCAAGGCCGCGGTCGAAGCGATGGAGGCCGCGCATGCGGCGGGCGCACCGCTCGACCTCACGCCCCGCAACGGGGATGCGGCGGCGCTCGCGGCCGAGGTCGGGGGCACGGCGCTGCCCACCGGGTCGGTGCGGCTCTCCTCCGGGCAGGTCACGGCACTGCCCGGTTATGCCGATGGCCGCTTCTGGGTGCAGGACGCCGCCGCCTCGATCCCCGCGCGCGTGCTGGCAGCGCAACCCGGTGAGCGTGTGCTGGACCTCTGCGCGGCGCCCGGCGGCAAGGCGATGCAACTCGCCGCCGCCGGGGCTGCCGTCACCGCGCTCGACATTTCCGAAACCCGGATGCTGCGCGTGACCGAAAACCTCGCCCGCACCGGGCTTCGGGCGGACACGGTCGTGGCGGACGCGCTCGGGTGGACCGGCGGCCCGTTCGACGCCGTTCTCCTGGATGCGCCCTGCACGGCCACCGGCACGATCCGCCGCCACCCCGACCTGCCCTTCGTCAAGAGCGAGGGCCAGATCGCCGACCTCGCCGCGCTCCAGTCCGCGCTCTTCGACCGCGCCCTGAACTTTGCCCGGCCCGGCGGCCGCATCGTGTTCTGCACCTGCTCGCTCCTGCCCGAAGAGGGCGAGGCGCAGGTCGAGGCGGCGCTTGCGCGCCACCCCGGCCTCGCGATCGACACCGACGCACTGGCCGTTCCCTTCATCGACCCGGCGTGGATCGGCCCCATGGGCCTGCGCCTCCGCCCCGATCTCTGGGCGGACCGGGGCGGGATCGACGGCTTCTTCATCGCCTGTCTGCGGGCACCCGCCTGAGTGGAGGTTTGGCGATGACACCCGGACAGCCGTCGATTATGGTCCTAGAGCAACGACAGCCGGGACATACCCGGATCGCAGGCAGGATCTGACGCCGTGGCACCAACCGACAGCTGGGCCGAGCGCCGCACGCGCTGGCTGAACCGGTTTCACGCCCGCCGGGCCGGGTTCGGGCCGGTAGCCTCCGGCTTCGTGAGCCAGCCCGAACCCCGCTCGATCGGGAGTTTCTACCGCGGCCGGCAGTTGTCGGCCGGCAACTTCCTGTTCGCGGGCTTCCTCGTCGAGGCGCCCGAAACGCCGATCTGGGACCTGCCCATGCCCGACGGCGTGTTCGAGGCCGAGGTGCAGGGCTTCGTCTGGCTCGACGATCTCGCCGCCGTGGGTGACCGCGCCGCGCAGAAGCGCGCGCAGCACTGGACCCACGACTGGGTCGCCCGTTATGGACAGGGTGAGGGGCCGGGATGGACCCCGGACCTCGCGGGGCGCCGCCTCGTCCGCTGGATCAACCACGCGATCCTTCTCCTCAACGGCGCGAGCGGCGACGAAAACCGCGCCTTCTTCGCCGCCCTCACCCGCCAGACACGCTTTCTCGCCCGCCGGTGGCATGCCGCCTCGCCCGGACTGCCGAGATTCGAGGCGCTGACAGGCCTCGTCTACGCCGGTCTCAGCCTCACCGGAATGCAGCGCCACGTCCGGCCCGCCGTGCAGGCGCTCGACCGCGAATGCCGCTCGCAGATCGGACCGGACGGCGGCATCCCCACGCGCAACCCCGAGGAGCTTCTCGACGTCTTCACCCTTCTGACATGGAACATCGCGGCGCTGTCCGAGGAAGGCCGAACCGCCGGTCCCGGTCTTCTGGAAGCCGTGGAGCGGGTCGCGCCCACGCTGCGCGCGCTCCGCCACGCCGACGGCAACCTCGCCCGCTTCCACGGCGGCGGGCGCGGTCAGGAGGGACGTCTGGACCAGGCTCTCGCCACCTCCGGGGTCAAGACGATCCGCACCGAGGGTCTGTCAATGGGATTTACGCGGGTGTCCCACGGACGCACCACGATCCTCGTCGACGCCGCGCCGCCGCCGCGGGGCGTGAACTCGGTTAACGCGCATGCCTCGACGCTCGCTATGGAGATCACCTCGGGCCGCCGCCCGCTGATCGTCAACTGCGGCTCGGGCATGTCCTACGGCCAGACCTGGCGCCGGGCGGGCCGGGCGACGCCGTCGCATTCGACGCTCTGCCTCGAAGGCTACAGTTCCGCCCGCCTCGCCCCGGCCGGCCAGAGCCTCGGACGCGACAGGGAGACGCTCGTCGACGCGCCGCGGGAGGTGCGGATCGATTGGGAAGACGACGAGATGACGACGGGTATCTCCGCGTCGCACGATGGCTATGCAAGGTCGCACGGGCTGATCCACCGGCGCAGCCTGCGGCTGGGCCTCGACGGCCGCGGCGTGACCGGAGAGGATGCGCTCGTCTCGCCCGACGAGGCGACGCGCAAGGCGTTCGACCGCGCGCTCGACACCTCACGGCTCAAGGGCATCGGCTTCGCCATCCGGTTCCACCTGCATCCAGACGTCGACGCGGAGCTGGACCTCGGCGGCACCGCCGTGTCGATGGAGCTGAAGAGCGGGGAGATCTGGATTCTGCGTCACGACGGCCGCGCGGTCCTGACGCTCGTCCCCAGCGTCTACCTCGAAAAGGGCCGGCTTTCTCCGCGCGCGACAAAACAGATCGTTCTCTCCGGAGCTGCGATCGATTATTCGACCCGCATCGGCTGGACTCTGTCCAAGGCCCAGGACACGCCGTCGAACATTCGTGACTTCGTCGCGGACGAGCGGCTGGCCGACGACTGACAAGAAACACCGGGGGACCCGCCATGACCGATCTTCAGCCCGTGCGCCGCGCACTCGTTTCCGT